>NZ_JAEHCA010000002.1:0-549140 GCF_016483345.1 Bacillus cereus group sp. N24
GGCCCCCCCGGTCCTCCCGGTGCGACGGGCACGCCCGGCGCTACCGGTGCTCCAGGTAATCCAGGTCACACGGGGGCTACCGGACCTCAAGGTGCTCAAGGTAATACAGGCGCTACCGGGCCTCAAGGTATTCAAGGTAACACGGGGGCTACTGGTGCCACTGGACCTCAAGGCGCTCAAGGTAACACAGGCGCTACTGGCGCTACCGGACCTCAAGGCGTTCAAGGTAACACGGGGGCTACTGGTGCTACCGGACCTCAAGGCGTTCAAGGTAACACAGGTGCTACTGGTGCTACCGGTGCCACGGGACCTCAAGGTGTTCAAGGTATCCAAGGACCAACGGGTGCCACTGGCGCTACTGGTATAGGAGTTACTGGACCAACCGGACCTTCTGGCGGACCTACTGGACCTACTGGACCTACTGGACCTAGCTTCCCTGTAGCAACAATTGTTGTAACAAATAACATTCAACAAACAGTACTGCAATTTAATAACTTTATTTTTAGTACTGCAATTAACGTAAACAATATGATCTTTAACGGCACAAATACAGTTACTGTTATTAACGCTGGCATTTATGTAATTAGCGTATCCATCGCTACAACTGCGCCAGGATGTGCTCCACTTGGAGTAGGAATTTCAATTAATGGAGCAGTCGCAACTGACAACTTCTCTTCAAATTTAATAGGCGACTCACTTTCATTTACTACAATTGAAACGTTAGCCGCTGGTGCAAACATCTCTGTCCAATCTACTCTTAACGAGATTACGATCCCCACAACAGGAAATACTAACATTCGCCTTACTGTATTTAGAATCGCTTAAATATCACTATGTATTTGTTTAGGACAAATAAAAAAAGAGCGAGAAACTCGCTCTTTTTTTGTTATGTACAATAATTCATTACTACTCTAATTCAATCGAAACATTTTTTTGTGGTACGAATGTAGAAATTGCATGTTTATAAATAAGCTGTTGCTTACCTTCTGTTTCCAGTAGGACTGTAAAATTATCAAATCCTTTAATTAATCCACGAAGCTGGAAACCATTTAATAAGTACAGCGTAACAAACGTATTTTCTTTACGGAGTTGATTTAAAAACTGATCTTGAATATTGATTGATTGCTTCATGTCGAATCCTCCTCTTTTTCTCTACTTACTATTATTCGACTTTAGTTGTAACTTTCCTTCTATGTATCGTAAAATTTCTGACGTTTTTTCACCATCTGTAACATCAAACCATGTGACATCCATTTTATTACGGAACCACGTTAATTGACGTTTTGCATAACGACGTGAATTCGTCTTTAATTGTGATACCGCTTCTTCTAAAGAGACACGATTCTCAAAATAATCATATACCTCTTTATACCCAATCGCTTGAATAGATTGACAATCTCTTATCCCACGATTATACAGCCCTTCTACTTCCTCTAATAAACCTTGTTCCATCATTAAATCCACTCGTAAGTTAATGCGATCGTATAGCATTTCTCGATCCATTGTCAAGCCAATTAATGAAACATCATATAATAACTCGTTTTCTTGTTTTTCGAGTTGATCACTCATTTTTTCGCCCGTCGTGTGGAAAATTTCTAACGCCCGAATGACACGACGCACATTATTAGCATGAATACGCTCCGCGCTTTCTGGATCTACTTCTTGCAATTTTTCATGTACATATTCCACACCACGTTCTTGAGCTAGCTTTTCCATTTGCTCTCGGTATATAGCATCACCAGCATCATCTGTAAACTGATAATCGAATAAAACAGATTGTATATAAAGACCGGTTCCACCAACAATAATCGGTAATTTACCCCGCTCTGTAATTTCTCGAATATGTTTACGAACACGTTCTTGAAATTCTGCGACGGAAAATGAATCTTCCGGATCTTTTATATCGACCATATAATGTGGAATTCCGTCCATCTCTTCTTTTGTCACCTTTGCGGTTCCAATATCCATCGTGCGATAAATCTGCATGGAATCTCCACTTATAATTTCGCCATTCAACGCTTTGGCAAGGTCAATACTTAACTTCGTCTTTCCAACAGCAGTTGGTCCAATGATGACAGCAACCTTTTCGCGTTGCATTTCTCCCATATCATTCAACTCTCTTTATGTAATATACTCCATCTATTGATTATATCCAATCTTAACAATTTTAACGGTACGATTGCAAGTTCTTTCATCATGGTACATGAAATTTCACATAAAAAAAGAACATAGTTTGTCCAATTCTGCATACACATGATAAAAAATAGCTTTGAGAGGATGAGTTGACTATGAAACAATCCACCATCAATTTTTCATCTTTAACAAAAGACCTCATTTTAGCCACTGCTACAAAAGAACAAAACTGTTCACAAGAAGAATTATACTTCGCTCTAAATTGTTTGCTACGTTCTTTTCATTCTACGCTCCAAGAAACAACATTACATCCAGAAAATAAAAATACAGAGTATATGCAGACTCAATTTTGCAGTGCATATAAAATTCTTACAGGTAAAACTATTTATCCCTTTCAATAATCCATAAAAAGCGGTTGCTTACATATTTTCAAGCAACCGCTTTTTAAATTAATACATATACACTATTGTATAATTTTCACTTTTACAGACTTACGGCCCCAGCTATTAGCACTACCATCTGAGCCCACTAATACATCAATACGATTTCCTTTAATCGCACCACCAGTATCTCCAGCAATCGCTTCTCCATATCCTTCTACCCATACTTTCGATCCAAGTGGAATTACCTTTGGATCAACAGCAATTACTTTCATATTTGGATTCGCTGTTAAATCATGCCCCATTGCAGTTAATACACGACCACCATACGTACCATTCTCACTCGGATTTGCTGTATACGCCGTCGCTTCTACTGTTATTTCACGACCGCCAGCAGGTGCATTGGTTTCAGCAGATTTCTTAACTGGTTTCGCAGCTGGCTTTTCTTTTGCTACAGGCTTACTTGATTCTACATTTTTAACAGACTCTTTGCTCTTAACTGCCGTATTATTTTTAACCGACGGATTTACTCTAGCCGGTTCTTCTTGAGTTACGACTTCTTTCTTTTCAATCACAGGTGCTTCTCCTGTTAAAAATGGTACGTGAACATATGCAACTTTTCCATTGTAGTCGAATTGTAACCATTCATTTTGAACTTGATTTGTCGTTTCAATCAAATCATTTTTATTAAATTTACCAAGAATTTCAGAATCAGTATTCGCTCCAGCACGAACATTTAATACGTTCGCCGTTACATAATACGTACTTTTAGTAAATTCAGCACTTACAAATGCTTCTTTACCGTCTAATTTAATTTTCGACCATCCGTTTTCTGTATTTATAACATCTAATTTATTTCCACTTAACATTTTACCTACAAGCTTTGACTCTACATTTGGGTTTTCTCTCACATTTAATACGTCTGTTGTTACAATCGTTTCTGCGTTCGCAGAACCTGCAAAAATCCCAAGACCAAAAACTGCCGCTGTTGCTATACCTAATAATTTTTTCATGAATAGCCTCCATTTGCTTTGTTTTCGTATTTTCATTATAGCAACAGATTTTTTAGTTTTTTAGAAATCACACAATTACAAAGCATTCGTAATATACGATTAACGAGTTGTAACATAAATTTCCATATTAATAAAATGCATTTTCAATAGAAACTCCAATATTTTTCATATATTTTCCACATACAAGCATGAAAATTTTTTTCCAAAAAAAATTACAGTATTACTTTTTTGTTACAAAAAAATCATATTCCATTACATCTTTTACCATAAAACATCATTCTCCAATTATTAATCTCTTTTTTTGTAATAAAAAGGAGTAGCTTATAGCAGCTACTCCTTTTTCATTTGTTATTTAACTTTCTTTTTCCAAATTCCCATCATAAGAGCAGAAATAACTGTCCCTACTAATATAGAGAAAATATATAGCAATGGTTTATTTACTAATGCTATAACAAATAACCCACCATGTGGTGCCGGTAATGTAATTTGGAATAACATAGATAACGCACCTGCAATACTTGAACCAACAACACAACTTACAATTACTCGAATCGGATCTGCAGCTGCAAATGGAATTGCACCTTCTGTAATAAACGATGCTCCCATAATATAATTTGTTAAACCAGATTTACGTTCCGCTTCTGTAAACTTCGTTTTAAAGAATGTAGTTGCAAATGCAATTGCAAGTGGCGGTACCATACCACCAGCCATAACAGCAGAGTGAACTCCAAAGTTCTGCGCTTCTATTGCAGCAATACCAAATGTAAATGCCGCTTTATTAATTGGACCACCCATATCAATTGCCATCATACCACCTAAAATAAGACCTAGTAATATAGCATTTGTACCGTTCAAACCATTTAACCATCCTGTTAACATTTCATTTAATGCTACTACAGGTGGATTTACTACTTTTTGCATTACAACTCCTGTAATTAACAACCCAAAGACTGGATATAACAAAACAGGTTTAATTCCTTCTAACTGCGCTGGTAATCCTGAAAATAATTTTTTCAATCCTAAAACAACATATCCAGCTAAGAAACCAGCAATTAATCCACCTAAAAATCCAGCATTCGCATGTGCCGCTAAAAATCCTCCGACAACACCAGGCATAAAACCAGGACGATCAGCAATAGAACTCGCAATAAATCCAGCTAAAATTGGTACAAGGAATAAAAACGCCCCTGTTTTTCCTCCACCAATAGACATGAACAATTCAGCTAATGGACCTTCCGCCTTTATACCACCAAACGAAAACGCTAGCGCTATTAAAATTCCACCACCAACAACGAACGGAAGCATATTACTTACACCGTTCATTAAATGTTTATAAATCCCAAACCCTTTTTCTTTCTCAACACTTTCTACCTTCTCGTTCTCTTTGACACCTTTAAAGATTGGTGCATCTTGTTTGACAGCTCGATTAAGAAGCTTTTCCGTTTTTCTAATCCCATCAGCTACTGGCACTTGAATGACATGTTTTCCAGCAAAACGATTCATTTCTACTTGTTTATCTGCCGCAACGATAATGGCCGTTGCACGTTCAATATCCTCTTTCGTTAAACCGTTTTTTATACCTGTTGATCCGTTCGTTTCAACTTTAATCGCAATCCCTAACTCTGCCGCTTTCGCTTTCAAACTATCAGCAGCCATATATGTGTGAGCGATTCCAGTCGGACAGGCTGTAACAGCTAATACGTATGGTTCATCCCCTTCTGGTTTCGCTACTTCAACTTCTTCTTCTTTTTCATTCTCTTTTTCATCAAATAAGCGAAGAAGTTCCTCTTCATCCTTTGCTTCTAATAATTGCTTGCGAAAGCCTTCATCCATTAATAATGTAGAAAGACGGGACAACGTTTCTAAATGTGTATTATTTGCTCCTTCACTTGCAGCAATCATAAAGAATAAATGTGCAGGCTGTCCGTCAAGCGATTCATAATTGATACCGCTTACACTTCTACCGAAACAAATCGCCGGTTGCTTAACAGCCTTCGTCTTCGCATGAGGTATGGCAATGCCTTCCCCAATTCCAGTCGTACTTTGGGACTCCCGCTTTAAAATAGCTTCTTTAAATTCCGTTTTACTATTTAAACGATTTGCCACACTTAATTTCTCAACTAATTCATCTATGACAGCTTCTTTATTTGAAGCTGTCAAATTCATAATGACTGTATCCCTTTTTAATAGTTCTGTAATTTTCATATGTTACTTCCCCCTATCGCTTAACTACAATTACTTGCGACAATAATTCTTCTACTCTTTCCTTTTTACATAAATCTGCCGAAAATGCTGTTGCACTCCCTGTTGCAACGCCATATTGGAATGCCTTTTCAATATCTTTTGTCTGTTCGTATTTACCTACAAATCCAGCAACGAGAGAATCTCCTGCCCCAACTGAATTAATAACAACACCTTTTGGAACAGTTGCTTCATATATACCTTCTGCCGTAAATAATAAAGCTCCATCTCCGGCCATTGATACAATAACGTTCTCTACACCTTGTTCGACTAATTTTCTTCCATACGGTAAAATCTCTTCTACTGTTGAAAGCTCCACTCCAAATAACTCACCAAGTTCATGATGATTTGGCTTTATTAAAAATGGCTTATTTTTAATTACATGTTGCAGTGCACTTCCACTTGCATCTACTACTACACGAATACTTTTTTCAGCTCCAAACGCAGCAATTGATTCATAAAAAGTATTTGGAATAGAAGCCGGTACACTTCCAGCAAGTACAACACAATCTCCACGTTGCATACTTTCAATTTTGTTCATTAACTGTCTGAACTGCTCTTTTGTCACAATAGGACCTTGTCCATTTAATTCTGTTTCTTCTTCCCCTTTTATCTTTACATTAATTCTAGTATCTTCATCTACTTGGACGAAATTTGTTGTTACACCTTCATCATGTAATACCTCTTGAATAAACTGACCAGTAAATCCACCAGTAAATCCAAGTGCAACATTTCCAACACCTAAACGATGAAGAACGCGAGAAACATTAATCCCTTTTCCACCAGGAAACTTCATATCTTTCTCTGCTCGATTTACTGTTCCTAAATCGAAAGAATTAACTTGTACTACATAATCAATAGATGGGTTTAAAGTAACTGTATAGATCATTGTTTATCAGCCTCAATTACATTGGTTTGTCTTTTATATTTTTCTAAATCAATTTCTAAATGGTTTGTAATAATATTTGTATCTTCAACATTAGCAATTTTCGCAAACGCAACTTCTGAAAACTTACTTTCATCAATTAAGAAATACCCTTCGTTCGCTAATGTTAATGCCATTTGTTTTAAAAGCGCTTCTTCTGGATCTGGTGTTGTAAAACCAAACTGTTCATGTACGCCATTCGCTCCTAAAAAACATTTATCAAAGCGATACTTCTGCATACTTTCCTGTGCCATCGCACCAATTAAAGCCTTCGTCCTACTCTTCATCATTCCGCCTAGTAAATACGCACGAATATTATTTTCAACTAAAGCTTCAATATGCATAAGTCCATTCGTCACGACAGTAACATCTTTATTTATTAGAAATGGAATCATTTCAAATGTTGTACTTCCTGCATCTAAATAAATACAATCACCTTGTTCCACAATAGTAGCTGCATACTTAGCAATTTGATGTTTTATTTGAATGTTTTTGGATGATTTTTCAACCATCGTTGGCTCCTGTCCTTTTCCTGTTAAAACAGAGGCACCACCATGAACTCTTTTTAATAACCTTTGTTTTTCCAATTGCGCTAAATCACGACGAATTGTTGATTCAGAGCTTTCTGTTCTTTCAACTAATTGCTGTAATTTAACTACTTTCTGTTCTTTTACAAGTTGCAATATCATTTGATGACGTTCAGGAGTTAACATTTTACTCACCTCTTCTTTGATTACAGTATAATGAAAACGATCGCAAAAATCAACCACAAACACTCAAAAATAATCATCAACAACCAAAAACGATTATAAATAACAAAAAGAAACCTATTTGATACAATAATCAAATAGGTTTCTTCTCTCGATTCACTTATAAAGAAGCTTTATATATGCTTAAAACATCATCTTTATTTAATTTTTTAAAGTTGCCAAATTCACCATAAGCCATCGCTTTATCCGCCATTAAATCAATTTCATTTTCTCCAATAGTATAATCAGATAATGTTACTGGTGCCTCAATTGAAGTCCAAAATTGACGCAGTGCCTCAATTCCTTCTAACGCCACTTCTTTATCTGTTTTGCCATCTGTTTCTATATCAAATACACGAATAGCGAACTGCTTAAAACGACTTACATTTTCATCTATAACATGCTTCATCCAATTTGGGAATAGAATTGCAAGGCCGCCGCCGTGCGGTATGTCATGAACAGCAGAAACTGCATGCTCAATATTATGAGTTGCCCAGTCTCCTTTTACTCCCATTGCTAAAATGCCGTTTAACGCCATAGTACCGCAATATAAAATTGTTTCCCTATGCTCATAATTTTCTAGATCACTTAAAAGCTTAGGAGCTGTTTCAATTACTGTTCTTAAAACAGATTCACAATAACGATCTTGTAGTTCTGTATTTGTTCCATGATGGAAATATTGCTCTAATACGTGTGACATAATATCTACCATACCGTAAATTGTTTGATCTTTCGGTACAGACGCAGTATGAACTGGATCTAAGATTGAAAACTGCGGGAAAGTAACCGGACTACCCCAGCCGTATTTTTCATTCGTTTCCCAGTTTGTAATTACAGATCCTGCATTCATTTCAGATCCTGTTGCTGCAAGAGTAAGTACAGTACCAAATGGTAATGCCTCGCTAGCAAATGCTTTTTTCGTTACAATATCCCATACATCTCCATCGTACTTACTACCAGCGGCAATCGCTTTCGTACAGTCGATTACACTTCCTCCACCAACTGCTAAAATAAATTCGACACCATTTTCTTTACAAATTTGAATCCCTTTTTTTACTGTTGATACACGAGGATTCGGTTCAACACCAGTCAATTCAAATACTTCCGCATTTATATCTTTTAAAATAGAAATTACATTATCATATATACCGTTTCTTTTAATGCTACCTCCTCCATATACGAGAAGAACTTTTTTACCGAACTGTGGAATTTCAGTTTTTAACTGCTCTAATTGTCCTTTACCGAAAATAAGTTTTGTCGGATTACGAAATACAAAATTTTGCATATCTTTTTACCATCCCTTCTATTTAAAAAGCAACTATACTTTTGTATACCATATTTTTTTCATTTCACAAAAATATTTGCTTAATAAAAAATCCCAGCCTTTAGGGCTGAGATTTTTTATTGATAATAAGGTGAGATCATTAAGTAAACAATAACACCAGATAGACTTACATATAGCCAAATTGGCATCGTCCATCGTACAATTTTACGGTGACGTGTTAATTGATTCGTAAAACCAAATACAAGTGCGAACAATGCAAGTGGTACAATAATTGCCGCAAGGATAATATGTGTAATTAAAATGATGAAGTACACATATTTAATAAATCCTTCCCCGCCAAAATGTGTTGCTGGCGCCAAGTAATGATACGATAAATACGAAACACAGAATAGCAAAGTCGTCGTGAATGCCGCAAGAATGAAACCACGGTGCATTTTCACATTCTTTTTAATAATAGAGTATAAAGCTGCTAATAAGAATACGAACGTAAAGCTATTAAAAATTGCATTTAACATTGGTAAAATCGTTACATCAAAATGTACTTCTCCTTCATAGCCAACAGGTCCAAAGAACAAAAATAAAATAATCGCATTTACAATTACAGAAAGCGTTATCACAATAGGAGCATAGCTTTTCTGATTTGTTGATTGATCCACCAAAATGGTCACTCCCTCTTCCTTCAAATATGTATACGTAACCTCACTATTTTAACATATTATTCACAGTGTAAATGTGACAATAGTTTGACACAGTAAGACAAGACAAAGAAAAAAATCCTTCTTAATAAAACTTCTTAAGAAGGATTTTATCGCTTTATTATTCAAATAGCAATGCAATTAGTTTTTGTTAAAAAACGTATTGCTATATGCTTGAAAAATTTCAGATACTTGATATCCCATTAATGAAATTGCTGTTAATGAAAAGAAACCAATCATAAGAAATCGAAACCACATATAAATCTCCTCCTTGTATTTAGCTTAAAAAACGTTAGCTATATTACAAGTTACGTGGCACTCTTCATCATCACTTTCTTTCTTCTTTACAATTGCTGTTATAAATCGAATCATAAAGAATAGAACAAAAGGAATTTGTTCGTAATTCACCTTGGCATAGTTCAGCAACGGCTCGCGCTGCACATCGAACGGGGATGAGAAGGAATAGAACATACCTTGCTCTTCCATATATACAATTACAATTTTCATGCAAAATACTATTCCTAGAAACGAAACAATATCTTGCCATTCTGTCGTATATAACAGGTTATACAGCTCTAATACGTACTCTTCCATCATCATCCCCCCTTCCTTTTTTACCATTTTGCTCGCCTTCGTATAAAAAGTCAAGAAAAAAGTTTATATTCACTATGACAATAGTAATTACTCGTTTCTATGTTTATATATGATTCTTTTATAGCAATGATTGGGTGTAACTCTCTTCAAAAACAATAAATTAGAATCGAACGGATTCTTCATTTTTACTCTTAGGATTCAACACTGTACTATTTTTGTTTCTATTGAAAATAAAATAAGAAATTATTATAAGAACAGTAACTAGCATCGTTAATAGTGCCTGTGAACGTAAAGATTCAATTGCAAGCATTGCAACTAAAACTGCTATAATAGCAGCAATTGTAACATACGTTACATATGGGAAAAGCCACATTTTCACTTTCAAATTTCTTTGCTCTACTTTTCCCATTTTTTTACGCATCTTTAAATGCGAAACTGCAATAACGAGATAAACGAGTAACGCGATCCCACCAGATGCATTCACTAAAAATAAAAATACTTTATCTGGAGATATGTAACTAAAAACAACTCCAATATAAGCGAAGAAAGTTCCAAATAAAACTGCTCGAACTGGAACACCACTACTGTTCAATTTTAAAAATACCTTTGGAGCATCTCCTCTTTCTGCCATCGAAAAAAGCATTCTTGAGTTTGTATATAAGCCCGAATTTAAACAAGAGAGTACAGCTGTTAAAACGATAAAATTCATAATTTGTGCTGCCGCTGGTATTCCTATATGTTCAAGTACTGCTACAAATGGACTTTTTAGTATGTTTGCTGAATTCCATGGAAGGAGTGTAACGACTATAGCAATAGATCCAATGAAAAATACGAGAATACGCCAAATTACACTATTTGTTGCTGTTTTTACTGCTTTTACAGGTTCAGCAGACTCACCAGCCGCTACCGCTACAATCTCTGACCCCATAAATGAAAATATAACGACGGTAATTCCAAGCAGCACCGAACTTATCCCATTTGGCATAAATCCCCCTTGTCCTACTAAATTTGAAGTGCCAGGTGCTTCCGTTCCTGGTACAAATCCTAAAATAACAGCAAGTCCAAGACAAAGGAATAAGACGATACTTATTACTTTAATAAAAGAAAACCAATATTCAAACTCTCCAAATGATTTCACTGAAAAAACATTCGTCAACGTTAATAAAATCGTTAATATTAGGCTTAATAACCAGAGTGGGATGTCTGGAATCCAGTATTGAATAATGCCAGCACCTGCTGTGGCTTCTATTGCAATAACAATTACCCAGAAAAACCAATATAGCCACCCAATTGTATACCCCGCCCATGGGCCAATAGCTTCTCGTGCATATGTTGCAAATGAACCACTTGTCGGGTTAATAGCTGCCATTTCGCCCAACATTCTCATGACGAAAATGACTAGAAGTCCTGCTAATGCATATGAAACGATAGAACCTGGCCCGGCCGAATGTACAACTGCACCACTTCCAACAAACAAACCAGCCCCTATTACGCCACCAATTGAGATCATCGTAATGTGGCGTATTTTTAGGTCTTTCTTAAGATTTTTATCCACCTCTTGTACATCCCCTTCCAAACTTGATTTTGAAATTTATGTAAGAGTATTATGCAAAAAACCTTGTCTTACACTTCTAAAAATATCAAAATATTCTGAATTTTAAAAATGCACATCCACCTCCTTCATAAATTATTACATTAGGTTTAATAATTTTCCATACACAATTGTTGAGAAAATTATTAAACCTAACAAAAGATAGAATTTTCAGATATTATCAAAGAAACAAGATTATACATCTAGACAACTTTTTGTATAGGAGTGTTGATATGTTAAACAAGTTCAAATTTATTTGTTGTATGTTAGTAATTTTCTTACTGCTACCGCTAGCTCCCTTCCAAACAAAAGCAGCAAACAATTTAGGATCAAAATTACTCGTTGGATATTGGCATAACTTTGATAACGGTACTGGCATTATTAAATTAAAAGATGTTTCACCAAAATGGGATGTAATAAATGTATCTTTCGGTGAAACTGGTGGTGATCGTTCCACTGTTGAAATTTCCCCTGTGTATGGTACAGATGCAGAGTTCAAATCTGATATTTCCTATTTAAAAAGTAAAGGAAAAAAAGTAGTTCTTTCAATAGGTGGACAAAATGGAGTCGTTTTACTTCCTGACAATGCTGCTAAACAACGTTTTATTAATTCCATTCAATCTCTAATCGATAAATACGGTTTTGATGGAATAGATATTGACCTTGAATCAGGTATTTACTTAAACGGCAATGACACTAATTTTAAAAACCCAACAACTCCTCAAATCGTGAATCTTATCTCAGCAATTCGAACGATTTCAGACCATTACGGCCCAGATTTCCTACTAAGCATGGCCCCTGAAACAGCTTATGTTCAAGGCGGGTATAGCGCATATGGAAGCATATGGGGTGCATATTTACCAATTATTTACGGAGTGAAAGACAAACTAACTTATATTCACGTTCAACACTATAATGCTGGTAGCGGCATTGGGATGGACGGTAATAATTATAATCAAGGAACCGCAGACTACGAGGTCGCGATGGCAGATATGCTCTTACATGGCTTTCCTGTAGGCGGTAATCCAAATAATATTTTCCCAGCTCTTCGTTCAGATCAAGTAATGATTGGACTTCCGGCGGCACCAGCAGCAGCTCCAAGTGGCGGGTATATTTCTCCAACTGAAATGAAAAAAGCTTTAGATTATATCATTAAAGGCGTTCCTTTCGGAGGAAAGTATAAGCTTTCTAACCAGAATAGCTACCCTGCATTTCGTGGTCTAATGTCTTGGTCCATTAATTGGGATGCAAAAACAACTTTGAATTTTCCGATAACTACAGGACATATTTTGATGCTATTCCTTTGCAAAAATAATAAAAAACAGCAATAGGTTATATAACCTATTGCTGTTTTTTATTTATGTAAATTACTTTTTCACATCCATATCTACAGTACGAAGAGATTCATCTCCATTTCGTAAATAGCTATTTACGAGACTTAAAAGTAACTTCCCACCAACTAACATTGCACGTTCATCAAAATCAAATTGAGGATGATGATGCGGATATGTTGCTCCTATTTCTTCATTACCCGCACCTGTGAAGAAAAATGCTCCTGGAACATGCTCTAAGTAGTATGCAAAATCTTCACCACCCATAATCGGCGGCACTTCAATGACCCTTTCTCTTCCAAGATCACGTTCTGCAATCTCTATAAAATGACTCGTTTCCTCTACATGATTTATTAATATTGGATAGCCACGTTTATATTGAATATTAACTTCAGCCTGAAGAGACTGACAAATCCCCTCAACAACTCGTCTAAATTCCTTCTCCATATATTCTCTTACTTCAGGATCTAACGTTCGAATGGTTCCTGTAAACGTAGCAGTATCCGCAATAATATTATCCGCCTGACCAGCATGGAATGTACCAACTGTTAAAACTACGGATTGCAGTGGATCGACTTTTCTACTAACTAACAGTTGCAACTGGTTAATAATTTGTGTTGCAACAATAATAGCATCTACAGTATGATGCGGCATACCTCCGTGACCACCTCGCCCTTGAACCTTCACCTCAAAAGAATCAGCTGCCGCCATCATTGCTCCTGCTTTCGCACCAACAATTCCTACAGGCATTTGAGAAGATAAATGCGTACCAAAAACAACATCTACTCCTTCTAAACAACCATCCTCAATCATAGCGATAGCCCCGCCAGGCTCTTTCTCTTCTGCATGTTGGTGTATAAGAACTATTTTTCCAGAAATCTGGTCTCTATGATCACTTAATATTTTTGCAACTCCTAAAAGTGTTGCTGTATGTCCATCATGGCCACAAGCGTGCATTACGCCCGGAACCTTTGATTTATATAAAACTTTCTTTTCATCTTGAATAGGTAGTGCATCAAAATCAGCACGCAACGCGATTGTCTTCCCAGATTTCCCACCTTCAATTACGCCGATGATTCCTCTTCCCCCGACATCTGTTTTCACATCAATATGAAAACTTTTTAAGATTGCAGCTATTTTTTTTGGTGTTTCTATTTCTTGAAACGATAGCTCTGGGTAGTGATGAAAATCTCTTCGCCACGAAACCATTTGGTTATACAAACTTTCCAACTCTTTATGCCATGTTTCTATCATAGAAATTCCCCTTTCTTTTTTAACACTTTAAATTTAATTTACATAACATTCTGTATTTAATCAATAAAAAGGAGAACTTTCTCTGAAAGTCCTCCTACTATTCTAGAATCGTCTAATTACTATTTTGCTTCAACACAAATACTGACAGTTCAGGTACACTCCAAAATCTAACTGGCATTCGAGTTGTCCCAATACCTCGATTTACGTATAAATGTAACGGCTTATTCTTCCCTTCTAATTCATACATACCTTCAACATAGCTCTCAGCTAATTTTGTAGTAATTAATGGACCTATAAAAGGAATTTGAACTTGTCCTCCGTGACTATGCCCTGACAGTTGAAAATCAACTGGGTAACGAGCTACTTTGTCTACAACATCCGGCTCATGTACTAATAGCATATTGAAATCTTGTTGCCTTACATGTTTTAAAGTCGCGTCTATTTGCGGCTTCCCTAATAAGAAATCATCCAAACCTGATATTGTAATATATTTGCCGTTTCCCACTTTAATTTTCTGCACTTCATTTACTAATACAGAAAAACCAGCTTCCTCCATATACTTTTTATAAAACACACTACCACCCCCGCCCCTATCATGATTCCCAAACACAGCATATTTCCCTAAGGGAGCATTAATTTTCTGCAAAATAACCTTCGCTTCATCTTTTTCCGCACTATAAGATCCAAACTTATCTATTAAATCTCCTGTGAAAACTACTATATCTGGATGTAATTCATTCATCTTCTCCACCAAATTTTCTAGTTGTTTCAATGTAAACTCTGGTCCTAAATGTACATCTGAGAATTGCAATATTTTTTTATTATTAAACTCTTTAGGAATCGTCGGGGCTTCTATTTCATTCCACGTAACTGTTATTAGTTTTCGTTCTATTTCTGTCGCATAGAAATACAAGCTTACTGGAATCATTACTATACTTATGAAACTTATAATAAGTTTCTTTAAGATTGATTTTTTTTGTTCTTTTTTTACATGATGCGTATTCATGTTTTCACCTCTAGATGTAGTTTAGAATCCTTTTGTTACATTGATGTGACAACATGAAAAAAATTGGGGTTTCAACACGTTGTAGCAAATATGTTTGTTATCCCAGCTGCAATTTTTACCGGTCATTTAACTTGGATTGAATATTTCCCAAACTTCTTGTTTTCTTTGGGAATTTAGTAGGCGGTATGTATTTTGTAGAACTACCTTATTTCATATCTTATAATAAGAAACTACCTACAAATAAAGAGAAGACTGAAATACAGAACAAATCTATATCCGCTTAAATGGAATGGTTATAAAGTAGGCCTAAAAAATATTACAAATTTCATTTTTTTCGTGAATATATCTACGTACACTTGTTCTCGAATGTTTTATACGTTATAATAACAACTTAAATAGCATTATTTACATATGAGGTGAAAAACATGAATAAAACAGAATTAATTAAAAACGTAGCACAAAATGCTGAGATTTCTCAAAAAGAAGCTACTGTAGTTGTACAAACTGTAGTAGAATCAATCACTAACGCTTTAGCTGCTGGTGAAAAAGTACAACTTATCGGATTCGGTACATTCGAAGTTCGTGAAAGAGCTGCTCGTACAGGCCGTAACCCACAAACTGGTGAAGAAATGCAAATCGCAGCTTCTAAAGTACCTGCTTTCAAAGCTGGTAAAGAACTAAAAGAAGCTGTAAAATAATGAAAAAATAGCCTTCTCGTTTATGAGAAGGCTATTTTTTCATAACATAATTAATAAAAATCTGACCATTGTGCTGTTTTTTTTGTTCCTTTATGCAAATAAAACCTTTCCTTTCAAAGAAAGATTTTGCTGTAATACTCGCCTCTGTATATATATCCCCGTGCCCTAAGTTCACTGCTTCTTTTTCTAACTTCTGTAATATGTATGAAGCTACCCCTTTTCCTTGATAATCTTTATGCGTAAATAAGCGATCTATGTAATGCTCATCATTATAATCCCCAAACCCCACTATCACACCTCTATACTCAGCAACGTAACAAATATTCTTTTCTAAAGACTGTAGCCATCTTTCTCTATCTAGTCGCTTTGGCGCCCATGCCTGTAGCTGTAACTCGTTATAATCTCTTGCATTCACCGTATGAACTGTTTCATAGAACAATTGTAATACTGGTTCTAAATCCTCTTTCTGGAATGTCCTAATTATAATATCCGTTAACATATATGAGTCTCCTTACTAAACTAACACTCGGCTTTCTACTATAATAAGATTCAATATTGCTGCTTCATTATACCTTTTTTCTTTTTATACAAACAAAAAAACAACACTTATTCAAAGTATTGTTTTTTTGTATAAAAGCATTTTCAATTACTCTATAAATTAAAATTTTTATTATTTTAATTTCACTCTTTGCAATCTTAATGCATTTAATACGACTGATACCGAGCTAAATGCCATCGCCGCTCCTGCAACCCAAGGTGCTAAGAAACCTAATGCTGCAATTGGGATCCCTAAGCCATTATAAGCTAACGCCCAGAATAGATTTTGCTTAATATTTCTAATCGTCATTTTACTCATAAAAATTGCATCGGCAATACTATTTAAATCACCACGGATTAACGTAATATCCGCCGCTTCCATCGCTACATCCGTTCCTGTTCCAATTGCCATACCAATGTCTGCTGTAGCAAGAGCAGGAGCATCATTTATTCCATCTCCAACCATCGCTACTTTCTTACCTTGCGCTTGCAGTTTTTTCACTTCTTCTGCTTTTCCTTCTGGCAATACTTCTGCAATTACGTGATCAATACCAACTTGCCCTGCAATTGCCTGAGCAGTTTGTGTATTATCCCCTGTAATCATAACAACGTCTAGACCCATTTTCTTAAGTCGTGCGATAGCTGCTTTTGAAGTATCTTTTACAGTATCCGCAACAGCAACTATTCCAGCATACTCCTTATCTATCGCTATTAACATTGCTGTTTTTCCTTCTCGCTCTAGCTCTTCCATCGATTTAGAAACTTCTTCAATATCAATATTAAACTTCGTCATTAATCGACGTGTACCAATTAATAATTGTTTCCCTTCAACAATCGATTCAATACCGAACCCAGGAATTGCTTCAAATGTTTCCGAACTTGGTATATCAATTTTCTTTTCTTTAATTCCTTCTACTATCGCTTCTGCAAGTGGGTGTTCAGAATTTTTTTCTGCCGCTCCTACTAAACGTAGTATTTCTTCTTCATGGAATCCATCTGCTACAATTATATCTGTTAATACTGGCTTCCCATTTGTCACAGTACCCGTTTTGTCTAAAATAACCGTATCTAATCGGTGCGTTGCTTCTAAATGCTCTCCACCTTTAAATAAAATACCATACTCAGCTGATCTTCCTGATCCAGCCATAATAGATGTAGGTGTCGCAAGACCTAACGCACATGGGCAGGCGATAACAAGTACTGCTATCATTTTCTCAAGCGCTCCGCCAAAATCACCAGGTGTAACAAATATCATCCACACTGCAAATGTAATAATAGCAATCACAACTACAACCGGTACGAAAATACCAGAAATTTGATCAGCTACCCGTTGAATAGGCGCTTTCGATCCTTGCGCTTCTTCTACTACTTTAATAATTTGAGCTAATGCCGTATCTCTACCTACCTTAGTTGCTTTAACTTTTAAAAATCCATTTTTATTTATTGTAGAACCAATTACTACATCTCCAATTGTTTTATCAACTGGAATACTTTCACCCGTTAACATCGATTCATCAATCGCAGATTTTCCTTCTACAATTTCTCCATCAACTGGTATTTTTTCACCAGGTTTTACATAAACGATATCACCAGCTACCACTTCTTCGATTAAAATCTTCATTTCTGTTCCATCTCGCACAACTGTAGCTGTTTTCGCTTGTAATCCCATTAACTTTTTAATTGCTTCTGATGAACGTCCCTTTGCCTTTGCTTCAAATAATTTACCTAAAATAATTAATGTAATAAGTACCGCACTCGTTTCAAAATATAAATCTGTCATATGTTCCGAAGAACCAATAGATTGAATACTTAAATATACACTATAGAAATAAGCGGCCGACGTTCCAAGTGCCACGAGAACATCCATATTCGCACTTTTATTACGTAATGCTTTATAAGCTCCAATATAAAACTGTCCACCAATGATAAATTGAACAGGAGTTGCAAGAGCTAGCTGTACCCAAGGGTTCATTAGCATATCAGGTAAATAAATAAACGATGTAAATGAGAAATGACTCACCATTGCCCACAATAACGGGAATGATAAAATAAACGAAATAATAAATTTTTTCTTTTGTCGTTCAATTTCTTGTAAGCGATGATCTGTTGATCCATCTCGCTCATCTGATTTCACTTCTAATTTATATCCTAACTTTGTAATCGTACTCTTCATTTCATTTACACTGACTTCATCAGGATTAAAGTCTACCGTTGCCGACTCTAAAGCGAAATTAACCGTCGCTTTGTTCACACCATCTAACTTATTTAAACGCTTTTCAACTCTATTCGCACATGCTGCACATGTCATTCCTGAAACAGTAAATTCAGCTTTATCACTTACAATTCCATATCCTAACGATTCAACTTTTTCTTTAAAGTGTTGCGGAGTTGTTTTAGTTGGATCGTACATTATTTTTGTTTTTTCAAGTGCAAAATTTACATTTGCATCATGAACACCTTCTACTTTTTTCAAACCTTTTTCAATTCTATTGGCACATGCTGCACATGTCATTCCTGATATTTGAAGATTGGCCTCTTTTTGTTCATTCATGTCTCTCACCTCTATATACCCTTGTGAGGTATAATTATTAGCAAAATAAATCGTACTTCGTTTAAAGTACGATTTATTTCCATATCTAAAAATAATTATTGAACATCGTATCCTTGATCTTCAATTACAGCAACGATATCTTTTAATGTTATAGCAGACGAGTCGATAGTAACTTCAACAGTTCCTTCTGCTAATTGAACCTTCACTTTTTCAACACCGTTTAGCTCTTTCACACTGCTTTCGATAGAGTTTACACAATGTCCACAAGACATACCTTCAACTTTTAATGTTAACTGTTCCATTTAAAATCCTCCTCTTGTTTCTTCATTGTTTGTTAATCACAACTACATCTTACCATACCCCCCTAAGGTAATCAATGGTTTTGTATCATGATTTTTCAATTATTTTCTAAACGTTTATTTTACACACACTTTTTCACTACAATACACCTAAATCCAATATACGGGTAAACAAAAAAACAAGCCAGTTACATACTAGCTTGTTTTTACGCTTTTGAAAAACGTTCAAATACTGTCATTAATTCTTCAATTGCTTCGTCACCATTTCCATTTTTAATAGCTCCTGAAACACAATGACTCGTATGATTTTTTAAGACACCCATTCCTACTTTTTTCATCGCTGCATTAATCGCTGAAATTTGCACTAAAATATCAACGCAATAACGATCATTTTCAATCATATTTTGAATACCACGAACTTGTCCTTCGATTCTCTTCAATCTATTTATAATTTGCTCTTTTTCTTTTTCTGATCTATGTGTTACTGATTCATGCTCTTTATGATCCATATTATCACCTTCTTAAAATTTCTCTTCATCCAATAAAACAATTGCTTTTATGAGTATACCAATTATAGCATTAAATATCTATGTATGATACCCCATATGAGTATATTTCCACTTTATGATTATTCTTAACACATTATTAGCTTCTCAGTCTCAATTTTTATTATACCCTTTCCTTTTTGTAAAAAAATCATTATATCTCCAATCAAAATCCAATAAAGTGAAATTTTAATTAGCCCTCACCAATCGAGCTTTTATGGGCAGCCCGACCTCCACCTACCTTCTTTGCTTTCGCTGAATTTTGAGGTGGGGGTCTTACTGCCTGGCAAATAGTGGGATAAATTGAAACAATAATAAGCGGGGATTGTCCATCCCCGCTTATTATTCGCCTACAAATATAAAAGCCTCAATCTTCACACGTTTAAATTGAGACTTTTTTCTTCCTATATATAGTTATTGCTGATCACATACTTTTGTATCATTCACTACTGAAGTTCCTTCAACGGTCACCGTATGAAAACAATCATTCACTCGAACTGTCACAACATTATCTTGCCGATCAATGATATGATATTCATTAAAATTTTTATTCAGAGCACTGCGAATTTGTTCTCCTTCATAAATTGGGATGCCATGTGATAGAACCCAAATCAGTCCAGCGATAGCAAGAATAGTTTTCATACGATCTACCTCCTTGAGAATATAGTGAACTTTTAATCCGCGCTTTTTCAGCTCTATTCCTCTTGATTTGAATGAATCAAGCCTTTTTGGAAATAAGTTCATTTCGTCTATTTTATGTTTATGCTAATTGTGACGGAAATGTGACAACTTTTTGTCTCTTTAGACGAAAAGTTGAAACAAAACTTTCAAAAAGGACAATTCTACTTATGAAAAAAGGTTATGGAATGTTTCATCCATAACCTTTTTTCAGCCCTATTTTACAACTCATCCACCGTACTTCATGTGGTTTTAGTAGACTTGTTTTATTTTTATTTATCAACATCAAAGCAAAATTTCGAAAAAACCTCCCACACAAGTTCATTTCTACTACTTACCCCAGTCTTTTCAAAAATGGATTTTAAATGATCTTGTACTGTGTATATAGATATACACAGTTCTTGGGCTAATTCCTTTGTCGACATACCTGTAAGAATTTTACGTACTACTTGCTTCTCACGTGTTGTAAAACTATAAACTTCCATAATAAGCGGAAAGATTTCTTCTGGTCTTGCTCTTTCGAAAAGAACAACATAACCAGCCTGAAAACTACTTGTACATTCTAACTTACTGGCCCGAATGATTAGAAAATGTCCATAGGCTAAAGGTATACAAATTTTTTCTTCTCTCCGTATGCAATCTACATTATATTCGTTAGCCTTTACTTTCGAACAAACTGCTCGTATTGGTCTTGGTATTTCTTTTATATTTAACTGTTCATACTTTCTAAGATTTGAGAGCCAATCGCTGCCATCTTGATTCCAATATAATAAATTAAAATCCTCACTTAATATAATCGTGCCTGTCCCTATCACCTTCTCTTCTGAAAAAGGTATAGGAAATGCCTTTTTTAAAGCCTCTCCAGCAATTGGGACTATCGTTGCTAAGTACTTACAATCATCGATATGAAAAACGGGACTGGTACTCCCTCGAAATAAACTAAGATGCCCAAAACATTTCCCCTTACTTATACAAACGCCCCTTAATTCATCTCCAAAACTTGCTGGTTTTAAAATATTTCGGTATCTAGAACTTTTCTTTTGCTCACCATTTGTCGCCATACTAAGAGCAGCAACATGAGGTGAGTGTTCTGATAAATATTTAAATTTATTAAAATCATCTTCTAGAAATTCATTCATAAACAATTGTGGATGAATCTTTTCAACACTTGCATCCGTAAATGCCCCAGTAGATAAAAAAGAAATTGGGTCTATAATTGTAAAACAAGCGGCTTCAAAATCAATAACTTTACGAATCAAGTGGAGAAATGACTCTTGAAATGTCCTTATAGAACTTATACGATTCGCTAGCATTGTAATTTCTTTCGTTGTTTTTTCATACATCCTCTTCCCCCCAGATTTATGGGATTGTTCACCTTCATACATTTATTTCATAATAGAGCTATAGTACATATACTTAGGAGGTCAAAAATGACTTGGAATGATAATACCGTAAGTTCATATGAACAAAGAATTCCATTAAAAATCCCAAGCTATTACACCCTATACGACATGATAAATCATTTCTTGTTTACTACACTCCCTAAAGAACATATCAATCCGAATTTACTAGTTATAGGTGCTGGAGGTGGACAAGAGATCCTCTCAATAGGTAAAGAAAATAGCAATTTATCTTTTACAGGTGTTGATCCATCTGAAAGCATGCTACAGTTAGCTAAAAAAAGAATTGAAAACGAAGGCGTACAGAACCAAATTCACTTCGTACATGGAACTGTCCATTCATTATTACCAAATTCGTTATTTGACACCGCTACCTGTATGCTTGTTCTTCATTTCATCCCAACTATTGAGGAGAAAAAAGAGCTTCTTCATGAAATTAGTAGGCGCTTAAAACCTGACGCTCCATTCTTTCTCTCTACAATAAATGGTGTACCCCATACAAGTATGTTTTCTGCGCAATTGAATGCTTGGCAAAACTACATGATACAAAATCAAATTCCATTAGAAGATTGGGACCGGTTTGAAAATTCTTTTGAAACAGACATATTTCCTATTTCCGAAAATAATCTACTTGCTATTATGGAGGAATGTGGATTTACTCAAATCAATCGCTTTTTCACTAGCTTTTTAATTGATGGATACGTAGCAATAAAACAATAATGAAAAAAGGTAAGCAATCGCTTACCTTTTTTCATATACGTCTTCTATACTTGACTAATAAATCGCAATCCTTTACTTAAAGACGTTGGGACAACAGATGCGTGATTCTCCCCTTCCGCTTCATAAAACTTAAAATTAAGTTTATCATGTGTTACTTGGAGAAGTCGCTCTGATAATTCATTTGCACCTACAACCATATGCTCTCGTTCTAGTGACCCAACTGTAAGGAATACCCCTGTTTCAAACTTAGCATTGTTTAATTCATTTATAAGGTTCTCTTCTTTTTCAAGTACAGATCGGTTATTCCACCAAATAGATGGACTACTAATAAAATAATTTTGAAAGGCATTTACGTTTGTAAATAGTATGTGTAAAGCAAATAGGCCACCTAGCGAATGCCCAAATAACGTTTGTTTTCCTTTATCAATCGCAAAGCTTTTTTCAATTTGCGGTTTAACTTCTTCTTCAATAAAAGTAAAGAAGTTATGTGCTCCTCCTGTTTTAGGCCACGGTTTACCGTCTGGTTTTAAAGGAGCATCTTTTGAAATTACGCTAGGTGTAAAATCATAGCATCTTTCTTCTCCTGAAAATGCTCCCTCAATTGGATAACCGATACCTACTATAACGGCTGGTGAAACACCTGTTTTTTCAGCCCTTACTGATTGTATTTTAACCGCTTCATGAAATGTTTGAAAAAAGGCATTGCCATCTAATACGTATATGACAGGGTATCCTGAATCCGGTGCTGGTTGCCTCGGCTTTGAAATATGAATTTGATATTCCTTCCCCTCTACTTTTGAATACATTTTCCACTGTTCTGTATTAGATGTAATAATCTGCTGTCTTTCAATAGTAGTATTCACCCTATCTCCCCCTTTTAGCTCGTTACATATATTTCTACTTTTTCTTCTTGAGATACAACACTATCATAACCGAAACAAACAGGAGCCCCATTATACGGGTCAATCATGACACGCGCATCAATATGAAATACTTCTTTTAATACCTCATTTGTAATAATTTCTTCTGGACTACCAGTTGTAACAATTTCCCCCTCTTTCATTGCAATAATTTCATCGGAAAACCTTGCTGCGTGGTTAATATCATGCAATACCATTACAATCGTACAATTATGTTCTCTATTTAACTTTTCTACAATTTGCAATACATCTAATTGGTGAGACATATCAAGATATGTAGTCGGTTCATCTAATAGCAACACTTCTGTCTCTTGTGCTAAAGCCATCGCTAGCCATACCTTTTGTCGTTGACCACCTGATAAATTTGCAATTTGTCTCGTTCGAAATGCAGATGTTTTCGTTATCTCTAATGCCCAATCAATCATTTCTTTATCTTTTGAGGTTAACTTGTTTACGTTATTTCGATGTGGATAGCGTCCATAAGAAATTAATTCTTCTACTTTAAGCTCTCCTGGTGCAATCGGCGTTTGCGGAAGTAAAGCTAACAGCTTGGCAATTTCTTTCGTTGGAATTGTATTTAAATCCTGTCCTTGCAAATACACTTTACCGCTTTTTTGCTTTAAAATTCGTCCCATCGTTTTTAATAGTGTTGATTTACCGCACCCGTTTGGCCCTATAATTGTCGTTACTTTTCCTTCTTGTATTTCCACATTTAAACCGCGAAACACTGTAAGTTTTTCATAACTTGTTTCTAAATTTTTTGCACTTAAAATACTCACTTTTATTCCTCCTCTTACGCTTTCGCCTTATAAAGTAAATATAAGAAATACGGTACACCGACAATAGAAATAACGATTCCAACTGGTAACTCTACAGGTGTGAAAACTGTTTTTGCAATAAAGTCTGAAGCAATTACAAGAAACATTCCGATTACTCCGCACGTAGGAATGATATGCTTATGCTGAATACCAACAAGTCTTTTCGCTATATGCGGTGCCATTAGTCCGATGAAACCAATACTTCCTGAAACAGCAACACATGCGCTCACAAGTCCGATACTACTTAATAGTAAAATTGATTTCTCTCTTTCTACTGAAACACCTAAACTCGTAATACTCGTTTCTTCCAATTGAAATAAATCTAATAAATAAGCTTTCTTCTGTATAAGTGGAATTAAAATGATAAGCCACGGTAACATAGCAACAATATACTTCCAGTTTGCACTATATATGCTTCCAGACACCCAAACTGCAGCCATCTCAAAATCAGTCGATTTCATTTTGAGTGATAAATACATAGAGAATGCGCCAAACCCTGAACCGATTGCAATCCCTGTTAACAAAAGTCGCTGCGAATCTAACTTACCGTTTTTCCAAGAAAACAGATAGATTATAATGGCTGCACCTAATCCACCAACTAGGCCAAACATCGGCATCATCATTATAGAAATCCAGTCTGTGCTCTTTAATGGTCCTTGAAAGAAAAACATAAAAATGACGATAGCTGTACCTGCTCCGGCATTTACTCCTAAAATACCTGGGTCCGCCAAACCATTTCTCGTAATCCCTTGAATTACAGCACCCGCAACGCCTAATCCTAATCCTACTAATCCAGCAATTACAATGCGCGGAAGACGAAACTCAAAAATAACTAAATCATGCTCTGGTAACGGATCTATTCTAAAAAGTGTTTTAAATACATCTGTAATCGTAATATCAAACGTTCCATTCGTTAAACTAATATAAATGGCACATAGTATTAAAAATATAATAATCCCCATCGTCATTCCAAAACGTTGACTTGAACTTTTAAGCATGTCTCTCTCCTCCTCTTGTACGGATTAAATAAAGGAAGAAAGGAATCCCAATTAAAGATGTAACGACTCCAATTGGCGTTTCAAATGGATAGTTTACAAATCTACTTAATACATCACATAATGCTAAGAAAACTCCACCAATAACACCCGCACATGGTAAAATCCACTTATAATCTACCCCAATAATAAAGCGAGTAATGTGTGGAATAATTAAGCCTACAAAACCAACTTTTCCTACTAAAGCAACTGCTGTTCCTGTTAAAAAAATTACTGATAAAATTGCCATCGCTTTAACTAGTTTTGTACGCTGCCCTAGATTAATAGAAACTTCTTCTCCTAAAGAAAGAATGGTAATAGATTTCGCTATTAACAGCGCTAAAACTATCCCAATTATCCCAAAAGGTATCGTGATTTTAATTATATTAGGATCCACTTGGTCTAACTTTGCATTAAACCAAAAACTAACATTTTGAGAGATTTGGAAATATGAAGCCATCGCAGCTGATACGCTGCTTAAAAATGTTCCAATAACTGTCCCTATAATTGCTAACCTAACAGGAGATAAGCCATTTTGAAGAAGTGAGCCAAAACCAAACACGATACCGGCCCCTAGTGCAGAACCAATCATTGAACATAAAACCATACCGATCGATGACATTCCTGGAAGAAAAATCATACATAGTGTAATAACAAAGGCTGCACCATCCGTCACACCCATAATAGAAGGGGATGCAAGATAGTTTCTTGTCATCCCCTGCATAAGTGCTCCTGATATGGCTAGAAATGCTCCGACTAAAAGAGCTGCAACTACCCTTGGTAAACGTGAAGTAATAATAATATTATGATTTACATCGCTTGAATCAAAATGAAATAATGCGTTCCACACTGTTTCAGCATCAATACTTTTCGCACCATACAAAATAGAAAGTATAACTGTAGTTAAGATGAGTATGGGTGCTATACATAATATGGTTACTGGTACTGCATTTGTTTTCTGCATATCATTCAACGCACCTTACTTATTGTATTATTTAGATAAATTTTTCACTGCTTCTTTTAAGAATGCTGTTTTACTCCAAGCTGTACCACCTTGTGCCATTGGATCCACAACGTTTACAAATACTTTCTTTTCTTTCGCAGCATTCATACTTTGCCAAATTGGATTGCTTTCAATTTCTTCTAGCACTTTCGGGTTTTTATTTTCACTTGCCTCGTATTGTAAGAAAATATAATCCGGGTTAAGTTCAGCAAGTTTTTCAAATGAAATTTTCTCTTGTGCTTTTACAGTTTTCAATTGCTCTGGAGCAGTTAGTCCAAGATCTTTATAAATAACAGGGTTAAAGTATACGCCTTCAGGATATAGGAATAATTCGTTTGCTCTTAGTCTAACGACAAGTACTTTTTTGTCTTTTAACTTATCTCCTAGTTTTGCTTTTGCTTTTTCAGCGTCCGCATTGTAATCTTTAATAATCTTTTCTGCCTTATCTTTTTTACCAGTTAATTCTCCCATTAACTTTAAGTTATCTTCCCAATTTGTTGAAACGTGTGATACTGGGAACGTCGGAGCTACTTTCGTAAACTTTTCAGCTGTTTCTGCTGGGAATTTCGTACTTGATGTAATAACATCTGGTTTTAATTGAAGTAATGTTTCAAAATTCGGTTGCATTTTCTCACCAACAGATTTTGCACCCTCTAAATCTTTTTCAAGATACTTTGGTAATTTACCACCTACAGTAATCGCACCAACTGGTTTAATTCCAAGTACGGCCGCATCTTCCATTGACTCTAAACTAGCTGTCGCAATTTTATCTACTTTTGCTGGCACTGTATATTCTTTACCTAAATATGTGATTTTTCGCTTTTCGTCTTTTTTCGTTTCCGTAGCTTTTGTCTGTTGCTTTTGCTCCCCTGAAGTTTTATCCGCACTATTACATGCCGCTAACCCTACACTTAAAACTGTAACCATCCCTAATGTAAATAACTTCTTGTTCATCTTTATATATCTCCTCTCGAAACCTGTAAATAGATTATTTTTATATAAAAACTTAACTACATGAAACTTGTTCCATGCATATAATTCATTAAATTAATAATTTTATCCGGAACTCATTCTCGTTCACTTCCCCTAAACTATAATTCTTTCACACTTCATCCATTGATAACCCTTTTCACTGATAATGATTATCGTTACTAAGTATATATTTAATATGCAATTATTTCAAGAATGATTTGAAAAATTTTAACAAACTGAATTAAAAAGAAGTATCCGCCTATTATTAGCGAGATACTTCTTTTTTTAGAAATTTATATGTAATTCAACTGGGCAATGGTCTGATCCCATTATTTCACTGTTAATTTTGGCATCTGTTATTTGCCCTTTTATTCTTTCAGAGACAACAAAATAATCTAAACGCCATCCGATATTTTTCGCTCTTGCTCCCATACGATAGGACCACCAAGAGTATGCGCCTTCCTGATTAGGATAAAGGTGACGATACGTATCAACAAATCCTTCTTCTAAAATACGTGTAAACTTCTCCCTTTCCTCATCAGAAAATCCAGGGTTTTTACGGTTACTTTTTGGATTTTTTAAATCTATTTCTTTATGAGCAACATTTAAATCTCCACAGAAAACAACTGGTTTCTTTTCATCTAATTGCTTTATATAAGTCCTGAAATCATCTTCCCATTCCATTCTGTAATCTAAACGCTCTAATCCTCGTTTTGAGTTTGGCGTGTATAACGTTATCATGTAAAAATCTTCGAATTCTAAAGTAATGACTCTTCCTTCTTGATCATGCTCTTCAATGCCTAAACCGTACGTAACAGAAAGCGGTTCTTTTTTCGTAAAAATTGCCGTTCCTGAATAGCCTTTTTTCACAGCATAATTCCAATATGTATAATATCCCTCTGGATTTAAATCAATTTGTCCACTCTGTAATTTAATTTCTTGTAGACAAAATATATCTGCATTAGATTCCTCAAGGTATTCTAAAAACCCACCTTTTGCGATAACTGCACGTAAACCATTTACATTCCATGAAATTAACTTCACTTATAATCCTCCTCTTGCTGTTCACTTTCAAAGTTCATGCTATCACAAAATAGAAAAACAATCATATTTTCATCTTTGTAATCTTGCTCTTACATTTTTGAATACGTACATACGCACTATATTCAGGTTATACTAATTTCAGAGGTGATGTTCTTTGCACAATGGAGGATTTATGTTAACAAGTGTGTATTGGCAAGCAATTATTCATAATGATTCTTCCTATGACAACAAATTCTTTTATGCTGTGAAATCAACTGGTATCTTTTGCCGACCATCGTGTAAATCAAGAATACCAAATCAAAACAATGTACGAATTTTTCTTCATGCAGAGCAGGCATTGCAGGAAAACTTTCGTCCATGCAAACGTTGTAAACCAAATGGGATCACTTTACCAAATGAAGAGTGGGTAGAACAAATTAAAGAGTATATTGAAAAGCATTTTGACGAAGCATTAACTCTCGACATACTGGCGGAAATGTGCCACGGTAGCCCCTTTCATTTACAACGCACTTTCAAAAGAATAACAGGAATTAGCCCGATGGAATATATACAGCAATTCAGGATTGTAAAAGCGACAGAATATCTTTCACATACAAAGCAATCCGTTAAGGAAATTAGTACTGCTGTCGGGATAGAAAACCAAGAGTATTTCGCAACTTTATTTAAAAAGAAAACTGGATTTACTCCTACTGAATATCGAAAAAAGAACGTAATGAAAGAGAGAGACAATAATGAATTCCTACAAAAATAAATTTATATATTGGACGCTACTTACACATAAAAATTGGTGCTTTCATATTGCTGCAACTGAAAATGGAATTTGTTTTATTGGATCACAAGACGCAAACTTTGAAGAACTAAATATATGGGCTAGAAAAAAACAGCCCCAACATATATTGACTTGCAATCCAGATTACATGCAAACATATACGAAAGAAATTATCGAGTATTTAGAAAACAAGCGTGAAACTTTTACTTTCCCTATCGATACTTATGGAACTGCTTTTCAATTATCCGTTTGGAATACGGTACGTGAAATTCCTTACGGGAAGACCTATTCTTATTCAGAAATTGCTGAAAGAATTCAAAAACCTACAGCTGTGCGTGCCGTTGCTTCTGCTATTGCCGCCAACCCTCTTCTCATTACGATTCCTTGCCATCGCGTTATAGGAAAAGATGGAAAACTAACTGGTTTTAGAGGCGGATTAGAAATGAAAAAAGAATTGCTCACATTAGAAAAATTACAGGTGGAATTCATATGACAGCAGAATATAATAACGCATTGACTTTAGCAGCTCCAAAAGAATTTAATTTCCAAGAAAACTTACGCTATCTATCACGTTCTAACAATGAATGTATGTTTCACATTGAAGATAACAAAATTTATAAAGTCATTCCTGTTGAACATGTAAATCCTTTAGTTGAAATTAGTATAAATACTGACGGAAATATTCAAATACGTTTTTTAGGAGAATCCTATAACTCTGAAAAATGGGTATGTGATGCTGTAGCTAACTATGTAATAGAGTGGTTTGATTTCACTACCGATTTAGCTCCTTTTTATACATTAGCTAAACATGATCCACTCCTTCAAGGCCCTATTCAAGATTATTATGGGCTTCGCACATTAGGTATTCCAGATTTATTTGAAGCACTTTCCTGGGGAATTATCGGTCAACAAATTAACCTCGCATATGCTTATACGCTAAAAAGAAGATTAGTTGAACAATTTGGAAGTTACGTAGAATGGCACGATAGAAAACATAGGATATTCCCATCACCTGAAACAATTGCAAATTTACATGTAGAGGATCTTAAAAAATTAAAAATGACGACTAGAAAATGTGAATATTTAATCGGTATTGCGAAGCTTATTACAGAAGGGAAACTATCAAAAGAATCGTTACTACAAACACAAGATGTAAAAATTGCTGAAAAACAATTAACCGCTATCCATGGTATAGGACCGTGGACTGCCCACTATGTTTTAATGCGCTGTTTACGCTTCCCTTCAGCCTTTCCAATTGATGATGTTGGTCTGCATAATGCAATTAAATTTATTACAGGTTCCCAAAATAAACCGACTAAAAATGAAATAAAAGACTTTGCGGCAAACTGGACAAATTGGGAATCTTATGCAACTTTTTATTTGTGGCGAGTGCTATATTAAAAAGAACCAAGTAGCACATTCGTACTACTTGGTTCTTTTCTAAGCTTGTTCTTCAAATCGTCTTGCGATTTCTACAATAACTTGAACAGCTTTTTCCATAGTATCTACCGAAACATACTCAAATTTACCATGGTAGTTTTCACCACCAGTGAAAATATTTGGCGTCGGTAATCCCATATATGATAATTGTGATCCATCTGTTCCACCGCGAATCGGGTGAATGTTCGGTTCGATATTTAAACTTTTCATCGCTTCATATGCAATATCAACAATTTCTCTTACCGGTTCAATTTTTTCAAGCATGTTATAATATTGATCATTCATTTCTAAAACGACCGCATCTTGCCCATACTTCTCTTGCATTTGCTTCACAATATTTTCAACGTTATTTTTACGTGTCTCAAAATTTTCACGATCAAAATCTCGAATAATGTAATACGCCTTACTTTGCTCAACATCACCATTTAAAGAAAGTAAATGATAGAACCCTTCATAACCTTCCGTATATTCTGGTGCATCTTCTACCGGTAGATGCCCATTAAACTCCATAGCAAGTTTAGTTGCGTTACGCATTTTATTTTTCGCTGTTCCAGGATGTGTATTCGTTCCGTTAAACGTTAACTTAGCACCTGCAGCATTAAAACTTTCATACTCTAAACCACCTAATGGACCTCCATCCATCGTGTAAGCAAATGATGCACCAAACGCTTCTACATCAAAATGCGCTGGCCCACGACCAATTTCTTCATCCGGTGTAAATGCTACTCTTATTTTCCCGTTCTTAATTTGCGGATTATGTATTAAATAGTTCATTGCAACCATAATTTCTGTAAGACCAGCTTTATCATCTGCTCCTAGAAGTGTTGTACCATCAGTTGTAATAATCGTATGACCTTTATATGATGGTAATTCCGGGAACTGCTCTGGTGTTAATACAACATTTAACTCTTCATTTAACGTAATTGCATTACCATCAAAATTTTCATGAATTTGTGGTTTTACGTTTTTCCCTGTAAAGTCTGTTGCCGTATCTAAATGGGCTAAAAATCCGATTACAGGCACATCCTTGTCCGTATTAGCGGGAAGTGTTGCCATCACATAACCATTGTCATCCATCGTTACTTCTGTTAACCCAATTTCTTTTAACTCTTCAACTAATAACTTACCAAATTCAATTTGTCCGGGTGTTGTTGGTACTGTATGGCTTTCTTCATTTGATTGGGTATCAATTTTTACATATCTCGTAAATCTTTCAATAAGTTCTTGTTTCAAGTTCGTTCACTCCCTTTTCTGTTTCTTTCTCCATTATAATCCTTAAAACGAAATATTTTAACTTTTTTGACTGTGAAGATGTATATTTCATTTACATTGTTAACAATTTTAAACGAATGATAAAAAGACATAATATTTGTACATTAAAACCGTAACAGGTAACATACATAATTATAAAATATGGGAGGTTTTAAAGATGAGGCTAACTCTCTTTCGCTATTTTCTTTTTTTCTTAGGATTAATTTTCTTTGGCCTTGGAAACGCTCTTGCAGTCAAAGTTAAATTTCTCGGTTTGCATCCGTGGGAAGTTTTAAATATGGCCCTCTACCAAAGATTTGGATGGACCATTGGTACGTGGAGTGTCATATGTGGATTATGTCTCGTTCTCATTTCTTTACTAGTAGATCGAAAATATATAAACGTGGGCACATTTTTAAATGCACTACTTATCGGTCCTATTATGGACTTTTTCTTACAATCAAATATCCTTCCAAACGCTACTCATTATTTATGGATAAACTTACTCATCTTATTTTCCGGTATTGCAATCACAGGTATTGGGGGAGGTATGTATGTTGCGGCTGGAATTGGCGCTGGACCTCGCGATGGATTCATGCTTACTATTTCCGACAAAACGGGACTGTCTATTAGTCGTGCTAGGATCATAGTAGAATGCGTTGTATTAGTTATTGGATATATGCTAGGAGGTCCTGTTTTCATCGTAACGTTTCTATACACTTTTATTCAAAGTCCAATCTTTCAGCAATCATTTACAGTATTTCAAACACTTTTACATACTTTACATAACAAAAATAAAGAGCAAATTAATGAAAATATATAAAATACAACTGAATACCTATTGCTCTTTTCATTAACTTTCTAACAAATAATTCACCCTATTTACGATTCCCACCGCAAATAGGGTGTTTCTTTTTTTATCTCACAATATAAAAATATATACTACTCACTCACAGTAAAAGTATAGATATCGTCATAAACACAACCATTTACCCTAATCACATACTCGCCAGGTTTACTAAAACTAATTGTATATTTATTTAGCTGAATTGCTTCTTTATCTCCCGAAAGAACATCAATACTTCTACCACTCAATAAATAATGCTCACTTTGATTCATCTTTACATGAATCGCATTAACATTCTCCTCTTGCACTTGCGATGTTTCTGCAGCACTTATACTCGGTTCTAAAAAAAGTAGTCCGCTTAATCCAATTGTCCCCGCTAAAGCTACTCCCGCAAATTTTTTCATCTTTTTCATCACAATGACCTCCTTCTAAATTTAGCGTAAAGGCGATGTCTCCCCCTTACACCACAAAGCCTATATGTAACGGAATAAAAAGTAAACACGTACAACAAGACAAAATTCTACATCTTTTTCTCCTAATGCATATAAATCCAACGTTTGGAGTTTTGACACATTTAAAATTGTTTCCCTAAACCAATTCCCCCATAATTTATTCAAACACTGAATAATTACTTATTGATGTAACATTCTAAAAATAGTTGATAAAGATGCTTTCTATTCAAATAAAAAAGATTTTGCTATAAAAGTAACTTTTACAGCAAAATCCATGCAACCAATTTTATTCAGCTTTCCATAATCTCTCTACATTCATTAATTGTTCTTCTTTAAATTCCATCTTATATATATCCGGTTTTGCTGTATTCATTAAAAATTCAAGCCCATATTGCTTATCAAAATAGTTCATCATCAATGTCATGACAAGCCCATGTGTACCAATTACAATTTTGCGCCCTTGAAAACCCATTAAGATTTCTTTTAATACTTTCACTACTCTTCTCTGGCAATCCGCATATGACTCTCCTTCCGTTCGTGCAAAGTCCGGATTAGAGAACATCTTCTTTACAAGTGGATACACCTCTTTGTCTAATATAATCTGATCCTCACTTGCAAATCGACACTCTTTAAGATTTTCATATACTACTATTTCTTTTTCATAGAAATTAGCTGCCTCTTCTATCGTTAACATAGCTCTCTTATACGGACTTGAAATGAAAGTATCAATTCCCTCTGTTTTTAATATCTCAGTTACTCTATGAGTATCTAAATTTCCTTTCTCAGTTAATCCACGTGTTCTTTCATTCCCCTCTATTTTAAGTGATTCACCATGTCTAACCATGTAAATAAATGTACTCATAATTCCTCCTTAAGATTGTTTATACATCACGTTAATCTGTCCCATCCAAAAACTTAGGCGTAATCGCAATATTAATTTATTCTCCTTTAATATACTTTATATACTTTGCTAAGTTGTTCTTCTAATCCACTCTCCTACTAAACTCTCAAATAGTTCAGGCTGTTCAATTTGCAAATTATGTCCTGCCGTGTCTAACACAGCTAATGTCGCTCTTGGATAATTTTCAATCATTCCTATAATATCTTGATACCCTACTGTTATATCTTGTCTTCCAGCTAATAAAAGAACGGGTTTCTCATATTTCTTACGGTGAAAATCTATAGTAAGAGGGTAATTCTTTTGCAACCTTTCAATAAATTCATAATTAGCAACATCTAATCCTGGCTTAATTTCTTCTTTGAATCGTGTATATGTATATTCATTTGCTACCACTGCCAAATCGCAAAATTCTTCTCTTTCGATAGAAGTGAGCGTATTTAAAAACTCCTCGTCTCGTACAAGTACCTGTTTATCCGGTAAAAGTCTTTCTTTTGGTTGTGCTACAACAACAGGACATACTAACAATAATCCATTCACCTTCTCAGACATCTTTGAGAGTATCCCTCTAGCCAAATATCCTCCGTACGATTCTCCTACCAATAAGAATTTTTCAGTAGAAATAATCTCCTCAATAAATGCAATAAGTACTTCTAATATATGGTCTGAACTATTTATCCAATCTGGAGCGTTCGATTTTCCCATGCCAGGTAAATCAATATAAATTTTTTGATATCCTTCATATTTCTGAAATACTGATTCCATACATCTTTGCATTAACCTATGATCAGGGGCACACCCATGTATAATAAGGACTGGTTTCCCCTCTCCAACAATTTCGTAGTATATTTCTGCATCTTTAATTCGACATAACATTAAAAGTTCACCCTCTTTTTATAGTTTTAATGGCAACACTATCAAACCCACAAAATCATACTTTCTTATCATATTACTTCCCGGAACTTATTTTCAATTATAAATTTTCAGATTTCAAAACAGGAAGTCTTCCCTTTCGTTTTATAACTTAGAAGGAAGTCCCTTGTCATTTTATATGTAATGTTGCATCTCTGCTTGCAAATCACTAAAAAACCTTTAAAATCTAAAGGATGACTAAATATACAAATTCTATCTATATTCCTTATAAACTAAAAATTATTGAACGCAATACTTTTTCAATTTTAAGAAGTATTACACTCTTCAATTCTTTTCTTATTAGCATGCTTTTTATATGGAAATCTGATACAATCCTTAAGTAATATTATTATGTATAGATATTACAAATATGGTGCGTAATTAAAGAAGGTGATTTTATTGAAATTAAATAAAAATTTACAACTATGCATATTAATTACAACATTAGTATGCTATTCAATCTATTTTATGTTTTTCTTTCTGTTCCCTACTCATTTTTCAAATTTCAATGTACGCTTCGCTTCACTCATCATTGAAGCCATTACATTTGTATCACTAATTTACTCTATATATTCTAAAAAAGTTAGTTCAAATCCTTTTTGGATATGTATCACAATAGCAATTGGTAGTTTTTTATTAGGAAAAATAGTATATACGTATCAAGATAAGTTTTTTGAGATTCCAATACATCGTTTTACTGTTTCTGATGTATTTTACATGTTTTTTCTAGTCTTCTGCCTTATCGCTTTCTGCTATAAAATCTTAAAAGAATGCAACAAATGGGAAAAGGCATTCTTTATTTGTGATCTATGCATAGTACTCATTTCCGTATTCACATTAGAATGGTATTTATTTAATCAGCCAGATTTAAATATATTTTCCCTTTCACTGGGAGATATTTTTCTTTCCTTTCTATATCCAATTGCAGACCTATTATTTCTTCTACTAAGTGTTAGTCTCTTTTTCCGCCCAACTGTTTTTAATTCCAAACGGAAAATTTATATTTTTATTTTTGTATTAATAAGTTCTGCAACTTTTAACTATATTTACTTCTACCTATATAGCCATTTAGCAAATGATACTATAACGCTATTACGTCTTTTATATAGAGTACCTATATTACTTATCGCAATAGCTGGTTCCATTTCAGACGATTATAATAGCAATAAAAATTATTTTACTGTACACCCTAAATTAGGGAAAAAAGTTTTAGTCGTATTCCCCTACCTTGCCGTCGCAATACTAATCGGGTTTACGTTAAAAGAACAAACATCATCTTCCACTCTCATTACAGGAAATTGTATCGCTTTTGTTTTTGTACTTATTCGACATTCTATTGTGGGTATGCAAAATGCTACTCTAACAAAACGTCTACAAGCATTTAATGCTCAACTTGAAGATAAAGTTACTTTAAGGACTTCTGATTTAGTCCATAAGTCAGAGGCTCTATCTGAGAAACAGCAAAAATTCGAATCATTATATGAATATCACCCTGACCCTATTTTTACAATTGATTTAAATGGAGTATTCTTAAATGTAAATAAGGCAGGAAGCGTCCTACTCGGAGCACCAACAAACGAGTTACTCGGTGAGACATGTTTCTCGATCATTTTAGATGAAGATAAACACAAACTGTTAACTGCATTAGAAAAAGTTAAACAACAAAAATCGGCATGCTTACAACTTAGTTCTCAATATAAAGATGGTTTTATTTATTTTTTATACGTTACCATCGTCCCTATTATGATAGATGGACAAATTTCAGGAAGCTATATTATGGTAAAGGATATTACCGCACAAAAAAAACAACAAGAAGAAATAAAATATTTAGCATTCCACGATGCTGTAACGAAAATTGGGAATCGAGCCTATTTCCATAAGAAATTAAGAAAAGTTATAAAGAATGCTCAAACAATAAATAGTGAGTTCGCATTATTATATTTAGATTTAGACCGCTTTAAAGCAATTAACGATACACTTGGGCATTCGTCAGGTGATCACATATTAGAAGAAGTGGCACAGCGATTCCAATCATGTCTTCCATCACATACTTATGTATCAAGAATCGGTGGCGATGAATTCACAATCTTAATTGAAAACTATACTGACCATGATTCCTTATTCCAGTTATGTAACGAATTATTTGAAAGTATGAAAAAACCATTTGTCATACATGAACAAAAATTAAATGTATCACTTAGTATTGGTATCGCTATTTATCCACATTCTGGAATCGATGCCTCTACACTTTTGAAAAATGCTAATGTCGCAATGTATGATGCGAAAGAAAAAGAGCTTAATTCAGTCTCTATTTATGACGATGTAATCGCTAAAAAAATTGAAAGACGATTACGATTAGAGAAAGATTTACCAAATGCACTTCAAAATGAAGAATTATTCCTTTTATATCAACCTCAAGTTGACAGTGAATCTAACAAAATTATCGGTGCTGAAGCTTTGATCAGATGGAACCATCCCGAATTAGGTGTTATTTCTCCATACGAATTTATTCCTATTGCTGAAGAAACACTACAAATTATTCCAATAGGAAAATGGACATTACAACAAGCTTGTGAGCAAATGAAACGTTGGCATGTACTCGGGTATTCTCATTTAAAAATAGGAGTAAATTTATCTGCTAAAGAATTTGAACAAGAAGATTTTGTAAAGTCTATTTCATTTACTTTAGCAACTACAGGCTTACCAGCAAGTTCTCTCGATCTTGAATTAACAGAACGAATTGCAATGATGGATGAAAGAGAAACATTAATAAAACTGCGTACACTAAAAAATTTAGGAATTCACATTTCAATCGACGACTTTGGTACAGGCTATTCTTCGCTTGCTTACTTACCTTTATATCCAATCGATACTTTAAAAATCCCGAGGGAATTTATGACAATGTCTGAAACGTGTGAAGATGGAATGGAAATCATTAAAACAATCATCACATTAGCACATACATTAGAGATGTCGGTTATCGCTGAAGGTGTAGAAACGAAAGAACACGTGAATTTCCTTCAAAAAAATAAATGTCAGTTTATTCAAGGTTACTATTACAGTAAACCTATTTATTCTAATGCATTTACTAAGCTGTTAAAAAACGGTATTCGTCTATAGTATATAGCTCTATACAGAATATAATAGGCTACATAATAATGAATTTGAAAAACAAAAGGAAAGAAGATACCTTCTTTCCTTTTGTTTTTCTATTTAACTTTCTATTATTTCACCACTTCATTTATTAAATCTATTAATTGATGAATCCCCTCATCATTTGTTTTCTTATATCCATTCATGTTTTGAACATATCTCTCCTTATTTGCATATAGCCGGTTTACTGCATGTGTAAATGCACTATTACTTGCTCTGTCTTGAAGTAAAACTTCCGCATACCCTTGCCTAGAAAAATAGTCAGCATTTAAAACTTGATCCCCTCTACTGGAACCGTTAGTTAACGGGATAAGCAACATCGGTTTCTTCAAAAATAACAATTCAGAAATAGCAGTAGAACCCGCTCTGGAAACGACAACACTTGCCATATTCAATATATGCGGCAATTCTTCCCCTATATATTCAAATTGCATATAACCTTCCATGCCAATAGATGAATCTACCTTTCCTTTACCGCACATATGAACAATATTAAAACTTAATAATAATGTATCTAAACTTTTCCTTACCATATCATTTATCCACTTAGCCCCTTGACTCCCACCCATAATTAACAATACTGGCTTATCTTGCTGAAATTCACAATAACTTCTTCCTCGTAATACGCTACCTCTCTCAATTTCTTCCCTTACAATTGGTCCTACATAAACTTTTTTCTCGTTACTTACATTCTCCCCTGTATGAGGAAATGTTGTGCATAGTTTTGTAGCAAAAGGCAATGCTATTTTATTTGCTAACCCTAACGTACTGTCTGGCTCACGTATTACGATTGGTACATGATTTAACCATGCCCCTATAACTACAGGAACTGAAACAAATCCTCCTGCCGAAAAGATAACGTCTGGCTTCACTTTCTTAATTAATTTATAACTTTGTAAGCAGCCTTTTATAATTTTAAAAGGATCTTTAAAGTTCTCCCAATCCCAATATCTCCGAAGCTTCCCCGTTGAAATACTATTGTACTTAACATTTTGAACTAATAACTTTTCAATTCCATTTTGAGATCCAATATACTCAACTCCCCATCCTTTTTCCATAAATTTAGGAATCAATACCATATTAATCATAACGTGTCCTGCTGTACCGCCCCCAGTAAAGAGAATCTTTTTATTCATAACTTATATCCACCTTTATCATTAAAAATCTTGCTTTATATCAATCTATTACATGTAAGTAAACTTACTATTATTTATATAAATATTTAACTCAAATCCTATATCTTGCAAAAGATCTTTGATGAGTTCATAAAAATCATTTCCATACTCACTACATTCACACTGAGTAAAGACTTGGATTACAGGCCTAATTCCCGTCTCTACTGCTGGATTTTTCCGATTAACCTTTTCCACGTATGCTCGACATTTATTTATCGCCTCATAGATGTGCAAAACATGCGCTTCTTCATCTTTCCAATCCAGCGTATCGACAATCGAAAGAAATAGTGTATTTTGATTATTTATTGCTTCATAACCATTCACATTCATATACTTCTTACACCCTTTTTTATTTTTCATTGCATGCAGATGTCACTGCACTTCGCATATTCAAGTACATCTTTTAATGATTGATGAAATTGAATTTCTGGGATCCAACCTAACTTTTTTATATCCTCTATTACTAAGCTCTCATTTGAGCTGCTTCCACTATTCTCTGTTTCTTTTATAGTAAAATGGAGCTGTGTTAATCTTTTATATTGTTCTAGTACATCTAATAAAGATCGTCTCACTCCTGATCCAATATTATATTGTTTCCCATTTATACCATTACGTAATAACACATGATACGCTTTAACCGCATCACGTACATCTAGAAAATCCCTACTATCTTTCAAACTGCTTACTTCAATAATCGCTTTACTCCTATCCGATTCTATATCTATCATTTTTTTTGCGAGAATCGAACAAATGCCATTCGATTCTCCTGGACCAATTAAGTTTGAGGGCTTTGCAATGATAATATTTGAATCCATTAATCCGCCCCAAGCCTCTGCAATAATGACTTGCATCGTTTTACTTAAACTATATGGATTTGAAACTTTTATGTTATTCATACTATCTGCTTGCAATGCAGATCCTATAACTAATGTTTTACAATGCGAAGCTTCTTGCTTAATCGCTTCTAATAAATACAAAGTCCCTATTACATTAACCTCCATGTATTCAAGAGAAGCTGTCCAAGACTCTATAACTGAATTTCTTCCTGCTAAATGCAATACATAGTCTGGTTTTATTTGTTTCATTACCTTCATTACTTCGCTCTTATTAGTTAAATCACAAGTAATACTATTTCCGATGTTTTCTCTATGTGGACGGTTTTGAAACATAGGAATTACATGAAAGCCCTGCTCTAAAAAATATTGGCAAGCATGTCGACCTGTGAAACCATTTGCACCAGTTATTAAAAGGCTTGCATTTTTTTTCATCGTAGAAATCCTCCTTTTAATAGCATTTGTTTCACCTCATCTTTTGCAAGTAAGTCTTGTTGAGAACTAAAACTCTTCACATCCACAAGCGGATAACTAGCATAATATTCTTGAAGTCCCTCTATAGGAATAGTCGGTAGTACCACAAAATAATTTTGATCAAAACTTATACTTGTTTTACTCTCTACTTCAGATAAAAGCATTTCACTTAATTTTTCACCAGGCCTTATCCCTACTTCTTTTATCTTCACATTTTCTTTTTTCGAATCTTCGATTAACACCTTTGCTAAATCTGTGATTTTACATGCCGGCATTTTCATGACAAAGATCTCCCCTCCTCTTCCGTCAAATGCTGCTTTAAATAACAACCGAACAGCATCTTCAATCGTTAAGAAAAATCTAGTCATATTTACATCTGTAATTCCTATTTGTGAAGACTTCTTAATTTGCTTTTTAAAAAGCGGCACTACACTTCCGCTCGTCCCTAAAACATTTCCTCCACGAACACAAATGAATTTTGTTTTCTTCGTTTGCACATTCGCATTAACCATTAATTTTTCACCAATTGCTTTTGTCATCCCATACGTATTTGATGGATCCGCTGCTTTATCTGTTGAAACATATATAACTTTCTCAACTTGCATCTGGATAGATGCTTCAATTACATTTTGCGTACCATGTATATTTGTTTTTATAGCTTCATAAGGATAATACTCACATACTGGAACATGTTTTAATGCTGCAAGATGGAATACATAATGTACATCTTGGCAAGCATAAACGAGTTGGTCTTTATCACGAATATCTCCAATGATAAATTTTAATCTAGTTTCATTTATAAACTGTTGCTGCATTTCAAACTGAACCGTTTCATTCCTTGAAAAAATTCTAATTTCTTTCGGTGATTTTTCTAATAATTGTTTTATAAGTTCATGTCCCCACGAACCTGTACCACCAGTAATTAAAATTATTTTATTAAGCATTTCTTTTCCTCCTGCTGTACATTTCATAAAAATTGTATTTATTAAAAGCTATTGAATTATTTTCAATTGATTCAAATCATAATTGTCATTTGTTACATTAAATTGACAAAATAAAAAAACAGAAACTATTAAGCATAGTTTCTGTTTTTCTTTTCGCTTCATAACGGTAAGATTTTTTATACTATTTGCATGATAAATAAATTCCTTGTAAAAAAACACCGCTCATTTATTTCTTATACTTGTAATAAAATAAAGTGAAACTTTATTTAGTGGGGGGGGGTTCATCCCCCACTGATTATCAGCCCTCACCAATCGGGCTTTTACGGGCAGCCCGACCTCCACTGAATTTTGAGGTGGGGATCTTACTGCCCCGGGATAAATAGAATGATTCATAGCCAATAATCACGTTTAAACTTATGAAAAAGGGAGGTAACGGAATGGACCGAAGCAATTCAAATCATACATATAACGGACCTTCCAAAGCACTGCCTCTCTCCCTATTCGATGTAAAAAATGAATTGAAACAAAAAAGCAAACTCATTCATTCTGACACCATGTATACATTAACGAAAGAAGAACAATTCATCATCAACAATATAAAAATACAGACAGAACAACTAAATAAAAATAATGTTACGAGAACACGCGCATACTACCAATTTTACATTCGATATCCAGAAATACATTGGGCACTACTTGGGCATATGGTATCACGTAACGGTGGTTGGAATATGACTGATTTAAAAGGAGACTTATATACGAAACTTTTATCAGAGAAAGATCAAATTACATTTTTTTCTTTTTTAGAAAGAGGGAATTGGCTCATTTTTCAAGATGTATATCCTCAATTTTTACTTTATGAACAAAGTGTTAAAAAAGCGAAAAAGCTATTTCATCTTCTCCCTCACCTAAATGTTTCTACATTTATGGAAACGATGTGGAACGATTTTTGGAAAACTGGGAACAAAAAAACATTAGCAATCGCAACTATTATTAATGAGCAAAACTACTTAGAAAAAAGAGTGATTCAAAATGCACACTTTCAAAAGACCGTACTCAATAGTATCGGATTTAAACTCTTTGATTTCTTTCAGTTTAATCATATCCTTTTCCCTTTCTACGAAAATAATACAAATCAAAAAACTTTATTAATTGGCGATACAATGAAACATTTTACTTCCTTGCATGAACGAATCTTAATTGGAAAAAGGTTGTATTCATTATTATTTCGAGATACACATATTTTATCTCAAATCATATATTGGGCCGAGCATCATCCACATACAGGCTCAAGGAAAGATTACTGGCCTCATTTATTTTCAAGTGTAAATGAATCTTTTTCCCGTGAGTTTTATAAACGCCGAATAAAGAAATGCCAGTTGCGTAGTGGCGCATATCGTATATACAGCCCTGCACTCATCTATGCATGGCGAGATATGAAGCATGAAGAAGTTGAAAGTGAAGATTGGTTTACGGACTGGCAAGTTGTAAATTACTTAGTGGATAAGGAGGAAAATATGAATGGACAAATTACAGAAGACTACTGCAAAACACTCGAAAAAATTGAACTGGCAATTCTCGCAAAGAAAAATGTCCTCCTTCGAGAAGAAGAATAATTTTCTAGCATTAGCAGTTACAATCTTACTCTCTTCAATTATCGGAACTTACTTAGATGCTTTCTTTGTCCATAAGCACATATATTTCTTTCCAGTTAGGCCCTTCCCATCCATATTCTCAGTTAACATTGGCTTTACGTTGTTTGTACTACCGATTTTAACAATCATTTTCATACAAATTTCAAAAACATTATCTGCCGTTTCTAGAACTATATTTATTATTTCCATAGGTATTTGTGCTAGCATTTTTGAACAAGTTGCTGAAGGTTTAGGTTTATTTATACATAGTGCAGACTGGAACCATACATATTCTTTATTTGGTTATATGGTGTTCCTTTCTTTTATTTGGAAAGTATATAATTGGATACAAAAATAAAGAGACCATTATAGGTCTCTTCTTAAGCATACTCTTCAGTTACTGCTAATGGTGCAAACGTTTGAAGACTTTTAGAACGTAAACGATAGGCAACAACTTTCTTCTTATATTGCCTTATTACATCAACATGTTCTTCATAACTATATATCGATAACGTAATTACTCTTTTTCCTTTTTTCGTTTCAATGATTATCGGCGTGCCTTCACCTTGTGGCGGAAAATAATGTTTATCTAAAAATAAAGCCTCGTTAAAATCATTTATAACTTGCAGTTTCATTTCGCCCTCTATATTCTTTCCATCTAGCGATACAGTCGTATGTTCTTCATCAAGTTTTTGATGTAATTCAAATCTACTAATAATGGATTCTACAACAGAAGTTGGCATACTAGAAACTAGAACTTTAATGGCACCAAAAATAAATAATGTAACTATAAACCATGTTGTCACTTTTATCATCTCCATACATTTTAAAATAAGTAGCATTATACTTCTTATTACAACTTTTAAAATATAAATTTCGTTCCATAAGGTATTAATATACTAATGAGTATTCCTGTTACAATCATCGTTACTGAACCGATAGTCGCTTCTTTCTCGCCTTCCTTCACGAGTCGACTCACACCGATAATATGTGATGCGCAGCCCATCCCCACTCCTTTTCCAATCGTACTTGTTATCCGGAAAAACTTAAGTACTGTCGGTCCGATAATAGCACCTGTTATTCCTGCAACAACTACAAAACTAGAAGTCATAGTTGGAATACCACCAATTTGATCCGCTAATGAAATGGCAATTGGCATTGTCGCTAATTGCGGAAGAGTTGTTAGTATAAATTCCTTATCTATATTCAAAATCCCACCAATCACTACATTCATACTCGTTAAAGCCACTATACCTATCAATACGCCAATAAGTATCGATAAAAAGTTTTTCATAAGTATCTTTCGTTCTTTAAATAGAGGTATGGCTAACGCTACAATTGCAGGACTCAAAAAGCCTGAAAGAACGTCCCCACCATTTTCCTTATACTTATGATGAGAAATGCCAAACATCAGAAATAAGCAAATCATAATTGCTGTAACTGTTAATACTGGTAACATAAATGGAAACGTATATTTTTTATACAGCTTTGTCGCAAATAAATATATGACTACAGTAATAAGTATTAAGACCATTTGAATCGTGCACCTTGTCGATTTTATTTTTTGAATGTTACTAATAATTGACTTACATACCCTGAAACAATCAATGTTACTACCGTACTTGCAACAACTAAAAGGAATATAATACTTCCCTTACTTAAAAGAAAAGATCCATATTCCATTAATCCTGTTGTCGAAGGAATTAGAAATAACGGTAAAAATAAGATTAACTTTTCTGCTCCTAACTCAAACCACTTTAATGGTAAAATACGAGTAGAAAGGAGTAGGAACAGCATTAACATTCCTATTAAACTTCCTGGCATCGATAGATGGAATATTCCCTGAATCCACGTACCAGCTAAGCTAAACATATATAGCACGCCTACTTGAAGTAAAAGTGTTACGTACTTCATTTCTTCCCCTCATTCCAATATTACGCATCACTATTATGAAATTTCGTTTAGCGTTTCCGCAAACCTCGTAATTCCAAGTTGGATTTGTTCTACATTTACTCTCCCAAAAGTAAAACGAATATATTCACTTTTAGAACCTAAAACACTTCCAGGGACAAATGCTACACCATTCCGTATAGATTCACCTAATAAATGATATTCATCAAACGTTCCTTGTACTTTGCACCATACATGTATTCCACCCTCTGGAACAAAAAATTCAACGCGGTCCCCTAATATTTCTTCAAGCTTTCTAATTAACTCATCTCTTCTTTGTTTCAATTGTCCACGAAGCATTGTAATATGCGTATGAAAATCTTCTGATTCTAAAAATTGATTTGCTACCCACTGTGTAAATACACTATGACCAAAATCAACTTGTTGCTTCGCATCTGCTAAACGTTCTATTACGCGCGTAGGACCAATTACCCAGCCAATACGTAATCCTGACGCAACAATTTTTGATAATGAACTTATATAAAGAACATTCCCATTCTGATCCATTGATTTTAATGTTGGATTCACTTCTCCATTAAAAGAAGTTAAACTATATGGATCATCCTCTACAATCGGTATACCGAATTCAGAAGACAGTTCTAAAATCTTTTTACGCCTCGCTAATGAAAGCACAGTACCGGTCGGATTTTGATAATCCGGATTCAAAAACACCATACGAATACGATGCTTTTTGTGCAAATCGATTAAGTCATCTGGATTCATTCCATGCTCATCAACAGGTAAATGGAATATATTTAAACCGGCCGATTTAAACATGGGAAGCGAGAAACAATACGAAGGATCTTCAATTGCAATGGCATCGCCCGGTTTTAATAAGCATTGAACGATAAGATTAAGTGCCTGTTGTGCTCCAGATGTAATCAGAATCGAGCTTGATTCTGATTCAATTTGTTTGTATTGCTGAACATGTACTGCAATTGTTTTTCTCAACATCTCATTTCCAAGTGGATGGTCATAACCGAGGTTTTCCATAAATGTTTTCTCCGACAAAATCGTTCGAAATCTATCGCTCGGAATTAATTCTGGTGACAATTCTCCACTCGCTAAATTAATTAAGTCATCTTTTTGTGTTTCCGTTCGAATTTGTTGAACAAGTGGTACGTTAGGTAAGAACGATCCATCCTCAACGTACCTCCCCCAGTTCGGTATTCGTTTATGTGACACACCCCATATGTCTGTATTCACCCGAGTTCCGCTTCCTTTTTGCCGTTCTACTACTCCAAGTGATTTTAACTCTTCATATGCAGCTACTATTGTGCTCCGGTTCACTTGTAATTCCTTTGCTAGCATACGCTCAGAAGGTAACTTGCTATCAGAAGGAAATTCACCTGAAGAAATACCCCTTTCAATATAATCAGCAATTTGTTTATATACAGGTGTCTTATCTGCACGATTTGGTTTCCATTCCATCTAGTTCCCTCCTCTCAAAACGAACTATCCTTTACTTATTAATAACAGTATTCACTGTAACAATCGTATTAATTAAGCACATGATTTAAAAATGTTTCTACCGTCATATTAAAGCTAGTTGGCTACTCTAAATAAGGTAAATGTCCACTATTTTCAAACTCAATGAAAGTCGTATTTTTTAAATGTATTTCAAACTCTCTTACATATTTCTCAGGGACAAAATCATCATTTCCCCCTCTTATTATTAAAACAGGACATGAAATATTTGCAAGAAACGGTCTCTGATCATAATCAACTAATTCAGCAAATAATCTTTGAATATGCAATGGGTTAATAGACTGTAAAGATTGATAAAATCCCCGGACAATCCCTTCATTATCTGCTACTCCCATCGCCTTCAATAATGTATCCGCCCATGTTTTTCCGTTATCCTGTAAGCTAAGTAAATCATATACTTCAAGTCGCTCTTTACGATCCTTTAGTTCCAAATAAGGAAATGCATTTACAACAATTAAGCTAGAAACAAAGCTTGGATATTGTATAGCAAAACCAATTCCTACTCTAGCCCCTTTTGAAAGACCACAAATGACTACTTTTTGTAGCTTTAAATAATTGCATAACTCATACAAAACATTTGCGTATTCTTTAAAGCTAATTTCTAGTCCTTCAGATTTCCCATGCCCAGGTAAATCTATTGAAATCACTGTCCAATTCCCCTTGAAATATCGCCTTTGATATAACCAATTATTTGCGTTTCCTCCAAGACCGTGTAAAAACAATATGACGGGACCCGATCCTTCTATATTATAAAAAACCTTTCGATTCTTATATTCAAAATACATATTCATCACCTTCAGCTATAGCATCACTTATTTTTATCTTTGAACGGGTATATCCAAAACGGTTCTCTCTCTAACCACTCGACTGTTTCCGGAACACCATCTTCATACTCTCTTTTCAGTTCCGCTACCTTAGTCGCAAATTGTGATGCATGTGCTTACAATGCGTCCAACTTTTTTGGAACATATTCTTTTACTCCATTTTTAAAACTTGGTGGCCCTATTTCTGCTTCATGATTATTTGAAAAAGCTACAGCATAAAATGTTGGCCTCTTATTTTCCGGAATATTAGCTAACGCCCTGGCTACTGCTTCTCCTGTTGCATTATGATCTGGATGAACTGCATATCCCGGATAAAAAGAAATGACTAACGAAGGATTCAATTCTTCCACACGATTTTGTATTACACTTCTTAATTCTCCAGGAGTTTCAAATTCAAGCGTCTTATCACGATATCCCATCATACGTAAATCTTTAATCCCTAAAATATTAGTTGCGCTCTTTAGTTCTTTCTCTCTTATAGCATATAATGATTCACGTGTTGCAAAAGGAGGGTTTCCCATCGCTCTCCCCATTTCGCCAAGCGTTAAACAAACATACGTAAGAGGAACATTCTGCTGAGCATAAGCTAAAATTGTTCCAGCCACGCAATATGATTCATCATCTGGATGCGGAAAAACAATTAAAACGTGGCGCTCATTTTTTATCAAAGTACTACTCCTCCATCATACACAATATGAATGTGTTCCTTTAAAAAGTTATTAAATCACTACCGCATACCACGTTACCCCAACAAGTAGAACGAAAAGAAGGATAATATAGATAGTCGATAAGTTTTTCACATTTCTCTTTGTAGACTTGCCGTAATTCTCCTCCACATTTCGTGCAACTAGTACGGTCCCAAACAGCGATACAATTACAATAATAACTACTAGTGAAATTGCAAAACTCATTGTATTTTCACCTCTCTAAGGCTAGTCTATTTTATTTAAGAACTTCAATAAAAAACTTCCTCTTTAAAGCATCAAAAAAATACTACCTTTCTTCTCTTATCATAATGGATGTTTGTAAAAAACGGACCAACCACTTTTATGTTTTTTTGCTCATCCACTTCAAAATAAAAAGCAACTAATCACCTAGATCAGTCGCTTTTTCAAAAGGTTATTTGTATTCATTTTTCACTTGAAATGAATTCGATTTAAAAGTTTCGTCTTTTCATAATGAAACATTGATTGCGATAGCTCGAAAATTGTTCCATTTACAAGAAAAACTGTCTTTTCAATTAAGAAGCGACGTATTTCACCGCTTCTTACTATGACCATAATTACTATTTTACAAGTGACTTATTCGCTCTTATAACTTCTTGATAAAGTAATGGTGACCATTTTTCATTTATATAATCTTGTATTATCCAGCCCACTCTCGTAGGATTCTTTTGCTTCATATAATTTGCAATTTCAGGATTTATGTAGGACGCATAATAATATGGACTATTCCATGCTGTACCACCAGAAGACAAGCTTGTAAAATTAATATATAGATGATTAACATCTTCACTATTGTTAATCGTTTCATTTAATGTATCTTTAATAGCGTTTACTTTCTCATCATAACTCACTTTATATTTATCTTGTACTGTTACATTTACATTTTGATTTATAGTTGAGGTAAACGTCTCATTGTCTGGCCAATAGAAATTATTATATCCCCCAGATTCATTACTACCGCTATATCTTTTTAGTAATACAATTTTCCCACGAGCATCTCCAAGCTTTATATTCCCTTCTGTTTTTAAAAAGATTGGATCACGAAAATAATTTTTCTCAAACGTACTACTAAATGAGCTTTCCGCCCCTTTCATATCCTCATACTCTTTTTTTAAAGACATAATAATCGTTTCACTTGGATTATCTTTTAAAAATTGTTTCGCTTCGTTTATAAATTCGTGCAGTGTTACATAAAGATATAATGGCCCATGATGAAGAACTATCGTATTATCATCTGTTAAACGCCCTCTTATATCAAAAATTCTAGCTCCATGATCCATTTGATAACGAAAATCATATTCTTGCGTCATTCCCCACACTTGCTTTATCGGATTTTGCAACTTGAACGTTCCACTATCATGTGTTCCTGGAATTGAAATTCGTGCTAACGGTATGTCATCATTTATAGGTTTCATCCATCTAGACCAATTTTCAAGCTCATTAATAGAGCTAGCTGCAACGGTTTTCTTATCATTGAAAGCAAATACAAAGGCGCTAAGTACCATACTACATATGAATAACTTCAAAATAAACTTCTTATTGTTCATTATTATTCCTCCCTTTTCTGTTTTACATCAAACTTATTGAATATAATATAATCTGGTGAGTAAAAAATAAATGACATTTCATAAATATGAAATATTGCATAGAAGTAACGTTTAACTAATCGGACGAATACGAGGCGGAATTCTTACTGCCGACAAATTGCGAGATAAAGTAAAAAAACATTCACGTATCCTGAATTAAAATAATCGAAAGGAACTTCATCTGAAGTTCCTTTCGATTATTTTATATTTAATACATATGAACCATCTTTATTCTCATACTTATAGACATATAAATAATATTTACCTGGCTTTGCATTATAGGTTCCTTTAACTACATTTCCCTCTTTTTCACCATATGCTACATAGTTATTTACATCCGATTCATGATGAAGTACCCATGTCATTCCAATATTTTTTTCATTTAGTAGAGAGATATTAATAGTTTCTGGCGAGTCAATTTGGAAAGTAAATACATCTACGTTATCACGATTATGTAGTGTCCCTTTCATTGGTGTATGAAAGTTAATTTTATTTGCCTGTTTAGGTTCATTATTTGGTTCATTTTCTGTTACTTGTAACTCATTCCCACCGTTTAGTTCTCTTCGTTCATACCCTAAATTTACTAGGATAGACTTCAAATCCGGTAAAACACCAATCTTATCTGAATATGGATCTTTAGACTTCGTTCCAGTGTTATGGTTACTTAATATCGTTCTCAATTCACTTGGTCTATATGGTTGTCCTACATTTTCTTTAGCAATACTTTGTACTAAAGTCGCTGCTCCAGCAATAATAGGCGAAGCACTAGACGTACCACTAAAGCTGGATGTATAAAGATTTACAGCAATTCTACTTTGCTCAGCTGTAGTTGTATCTACGTTTTCTCCCCAGCCATACACATCAATACGGCTTCCATAATTCGAAAACCACATACGTTCATGAGGGAAAGATGAAGAGCCCGCTCCTACCATAATTGCACCCGAATCTTTAAAATCTTTACTATTACGATTTAAAATTTGTTTACCATTTCTATCTTTAAATTGATCTAGATCATTCCAACCATTTGCTCCAGCCTCTATAATTACAACACCCTTATCTGTACCCGCACGAATTGCATCAAAGATATCTGGTTGTACTTCAACAGGTAAATATTTATCACCATATCCATCAAAAGAAGCTTGTGCCTCTAATAATAAAACATCCCCAGCTTCTAAATGATTTACAGCACTTAATATTGCATCAGCTGTATTATACTGTCCGTTATCTCTTATTTGAGAAATCACTTTTGCTTTCGCTTTTGGTGCAATCCCAATATTCCCTACTTCATTATCTTCAGATGATACAATTCCTAGTACAGACGTCCCATGACCGACATGTTGATCTATATTTCTTCCAGACATCAATTCAATATTTCGATGTACTAAATCCTCATGATTTAATAACCAACCATATTCCATATCAACAAAGGTTACATCATTTCCATTACCGCCTTGAACGCCCCAGGCGAAGGGTGCATTAATACCGTATGGTGCTGCTTCAAGATAACCTTGTTTATTAAATCTAGGATTATTATTAGGAGTAAGAGATACACTTAATTGTTTCACTTCAGGCGGTATTATTTTTTCTTGTTTCTTCATATACACATCTTCTATTAAAGAAGATGCTTTTAACTTATCTACTAGTGTTTCTTCACGCCCATCATTTTTGGTTTGAAGAATATAGTAGTTTAATAAGCTTGTAGATACATTATTAGGTGCTTTCACTTCAAGATTTTGTATTTCTTCCGGACTTACAGATGTGAATAGACGAGTAAATGTTACATCTGGATATTCTGCAAAAAAATCTTCTAATACTTTATCGTTCGTTTCAGATTGTATCTGTTTTTCAATACCATCTTCATATGGTAATTTCAAATCTGCACTGAATTTTACAATGATTTGTTTATCTGTTTCTTGTTCTATCCCTAATTTACTCTGCTGTTCTATAGAATCAGCAGTTACAATATTAACATTGTCCCCTATTCCTAAAAATGCTGAGACGATCACAGCTGAAACACCTATTCTTTGAAACATTTTCATTACATAAATCCTCCTAATTCATAACAATTAATAATCACTATATTAATCTATAATGATTTTATTTCTATAACATATTACCTTTCTACTAAATAGATTATAGTAAGCAGCAATATGAACTTCAATGTATTTTCATATGCAATATTTCATATTTGAATCCTATATGGATGTAAATAAAAAACTTATAATGATTATTTATTTTATATGTGCTAATATACTTACATTAAAATATTTATATTTTCATATTCTGAATTACATTACGCAACAGTTATACCTTACTTTTTTAGGAGGATTTACAATGAAATTATTAAAACTAAAACATATAATTCCTTTATCTGCAGTAGCACTTACATTCGTATGTAATCAAAGTACAGCTGAAGCTTCCACCATTCATACAGTAAAAAAGAATGATACACTTTGGGGCATTAGTAAACAATATGGAGTTTCCATACAAGCCATTAAACAAGCGAATAATAAAGGAAACGATCAAGCTTTTATTGGAGAACAGTTACATATTCCAGGATCTATGAAATCAAATGCGGTTACAGTTCATCAAAACGAAAAAACTACGAACACTTCTGGACAAATTATTTACCAAGTACAACCGGGAGATTCATTAGAAACGATAGCAAAGCGCTACAACGTAACCGTTCAATCTATAAAACAAATTAACAACACAATCGGTAACAAGCTTTATACAGGGCAACATTTGAAAATTAATTTCAGTATTTCCGAAAAAGAAAAAGACTTAATGGCACGCTTAGTTACCGCTGAAGCTGGTGGCGAATCATATAAAGGAAAAGTAGCTGTAGCAAAAGTTATCCTAAATCGAGTAAATGCAAAAGGATTTCCAAATACAATAACAGGCGTTATTTATGAACCTATTAAATACGGATATGCATTTACTCCTGTTACAGATGGAAGAATTAATCAGCCTGCAAGCGCTGAAGCAAAAATGGCTGTAGAAGAGGCTATCTCCACAAAGGGAATACATTCTGATTGGCTTTATTTCTACAACCCAAAAACATCAACAGACAAATGGATTACGACACGTCAAACAGTAGCAGTAATCGGTAACCATACCTTCGCTAAATAAAACTATACTTCCTTTCTAATTTATGCACTTAACAACCTTTTCAAATGATGAACAGACCTTTTTACTGAAAAGGTCTGTTCTTTTTATATGTAGACTTTTATGAATCATATGAAAAAGTGATTATTTAAAACGATATCTCCGTTCAAATAAAAACATTTATACTTCATCCACCACTTAGAGAAATTGAAAAAGTATAAAGTTCAAAAACTTTCTCTTTATTCATAAAAGCTATTTCTTAACTTCATAAAAGTGTTATACACTAGGGAAATAGTAAACAAACTATTCGTTAGCAGGTGAAAGAATATGTATGATGTTACAATTATCGGCGCTGGAGTAAGTAGCATTTTTATGGCTTATTCATTAGCCAAAAGTAACAAAAACATTTTAATTCTTGATAAAGGTAAACCGCTAGAACATCGAAATTGTCCTTTAGATCAAGGAAAAACGTGTGACTGTAACATATGTGATAGATATTTCGGTTTTGGTGGCTTAGGAAAGTCTGAAGGAAAATTTAATTATACAAATGGATTTGGAGGAGAACTCGAACAAAAAGTAGGTAAAGAAGGTTTTATGCGACTCATGGCTGAAGTAGATGAAATTCTATGTCAGTTTGGCGGAAATTCAGTTTCAAAATATTCTACAGAAAATGTAAATCTCACTAAGAAAGCTGCAACTTGTGGTTTACAAATGTTAACAACAGAAGTAAGACATCTTGGTACTACACTTTCCAGTACCATTTTTCAGCAACTCTATGAATTTTTACTTACGAAAATAAATATCCAATTTCATATAGATGTAGAGCATATTATGAAACAGAAAGATCATTTTAATATAACTACAAATCAAGGAACAGTTCAATCTAAGCAACTCGTATTTGCAACGGGGCGCTCTGGGGCAGATTGGTTAAAAGAAATGTGCACTTCTCTAAATATTTCTCAGGAACAAACACGTGTAGACTTAGGGATTAGAGTAGAAATGAAAGAACATCAATTGCGTTCTATATTAAAAGATACTTTTGAAACGAAACTTTCTTATCAAAGTGAAAATTTCACAGCAACTACTTACTGTATGAATCCAAAAGGACGCATTATTCGAAAGTACGAAGAAGGTTTAGTTATGCCTGACGGTCAAAATTTTCGAGAGCAAGGAACTGGCACTCCTAACTTAAATTTCACTTTGTTTATCCCGCGCTATTTCCCAACTCTTAAAGAAGCCAATATATATGCAAACTCAATTATTAAAGGCATTAACCAAGGACGAGATCGGATTGTTATACAGCGCTTAGAGGACTTATTAAAGAAACAACCTACAATGGAAAAAGATATGAAACATAATCGTATACACCCTACACTATACGGAGATTATGGAGATTTGCATAAAGAAATTCCTCCATTATATATTGACGGACTCAAAGAATTTTTATTACGCTTAGAACATTTTATCCAAGAACCTATCGATAAAGATACTTTATTATATGGAATAGATGGAAAGTTCTATGCCCCTACGATAAAAATCAATAACCATTTTGAAACAAGTATGAATGGGCTATTTTTAGTTGGAGATTGTTCAGGTGTTACTCATTCATTATCTCAAGCAGCTGCAAGTGGTCTATATGTTGGAAAATATTTATCTGATATGTGAACTCTTTCATTACACTACCAGTCAAACGTTTTACGTTTCACCACCACTTTACTTAATGAAATGATTATCCTACAAAGAAGCATGATTTTACGGGATATATGAAAAACTACATTCTATGTAGAATGTAGTTTTCTACTCATTGAATGTCAATAGTTTAAAAAGCGTCTATTCCTTTTCACTTTCATTTGTTCGATATTTTGTAACACCATCATAGTGTTTAATATGTTAGGATGTCTATAAGTCACTTTCACTACAAATATGACTTTTTCTGCTTCGCATTTAAATTCCCCATTGTATGTATAGGAACACTGTAAATCATTACCATTAGAAAACATCATTTAAATGGTTCACCCTACTATAATAGTTATAAAAATATAACATATAACCTTAGTTAAATAAATTTTATAAAGAAGGTGTAAAAATGAAGAATAAAATAAATTTACAAATGCAAAATATAAGCTTTGTTATCATAATTGCTTTAGCAGTATGGTTAAAAACATATCTTATTACGCGATTCAGTTTTGATTTAAAAATTGAGTCTTCTACACAAGAGCTTATTTTGTTTATTAGTCCTCTCGCTGCATCGTTAGCATTTGTTGGATTAGCATTATTTGCAACTGGTGAAAAGCGCAATTATATAGCGCTATGTATTAATTTCTTATTAACGATCGTACTTGTCGGAAATGTAATGTTCTATGATTTTTATAGTGATTTCGTTACGTTACCAGTACTCGGACAAACATCAAACTTTGGCCAATTAGGCGGTAGTATTATAGAAATATTGAACTACAAAATTATACTCGCATTCGTAGACATTATTTTCTTCTTTATTTTATTAAAAAAGAAGACATTGGTCTTTAAAACAGAACGTGTAACACATTCTACACGCTTACTATATTTCGTCTTAACAATTGCTGTATTTTCTGCAAATCTGCATCTTGCAGAAAAAGAACGCCCTGAATTATTAACGAGATCCTTCGACCGAGTAATGCTTGTCAAAAATTTAGGACTATACACTCACCAAATATATGATTTAACGCTGCAAGTAAAAGCAGGATCACAAAAGGCACTTGCTGATAGTAGTAAATTACAAGAAACTGAAAACTACGTAAAAGCAACCCAAAGTGAACCAAATCCTAATATGTTTGGCGCAGCGAAAGGAAAAAATGTAATTGTCGTTACTCTTGAATCCTTGCAAACCTTTTTAATAGGAGCATCCGTCAATGGTCAAGAAGTTACACCTTTCTTGAATGAGTTCATAAATGAAAGCTATTACTTTGATAACTTTTTCCACCAAACTGGACAAGGAAAAACATCCGATTCTGAATTTCTAATAGATACATCGTTGTATCCATTAAACCGTGGAGCTGTATTCTTCACACACGGAAACAATGATTATACTGCAACTCCAGAAATTTTACGTGAACAAGGTTATTTCACTTCTGTATTCCATGCGAATAACGCAACATTTTGGAATCGTAACATTATGTACTCAGCTCTTGGTTATGATCGTTACTATAATGAACTTGATTACAAAATCACGCCCGAAACAAATTTAAATTGGGGATTAAAAGATATAGAATACTTTGATCAATCAGTAGATATATTAAAAACGATTGATCAACCATTTTACGCTCGTTTCCTTACTTTAACAAACCATTATCCATTTACGTATGATGAAGACACAAAATTCATTGAACCATATAACTCTGGTAATGGCGTATTTGATCGTTACATCGTAACGTCACGTTACTTAGACGAATCCATTAAAAACTTTATTGAGCGTTTAAAGGCCGAGGGGCTTTATGATGATTCTATTATTGTATTATACGGTGATCATTATGGCATTTCTGAAAAACATAACCGCGCAATGGCGCAGTTTTTAGAAAAAGATCAAATAACAGAATTTGATACTTTACATTTACAACGTACACCTTTATATATTCATATCCCTGGACAAACAAAAGGTCAAACGATTTCAAAGCCTACGGGACAAATCGATGTGAAACCTACTATTCTAAATTTATTAGGGATTGATACTACGAACGATATTCGTTTTGGTCACGATATGTTTTCAGATGAATATACGGGATTTGTTGTTTTACGTGATGGTAGCTTCGTTACAGACAAATATGCATACAAAAACAACACTTTTTATGACCGCATAACAGGTGAAATTGTAGATTTACCAAAAAAAGAAGCTCAAGCACTCATTAACCGTGCACAAAATGAATTACGTATGTCTGACAAAATTATTGAAGGCGATTTATTACGTTTCTCAGAAAGTAATAAAATTAAAACTGGCGAAGTAAAAACTAAAATTAAAGAAACTGAAAAATAATCTATATATGCGAAGGGAGCAACTCATTACGGTTGCTCCCTTTTTCCCCTCTTATAACAACGGATATAAACAAAAAAACAACTCCAAAATCCACTTTTGGAGTTGTTTTACGTTTATTCTATGCTTGTTTCTAAATTTAAATCTGTATAGGCATTATACTCACCTATATTTAAGATTACTTCACATTGACGTAATCTCAATTCAAAGAGCGTTATAGAATCATGATACACTTCAGGATTTGATTTCATTTTATGTAATACCTCTTGTTTTTCTTGTATTTCTAACTGCGTATTTTCTACAGCTTGTTTCAAGGAGTTAAATGGATTTCTAAAGAACATATTAATATCCCGCTCTTGTGTATTTTCAAATAGCTCAAATTGCAAGAAAAATTTCTTCATAATATAAGCCGTTACTTCTGTATAATCTTCATTTTCTATATACTGTTTATATTTGTTATATAGCATAGATCTATTCTTTGGAAGAACCCCAAATAATTTACCGGCACTTTTCAGTAAAAATTGCGCTGGCGTAAATCGGCGTAAAATATTTACTTCTTCCATTTGTATTCTAGTCGTCATTCTATCAGTATCTCTGCGCCAGTCATCAAGCACTTTAAAGTCACATTCTAATTGTATTCGATTTTCTCCAAATAAAGAATTAAGTCCTTCACTGAGTTCTTCTAAGTGCGATTGACTTTGAAGTAACTCATTATTAGAAGTTTCAATCCAATTTTGCATAGAACGAGCAAAGTTAGGTAATACAGTTTGTTCTAAATATTTGTGTACTCTTTCGTTCATTGCTGTATTTAGTTCCATTTCAATGTTTCCAAAATCGCTTTCTTCACTGATTAAATCAGAACAACTCTGCAGTAGCTTCGGAATATGTTCAGTAAGATCATTCGTAATTTCTGTTTTCATTGTACGATACGATTGTGTAATGATATGAATTTTTTCCCTCTCAAAAGCAGTAAGGTTATTAATACTACCATTTAATTTAACTAACATATCTTCATTCCAATTCATAGCATCCACTAGATTGTTTTCCTTCTCAACGCGTTTATCTAAAAGGTATGTAATTGTTTTTCGAATGAAAAACAATAGCTTTTTAGTACGATCTGCATCGATATTTTTATAGTTAAAGTTAAAACGAATAAACTCAGTTAAATCATTTAGTTGTTGATTACTTGTATATAACGAAGAGTAAGGGAAAAGTCTCGCTTGCGGGAAATACGCGTTTATTCTCGCTTGCGTATCATGTAAAACTCTTTTTACTTCTGCTTCACTGTAAATGTTATCGATTTTATTTAATAAGAAATGAATTTGTAGATTTGGTGTATGTTCTTGAATACTTAATAGAATGTCACGTTCTTTGTCAGTAAAAGGTGAATCCGCATTCAATACGAACAATAATTCGTCTACAGAATTCAGATATTCAAATATCTCATCTCTAGTATCGTTATTTCTATTAAAGCCAGGTGTAACTACAAATGTAAGTTTATTTTCACTTAAAAATTTGCATGGTAGTTTAAATTCAACACACGCTCTATCTCTATACGTTTGGTGGTGTAAAGACATCATATCATGGTAATCAGAGAAATTCTCAGTTGTTGTAATTGCTGAGTCTGTTATAGCGTTAATTTCTGTATGAGCATCATTTTTTAAAACCACTACATTTGAAATTGAGTTTTCTAATATATTTTCTCCTACTATAGAGTTAATAAATGCAGTTTTTCCATTTCCTGAAGTGCCCGTTACTAAAATACGATTTGTTCTTAAATCTGCAAGTTCGCTAACTAACCATCTAAATCGGTGACCCATTTCTATATCATGCTTTTGTGCCCACTGTGTAATAGATTCAAAAAGATGTAAACTATACTCTAAGCCATCCACATGATTAATAGAATACAACAGTAGGTTTTCTGCATTTTTTATATTTGCTGCATCTATTTTGGAAGGGAAAATCTCATCCCATGCCAATACAGCTGCTGATGGAAATACAGCATAAGAAGAATTGACTACCTTTAACCAATTTATTAACAGATTTGGAATGATATCATGTAATTGTCTAAGCGTATATTGGCCTTGAATTAATTCAAAATACGTTTCTTCGTAAAGAGAAGAAATTTTGTCCCATATATCGGACGAATGTATTTCGATATGTAAGAAAAACTCATTTATTGTGTTAAGCCATAATAAGTAATTTTGTTCATTTTTATAACTCTTCCAAAGTGATGATACAATTTGTGTAAATTGCACTTGATCTACATGATTTAATGTAACTAATACTTCATGAAAATAGTCTGGTGAAATATTTTTAGTAAATCCTTTATCGATATACCCTTTTAGCACCTCAAACCAAGGATAAGATTCTGTTCGAACCAGCTCATTCACAGCAAGCTCTACTGCACTATCAAAATCTTGCTGTTCTTCATAAAAAGAACGGGCAATTTTTGTGACATTCGGATAATCGGGATTTAAAGAAGCTGCTTCTTTAATAACAGCGAAAGCTGAGTCAAAATTATTTTGCTCGATGTAAAGAGAAAGTAATTGCAGTCCAATTTCAGTCATCAATATTTTGTTATCAGTAGTAATGGAAGTATAAACCTCTTCAGCAACTGATAGTCGGTTTAGTTCAAAGTAAGCATCCGCAATGTTTTTTTGTGCCCATGGTGCTAGTTCGTTGCCGACTTTCTCCCATTTGAAAATAGCTGATTCAAAATCTTGATGGTGATAATAAAATTCACCTTGTGCAAAACGAATATAAGACCCATCGGAAATTTCATGTTTTTCTTCGTTTACATAAACTTCCCCAAGTACGTCAAGAGGTGGTTTTGTTTCATTCTCCATTAGGAATGTTTCATAATACATCTTTTTTATTAATTGTTTTTCTATTCTCATCTTTTCCCCCACTATATCTTGAAAACACACTTTTAAGATATGTCAATACTTTTTTTATGTATGCTTTTTATCTTAACAAAGAATTTCTTTTGGAAAATTTCATTTTCCTTTCATTTTTCAAGTAAGATTGAATTTTTATGAGAAAAGTTTCAGTTCTTTTTCAATTCGCTTTCAGTTGTGAAACAACATTAAGTGTTCCTAATAACCTAATAACACTATAATATTCCGCATTATATTATCAGGAAAACTATATATATATTACATTATAAAAACAATCTATAACGAATATATATGCATTGTTTGTTTCACCGATAAATAAAAAAACTCACCACATAATGGTTATTAGATAGACCAATATGCTACGTCCTTTCAGAATTTCAAACACACCACGATAACTTAAACAACAATAATAGTGAACGGCTATCATTACAATACCTCTCTCAAATTGTTTTCCTTTAAAATATTTCAGTAGTTATGTAATTAAATTGTTCTAACCTATATAAATAACTAGTCCAAAAAAACTCTATATGCATATCATGTTATAGTAAAGAATTCAGGAAATCCTAAAAAGGAGGCATTTTCATGTTTGAAGATAAATCTAAAATAAATTACCCATATGAATTTACTGAAACTACAACAGTCCCTCTAAAGAACCCCATTGATAAAAAATTCAAGAACGGCACAGGTACACATAACTTCCCAATTAAAAAGCATTATAAAGAGCAGGTTTTATATACTGAAAAAATTAATAATAATAATAAAAACAAATAATCCTATAGATCCATATAACAATTAACCAAATAAGAATCAATATTTGGCCATGCATAGTTATATGTTTAATAATGTAGAAATCTTTATTATACAATTTACGTACCTTTAAAAAGTGCTGATATACGGCGCTTTTTTATACATAGATAAATTAAAGCTTCCTTAGTCTAGAAATAAACTGTAAAATCAATCCACCTTATTTTCGTTTAACAATTAACTCTACATATTAAAAGGGAGCAACATTTACTGTTGCTCCCTTTTAATATCTAATTTTAGTATCCCTACATAACCCTCTTAAACATCTTCTCCAACTCATAAGTAGAATGATGTACAAGAATAGGTCTCCCGTGCGGGCATGTGTATGGATTTGTTGTTGTACGAAGCTCTTCAAGTAAAGCAAATATTTGATCGTTCGTTAAATATTGATTTGCCTTGATAGATGCTTTACAGCTCATCATAATAGCTGCTTCTTCACGCAACTTTTTAATATCAACTTTTTTTAGTTTAACAACTTGCTCCATCATCTCATCAATGATTTCTGTTTCTTGTCCTTTCGGGAACCACGTTGGATGCGAGCGAACAATAAAGGACTGATGGCCGAATTGTTCCAAAAATAGGCCGACTTTTTTAAGTTCTTCTAGTTGCTCTTCGACACGTAAAAATTCAGTAAGAGATAGGTCAATACGGTACGGTACAAGTAGTTCTTGTACTTCTTGCGCTACTCGTCCTACTTTATCACGGAAGTACTCATAATTAATACGTTCCTGCGCGGCATGTTGATCAATCATATATAACCCATTATCATTTTGAGCGAAAATATATGTTCCATGCATTTGTCCAATTGGATAAAGCGGTGGTAAATCATTACCGTTCATTTCAATCTCTTTTATTTCTCGAACTTCTTCTTCCAATTCCTCTAATTCAAAGTCCTCCTCGTTATTATTCCAAGATTTTTCTTCTCGAATCGGTTCTTCGATTATCGGCTTAGAGGATGGCTGCCAACTTTGCTCTTCTCTTATTAGCGACTGTGGTTGTTGCCATTCTTGCTTCGGCGGTTGCCACAGTTGTGCTGGCTGTTTCACAGTCGTTCGTTCTTCTTGTTTTTCATCCATGTCAGTCGGTAAAACGATGTTTGGCATCTGTGGTTCTTTCGGCTTTGTATGCTCAAACTGGAACTGTTCTTGCACACTTTCATCTTTTTCTTTTTTCTTCGTTGTTACACCTGCATCTGGAATGAGCTGTATTTTTTTAAATGCAGCTTGCAATGTTTCTTCGATAAGCTTTAGCAATTCTTGTTCTTTACTAAAACGAACTTCTAATTTCGCTGGATGTACGTTAACATCAACAAGCATTGGGTCCATTTCAATCGATAAGAAGCCGATTGGGTATCGTCCAACTGGCAGTAATGTATGGTATCCTTGCTGAACTGCTTTCATTAATACGAAATTTCGCACGTAACGGCCATTTACAATCGTTGACATATAGTTACGAGACGCTCGCGTTACTTCTGGTAATGTTACATACCCTTTAATTGTAAAATCTAAAGATTCAGCTTCAATTGGAATAAGCTTCTTCGCAACTTGAATGCTATAAATTGATGCAAGTACTTGCCTTACATCACCATTTCCGGATGTATGAAGCAATTTCTTTTCATTATGAAACAGTTTTAACGATACTTCTGGATGTGACATTGCAATACGATACACGATATCTGTAATATTCCCAAGCTCTGTATGAATTGTTTTCATATATTTAAGACGCGCTGGTGTATTAAAGAATAAGTTTTGTACTGTAATATCCGTTCCTTTTCGGCTCGCTGTTTTTTCTTGTTTTATAACGTCTCCACCTTTAATGATAAGGTGGGTACCCGGCGCATCACCTGTGCTAGTAATTAATTCCAATTCACTAACTGAGGCAATACTTGGCAATGCCTCTCCGCGGAATCCGAGCGTTCTTATACGGAACAGATCGTTTTCATCTTTAATTTTGCTCGTTGCGTGGCGTTCAAATGCAACGATACAATCTTCTTCGGCAATGCCATCTCCATTATCAATGATGCGAATTTTTGATAAACCAGCTTCTTCTAAGTGGATTTCAATAGATGTACTATTCGCATCGATAGAATTTTCCACAAGTTCTTTTACGACTGAGGCAGGGCGCTCTACTACTTCCCCTGCCGCAATTAAGTTAGAGAGTTGGTCATCGAGTTTGCGAATTTTCCCCATCTACTTACTCATCCTTTCTTTAACTTTTTCTGTAAGCGATACAGTTCGTTCATCGCTTCTAAAGGCGTCATATCTAGTAAATCAATTTTTTTAATTTGCGCAAGTACTGCGCTTTCTTTTTGATCAAGCACAGGCTTGTCTTGTTTTTTTGAAGATTGGTCTCCTCCAAAGAAAGATAGTTGTGACTCTTCTTCAGTCTCTTCTTTCTTTTCTTGTATTTCTGCCAGTTCTTCTTTTACAACTACAGGTTCTGGAACAACTTCTTGTACCTTTACTTCTACACGCTTTGGAATAATAATTTCTTCTTGTCCTTCTAGTTGTGCTAACACTTCTTTCGCACGAGCGATTAAGCTATCTGGAAGCTCAGCAAGTTGCGCAACGTGAATTCCGTAACTTTTATCGGCTGCTCCATCTTGAATTTTATGAAGGAAGACTACTTTTCCATTCTCTTCAATAGCTGAAACATGTACATTTTTCAGTTGGTCTAAACTTTCTTCTAGCACCGTTAATTCATGATAATGCGTAGAGAATAATGTTTTTGCACCAATTTGGTCATGAATATGTTCAATGATTGCTTGTGCAAGCGCCATACCATCATACGTTGATGTACCGCGTCCAATTTCATCAAATAAAATTAAACTTCTTTCTGACGCATTTGCAATCGCATTTTTCGCTTCTAACATTTCAACCATAAATGTACTTTGACCTGAAATTAAATCATCCGCTGCACCAATTCTCGTAAAGATTTGATCGAATACAGGTAATACCGCTTCTGTCGCTGGTACGAAACAACCAATTTGTGACATAACCGTTACAAGTGCTAATTGTCTCATATACGTACTTTTACCAGACATGTTCGGTCCTGTAATTAAAAAGACATCCATCTTCTCCGGCATAATACAATCATTCGGTACATACAATTTCCCGTTCAATACTTTTTCAACGACAGGATGACGACCATCTTTAATAAAGATTTCACGCTTCGTTGTTAGCACAGGTTTTACAAACTGCTCTTCTTCACTTACAGTCGCAAAGCTTTGTAGTACATCTAATTCACTAATTACTTTCGCTAAATGTTGTAATTTCGGAATGAATACTTTTACTTCTTCACGAAGTGCTGTAAATAAATCATATTCCAGTTGTACAATTTTCTCTTCTGCTTCTAAAATTAACGTTTCTTTTTCTTTCAGTTCATCTGTAATGAAACGCTCAGCATTAGCAAGCGTCTGTTTTCGCTCATAGCGCCCTTCTGGAAGCGCTGCAAGATTCGCCTTCGTCACTTCAATGTAGTAGCCGAAAATACGGTTGTATCCAATTTTTAATGATTTAACCCCTGTAATATCACGCTCTCGTTTTTCAAGCTCCGCAATCCACGTTTTCCCGTTTTTGCTCACGTAACGATATTGATCAAGCTTGTCATTATAACCGTCTTTAATAATATCTCCATCTTTAATAGAAAGTGGTGGGTTTTCCTGAATACTTCTTCCTAGTAATTCAGTTAAGCTCTCACATGGATCCGCACCTTGAATTAACCTTGCTGCATAAGCATTATCTAAAAGACTAATAGCTTCTAAAATAGCTGGTACTTGAAGTAAAGAACGTCTTAACTGTAATAAGTCCCGTGCATTTACATTACCAAATGCAACTTTCCCTGCTAAACGCTCTAAATCATATACTTCTTTTAGCTTTTCTTTTAAATCTTCACGTAAGAAGTAATCATTTACAAATGTTTCTACCATTTCTAAACGTTCTTCCACTTTCTCTTTCTGGATAAGCGGACGTTCCATCCACTGTTTTAACATACGGCCACCCATAGCTGTTTTCGTTTTATCTAATAGCCATAATAGTGAGCCTGTTTTTTCTTTCGTACGAAGAGTCTCAGTTAACTCTAAATTACGTTTTGAGTGCACATCAATTTTCATAAATTGATTTGTATAATAAATTTCTACTGGTTGCAAATGATCTAACGAACGTTTTTGTGTTCTTATCACATAGTTAAATAAGCGTCCAATTGCTTTAATTAACTTTGCTTGTGAAACATTTTTCACAAGATGTTCTAACCCTTCCGGAATCGTTGTTGCATCTTCATACGAAATCGTCATTTTTAATGTTTCAGTTAATTTATTTAATTCATCTTTTGAAAATGTAGAATCTACAACAATTTCTTTCGAACCAGTTGCATACACTTCTAATAAAATATCTTCTACTGAACCTGTTAACAACGTCACTGTATTTTGTCCAGTCGTTAAGTCATTACAAGCTAGCGCATAAGATCCATCTTCGAAATGTGTTAATGCTGCTAAGAAGTTATTCTCTTTCTCGTCTATTGTACGCCCTTCCATCATCGTTCCTGGCGTAATTAGTTGTACTACTTCACGACGTACTACACCTTTAGCTGTTTTTGGATCTTCCACTTGCTCACAAACAGCTACTTTATATCCTTTTTCAACAAGTTGTTCAATATAATTTTTAGCTGCATGATGCGGTACACCGCACATCGGTATACGATCACTACTACCACCATCTCGGCTCGTTAATGTAATTTCAAGTTCATGAGCTGCTTTAACCGCATCTTCAAAGAACATTTCATAAAAATCACCTAATCGGAAAAATAAAAAGGCATCTTGATAGTCTGCCTTAACCTTTAAGTATTGCTGTATCATAGGCGTATATTGCGTCATGTCTTTCCTCCATAATTTTTACATAATAATCTATATTCATCCCGCATTAACGGGCAGTAAGATTCCCACCTCAAAAATCGGCTGGAACAAAGAAGTTAGGTGGGAGATCAACTGCCCGTAAAATCCCGATTGGTTCAACTAATAATCAGTGGGGATGCCCCCCACTGATTAAAGTTTCACTTTATATATGTCACACTTCACGGACATCCATCTCTCCTATTTCAGGAGTCTTTCTTCATTATAACATATTTCATAAAGATTCATGTTCATTCAGCACCACTTATGTAAAGTAAAAAGCTAGGAAGAACTTCTCCCTAGCTTTCTATTACTCTTCTTCTGCGTCAACGATAAAGTTCGGATCTAATTCTTCAAACTCATCATCATCGACTTGGAAATCCTCATCTGATTCTACACAACCTTCAGGATTTACACTTACACAAATTTTTGTTTCTCCAACTACTTCTGTTACAAATTCACGTTCTACAGTTACAACAATTTTATTCCCATTTGGCGATACAAGAGCTTCTAAACAATTTGGCGGTTGAATGACACGAGCAATAATTTCTAAATCGTCACCAGAGAAGTTCTTATCACGATAACCAATGCTTACTTCGTCAGTGTAGTTCACACGTTCTGTTACAACTTCAGTCTTTGTATTGCCATCAAACGAATACCAAGTGTTCACATCATAGAAACCTTCAATTTCTACATGTTTTCCATTCTTTCTCGCTTCGTACGAGTGGTTAATTACCCAGCACCCTAAAATACTTGTTGGCTCATTATTCGATTCACATGTATGCGTTGACTTTGTATACTTACGTCCTTTTCCAACCACTGCTTTTGTAATAATCTCTCTAAATTCGGACATTCGTAACCCTCCTCAATCACTATTCACTTAATCATATGCGTGACAATAGCGGAATGTGTCATTCTTTTTTTGGGAAGAACTTACGTTTAATCCACTAAAAAAAAGAGATGTCAATATGACATCTCTTTAACAACCACAATTTCCTTTTTTACTTTCTACCGCCGCACCAGTTTCCCCCTTAAGTACATCGCCGCCAGTTGAAACTAATATTTCATCTGTAACATTATTAGAAATGGTACTCGCAACTAACTGTAGTAAGTCATTTACATATGTTTGTGAAGATTTAAACTCCTGCACAACTGGAATATTGTCTAACTTATCTTGAAGTGCGTCAATTTCAGCTTCTACTTTTTTCAAAGCTTCCCACTTCCCGTAATGTTGCAAGTTAACTGCTTGTTTTTGCAATGCTTTAATTTCATCAATTGCGTGCTTTACATTTTCATTTTTATGAATTTGCGCCTCTGCTTTCTTAAAAAAATCAACTTCTTCTGTTTCAGAAATCATTTTCGCTAATTCTTTCGCTTGCTCTACAATTTCGTCTTTCGTATATACTTTCATCTATTATTTCACCTCAATCGGTTCCTCAACTAATTCCCCGTTAAGAGACCAAGTTTTTGCTTCCGTTATTTTTACTTTCACAAGCTGACCAATTAAAGATTTTGAAGCGACGAAGTTTACAAGTTTATTCGTACGAGTATAACCTGCAAGTACTTCCGGATTATTTTTACTTTCCCCATCAACTAACACTTCTACAACTTGACCTTTATAACGATTATTTTTTTCAACTGCCAACCCATTTACGAGTGTGTTTAATCGTTGTAGTCGTTCTTTCTTTACTTCCATAGGCACATTATCTTTCATTTTTGCAGCTGGTGTACCTTCTCGCGGGGAATAAATAAATGTAAATGCAGTATCAAATCCTACTTCACGATATAACGACATCGTTTCTTCAAATTGCTCATCTGTTTCATTTGGGAAACCGACGATAATATCAGTTGTTAATACTGCGCTCGGAATTGTTTCTTTAATTTTTCTTACAAGTTCTAAATAATGTTCACGTGAATATTTACGTGCCATAATTTTCAACATATCTGTGCTTCCAGATTGAACTGGTAAGTGAATATGTTCCACTAGATTTCCACCTTTTCCAAGCACTTCAATTAAGTGGTCATCGAAATCACGTGGATGACTCGTTGTAAAACGAATACGGGCAATATCAACTTTACGAAGTTCGTCCATTAAATCGCCAAGACCGTATTCTAAATCTTCAAAGTCTTTACCATATGCATTTACGTTCTGTCCAAGTAGCGTAATTTCTTTATAACCATTCGCAGCTAAATGACGAATCTCTTGAATAATATCTTCTGGACGCCTGCTTCGCTCTTTTCCGCGTGTATACGGTACAATACAATATGTACAGAATTTATCACAGCCATACATAATATTTACCCAAGCTTTAATATCGCCACGACGTACTTTCGGAAGGTTTTCAATTACGTCTCCTTCTTTTGACCAAACTTCAACTACCGTCTCCTTCGAGAACATTGCATCTTTTAGAATGTACGGTAATCTATGAATATTATGCGTGCCAAATACCATATCTACATGCTGATTTTTTTGCATGATTTTATTTACAACAGATTCCTCTTGAGACATACAACCACATACACCAATTAAAAGGTCCGGATTTCTACGTTTTAATGATTTTAAATGGCCAAGTTCACCAAACACTTTATTTTCAGCGTTTTCACGAATTGCACAAGTGTTTAATAAAACTACATCTGCATCTTCAGTTGAAAATGTCGGTTCATATCCAAGTGTTGTGAAAATACCTGCCATTACTTCCGTATCATGCTCATTCATTTGACACCCATATGTACGAATATAAAACTTTCTTCCTGCACCAAAATTACGAAACTCTTCAGGTAAGCCAAAATCCCGTTCAATTTTAACTTCTTCTTTTCCGCGCTTTTTGGCATCTTTTAAGGAAGGTGGTTGATATACGCTTTCAAAGTATTTGCTATAATCTTTCTCTTCTTTTTTCGTAGAGGAATTTGCTTGTTGACTTGCTAATCGTTGTTGCTCGTTCATCGGTAATCTCCTTTCACCCTTAACTATACACACTCTGTAGTCTATTTTAATGCGCTTAGACCCACCTTAAAAATGGTTAGATAGCTTGATTGAGAGATAACTTGTCCTTTGAAACTTGAGTAATCGATCTAATCATCCGTAAGAATGAAGTCTTCCCCACACAAATAGACATTCCCTTTTTATTATTTCATCTTGTCCTACCCAAAAGCATATTGCTTTATCCCTATACACATTACCATAGTATGAAGCGTTTAGCCAATTTTAACAAGGAAGAGGCCCTGCCTTATCTTACATTTCATAAGCAATGAACTTGCCATTTCCATACAACGATTCTTATATTATTTTACCATTCTGAATTTTCTAAGTAAACAAAGCTATCCTATATTTTTCATTCAGTAAAAAAAGGTTGCCAAATGGCAACCTTCTAATCGTTACATAAATTCAGCAACAAGCTCATCAAACATTTTCTGATCCATATTTAAATCAGCTTGTACTAATGGCTTTTCACTATAGCCTTTTACAAGTTCTTGATATGATGGTTGCGCAGTATTTTGATAAATTAAACCTGTTACTAATCCGTTATTTTCCATTAATGTTTGCATAGCCATCATGCGATTAGATGGATCATATCCCTCTACTGTACTTAGTTTCGTTAAGTTCTCTTTGAACCAATCGTACGTATTTACTTTATTATAAGTAACACATGGACTAAATACATTAATTAATGAGAATCCTTTATGGTTAATACCAGCTTCAATAATTTGCGTTAATTCTTTTAAATCACTTGAAAAGCTTTGCGCCACAAATGTTGCACCAGCTGTTAATGCCATTTCCATAACATTTAGTGATGGTTCAATCGAACCTTGTGGTGTACTTTTCGTTTTAAATCCAGCTTCACTACGTGGTGAAGTTTGGCCTTTGGTTAATCCGTAAATTTGGTTATCCATTACGATATACGTAATGTCAATGTTTCTACGAATAGAATGGATTGTATGTCCCATACCAATCGCAAATCCATCACCGTCACCACCTGATGCGATAACTGTTAAATCACGATTTGCCATTTTCACACCTTGTGCAATCGGAAGGGCACGTCCATGAATACTATGCACACCATATGAATTAATATAGCCTGATATACGACCTGAACAACCAATACCAGAAACAACAGCAAGTTCATCTGGATTTAAGCCCACGTTAGCTGCCGCACGCTGAATTGCAGCTTGCACCGAAAAGTCTCCGCAACCTGGGCACCAGTTTGGTTTTACACTGTTACGAAAGTCCTTAAATGTTGCCATTTAATACAACCCCTTTTTTGCATTCGTTGTAAATCTCTTTTGGCAAGAATGGGTTTCCATCATATTTTAAAAGACTAGAAATTTTCTCACCACTACCAAGATTCATTTTCATAATGTTAGCAAGCTGACCAGTCGCGTTGTTTTCTACAACTACAACACGTTTTGCATTTTTCACAAGTGGATCGATTTCAGCTTTCGGGAACGGGTGAATTAAACGGATTTGAGCATGGTTTACTTTCATACCCTCTTGTTCTAAACGCTCCATTGCCTCTTCGATCGCACCACGAGTTGAGTTAAATCCAACAAGCAATACATCTGCTTCCTCATGCTTAACATTTTTATAAACAGGGGTATTAAACTTCAAGTTCTCCATTTTACGGAAACGTTTGTCCATTTGATCTTTACGGTTTATTGCCGATTCAGATGGTTTACCAGTTTCATCATGTTCTACACCTGTAACATGGTGAATACCATTTTTCATACCAGGTAAAACACGTGGTGAAACGCCATCTTCTGTTACTTCATAACGCTTGAAGTATGCTTTATTTTCACGTTCTGGTAATTCTGCTTCTAAATCCAGCTTACCGCGACGAATTTCCACTTTATCTAACGTAAGCGGTTCTACAGTTTGTTTACCTAAAGAAAGCTGTAAATCTGTTAAGAAAATAACAGGCACTTGATATTCTTCAGCTAAGTTAAACGCTTCTACAATATCATAGAAAGCTTCTTCCACTGTACTTGGCGCCATTACGATTTTTGGAATTTCACCATGCGTACCGTAAATCATCGCCATTAAATCAGACTGCTCTTGTTTCGTTGGTAACCCCGTACTTGGACCACCACGTTGCGTATCAACAATTACTAGCGGTGTTTCTGTAATACCTGCTAACCCAATCGCTTCCATCATTAAAGAAAGACCAGGCCCTGCAGATGCTGTTAATGTACGAACACCAGCATAGTTTGCTCCAATTGCCATTGTACAAGCTGCGATTTCATCCTCAGTTTGAATTACTGTTCCGCCGACTTTAGGCAATTTTTTAATTAAGTATTCCATAATTTCAGATGCAGGTGTGATTGGATATGCTGACATAAAACGAGCGCCACCAGCTACCGCACCAAATGCGATTGCATCGTTTCCAATCATAAACATGCGCTTCTTACCATCAGCTTTTTCAAGCTGCATCATGTTTACTTTCTCACCTAGCAATTCTTTCATATATTGAGAGCCACGTTTAATTGCGTCCATATTCTTTTGAACGACTTGCTCTCCTTTACGACCAAAGATTTCTTCAACAACATCCAAATAAGCTGTTTCGTCTAAACCTAATACCGCACTTGATGCTCCAACAGCAACCATGTTTTTCATTAATGATGTGCCTAATTCTGAAGCAATATCTGTAAACGGTATCACATATAAATTTACATCTGTATTGTCAGGTATTGTTGGATTAAATTTCGCATCCGCAACGACAATTCCGCCTGGACGTAGTTCGTGGAAGTTAAAATCAATTGTTTCTTGATCAAAAGCAATTAAAATATCTAAGTCATCTGAGATCGCACGTACTTCTGTTGTACTTACGCGAATTTTATTATTTGTATGGCCGCCTTTTATACGTGATGAGAAGTGGCGGTAACCGTATAGGTAATATCCTAATCGGTTTAATGCTATACAGAAGATTTCCCCTGTACTTTCAATTCCTTCACCTTGTTGGCCTCCAACTTTCCATGAAAGTTGACTAATCATCTCCTACACCCCTTTTGGCTGCATTCATTGTAGTGTATTTTTTTACAGTATTAGTTTAGCATTTTTTATGCAAATAAACTACAACGGACGCAAATTATGCCTCTTCTGATTTCCCTGAATCTTAAGTATAAAGCTATTTCGTTTTTCATTCTAGTATTAGGTCCTAAAAAAAGCAATAATATCAATTGAATTTATTTTAATTTTTCTGAATCTTTAAAACAAAACACTTAAAAACTTATATGTTCAACAAAGTTATCATACAAAAATCGTTCTACAGTTGATGCAGCATAGTGTTTATATAGTTCATTAATTACATTTTCATAATCTTCATACACCGATACATTTACAACTGTTTCTAAAATCCCATCAAAATCTGAACCAAACCCTATGTTGTTTTCTCCACCTAGCGAACAAATATAATCGATATGTTTTATTATATCTGTAATATTCGCTTGTTTTTCATTTGTAAGAAACTGAGGTACAAAAGTGACACCAATCATGCCATTTCGCTTTATAAGGAATTGAATTTGTTCCTCATTTAAATTACGTGGATGCTCACACAGTTTATAGCAATTTGAGTGAGATGCAATAGGATTATTTGCAATTTCTATCACATCCCAAAAACTTCTCTCATTTAAATGGGACAGATCGGTCCATAAATGTAACGTATTAAGTTCTTGTACAACTTGTCTACCGAAAGTAGTTAAGCCTGCTCCACGTGTCTCTAGCGCCCCATCAGCTAACAAATTCGCATAGTTCCATGTTAATCCAAAGGAACGTAAACCTAATTGATAAAACAAACGTAATTTCATCGCTTCTTTTCCAATTGCTTCGCATCCTTCTAATGTTAAAAGAGCTCCAATCTCGTCCTGTTTTAACATACTTATATCAGCTTTCGTTCGGATCAACTTCACACCTGGTAGCGATAAAATTTCATTATAAAAAATATCTATCATTTGTAATGCCGCTTCAAAACGTTTTTCATATGCTACTGTTTCTGGCACATATATAGCAAAACATTGTATACTTCCTTTTCTTTTCTTTAATTGTTCAAATGTAATATGTAATTGTGAATCATTTTTAAAATTCTTTTTCCCCTTTGCAATCCATAACTGTAAGAGTACATCACAATGAGCATCAAAAATTTTCATTTTCATTCCTCCACTATAAAAATAACCTGTTTGCATACTGCAAACAGGTTGTTTAAACTTAACGAGGTTCTACAATTAATTTTATTGCTGTACGCTCTTCCCCATCAATCATAATATCTGTAAACGCTGGGATACAAATCAGGTCCAAACCACTAGGCGCTACAAACCCTCTTGCAATTGCTACTGCCTTTACCGCTTGGTTCAATGCACCTGCACCAATAGCTTGAATTTCTGCTGTTCCGCGTTCGCGAATAACACCTGCAAGTGCACCAGCTACAGAATTAGGGACCGACGTTGCTTTAACTTTTAATATTTCCATTCCGCGTTTCCTCCTCGTTTCTTTAAAAAGTATTAGCAATTATATCACTTTAACTTATATTCACGAGGAATGGCGCGTATTCCTGCTAAATTTTCGTAATTTTTCTAAAAAATTAAAATATAATAACTTATCTAAATCTTTACGGGGATTTACTCAAAAAATGGTTGATCGTCATTAATTAAAATGCGCTCAATTTTCTTTGCTTTTCCTGTATTCGGATCCACATCAATTAGCACTGCACTTAATTGTGTTCTACCATTCGTCACTTCAAATCTTACCGGTAAGTTTGTTAAAAACTTCTTCAAGACCGCTTCTCTATCCATACCTAAAATTCCGTCATACGGGCCTGTCATACCAACATCTGTAATGTATGCTGTTCCGCTTGGTAAAATACGATTATCTGCTGTAGGTACATGAGTATGTGTACCTACTACCGCTGTAGCACGACCATCTACATACCAACCGAGCGCTTGTTTTTCACTTGTAGTTTCCGCATGAAAATCAACAAAGATAATATTCGTACGTTTTTTCGCAATGTTAATTAATTCATCCACTTTTCGAAATGGACAATCAATCGGAGGAAGGAACGTACGCCCTTGTAAGTTAATAACTGCAACTTCTGTTCCATTACAATTCACAAATATAAGACCTTTTCCCGGTGTTCCTTCTGGGAAGTTAGCTGGTCTTGCAAGATATTTTGCATCATCAATAAATTCAAATACCTCACGATTATCCCAAGCATGGTTTCCAAGTGTAACCGCTTGTGCGCCGCACTCTAAAAAGTTTCGATAAATTTTTTCTGTAATACCACGCCCACCTGCTGCATTTTCTCCATTAATGATTGTTACTGTAGGTGTATATTTTTTCTTTAACGCCGGTACGTATTGTTGAATCATACTTCTACCAGGAGATCCTACTACATCCCCAACAAATAATATTCTCATATGTCTTACCCTTTCTATGTACTACATTTTTTATTACTATAACTTCAAGCAATTTCCTTACAACAAATTTATTATAAGTTTGTTTCACTTGATTTTCTTTATTTTATCCAATTCCAACACAAAAAAATAAAGTGGTGTTTCACCACTTTATTTTGCGTATTCCACTGCACGTGTTTCACGAATAACAGTTACTTTAATATGTCCTGGGTAATCCAGTTCATTTTCAATACGTTTTCGAATATCACGAGCTAAACGATGAGCTTCTAAGTCATCGATTGTATCTGGTTTTACCAGAATACGAACTTCACGTCCTGCTTGAATTGCGAATGATTTTTCAACGCCTTCATAAGACTCTGAAATCTCTTCTAACTTTTCAAGACGACGAATGTAGTTTTCAAGCGTTTCACTACGAGCTCCCGGTCTTGCAGCTGATAATGCATCTGCTGCTGCAACTAAAACTGCAATGATAGAAGTTGGTTCTGTGTCACCATGGTGAGATGCAATACTGTTTATAACTACAGGATGCTCTTTATATTTCGTCGCGAGTTCAACACCAATTTCAACGTGGCTACCTTCTACTTCATGATCAATCGCTTTTCCGATATCATGTAATAGACCTGCACGTCTTGCTAGTTTTTCATCCTCACCAAGCTCTGCTGCCATAAGTCCAGTTAAATATGCAACTTCCATAGAGTGTTTTAAGACGTTTTGTCCGTAACTTGTACGGTATTTCAAACGACCTAAAATCTTAATTAAATCTGGATGTAATCCGTGAACACCCACTTCAAACGTTGTTTGCTCTCCGACTTCGCGAATATACTCGTCCACTTCACGTCTTGATTTTTCGACCATCTCTTCAATACGCGCTGGGTGAATACGTCCGTCCTGTACTAGTTTATCAAGAGCGATACGAGCTGTTTCACGACGAATTGGGTCGAATCCAGAAAGGATTACCGCCTCTGGTGTATCATCGATAATTAAGTCAATACCCGTTAACGTTTCTAACGTACGAATATTACGACCTTCACGCCCGATAATACGTCCCTTCATTTCGTCATTTGGAAGATTTACAACCGAAACGGTTGTTTCAGCAACATGATCAGCTGCACATCTTTGCATTGCAAGAGATAAAATCTCTTTTGCTTTCTTATCCGCTTCTTCTTTCGCGCGAATTTCACTTTCTTTTACCATAACGGCAATTTCATGAGAAACTTCACTTTCCACTTTACCAAGAATAATTGCTTTCGCTTGTTCGCGTGTCAGATTGGAAATGCGCTCTAATTCTGTTTGTTGCTTTTGAACTAACTCTCCCACTTTGCTTTCCAACTCTTCAATCTGTTGTTGTTTCGCTACAAGAGAATCCTCTTTCTTCTCTAACTGTTGCTCGCGCTTATCGAGCGTTTCGTCTTTACGATCAAGGTTCTCTTCTTTTTGCATTAAACGATTTTCTTGTTTTTGTAATTCGCTTCTACGGTCACGAATTTCTAATTCAGCTTCTGTACGAAGTGTATGAATTTCATCCTTTGCTTCTAAAAGCGCTTCTTTCTTAAGTGCTTCAGCATCACGATTTGCTTCGTCTAAAATACGTCTCGCTTCATTAGCTGCACCATTAATCTTCGCTTCAGCAATAGACTTTCGAACAAAAAAGCCAACAACTGCACCGACTGCTGTTGCAAGCAAAATGGAGATGAGTATCCAAAATGTACTCGTCATGATTTCACCTCCCCTTGCTATGAATGAAAAAAGACTGTCGGCATGTACATTGAATTACAACATACAGCAAAGACCGTCGTCCCGCTTTTTTAAGGGACTTTCTTCATTTCACAATTAAAATGTCATATTATTATTTCGGCAAGATTTAAACCTTACTCCGAATATTACTTCTCTTCTTGAGAAGAGTATATCGTATATAAGAAAAAATATACATTCTCATTGTATCTATCGGAATTTTCATTGTCAAGCGTTGTCTACTTTTACTTTCTTTACCTTCAGTCCTGAATGTTATCTGAATTTGAAAAATTGATAGCATATTATCCTGGAAAACCTTAGTAAATACCATTTTATTCCCTTAAAACATATGAATATCCCTCTTTACACATCCCGTTTGAGTCAAAAAAAAATTTTTAACTACTGCGATATACACGATTTTAATAGAAGGTAAAAAAATAAAAGACACGGGACCGTGTCTTTTATTTTTTAATCTTGAAGAGTTGAATCTTCCGTGTCTTCCACACCTGAGTCTTCACCAATTCCGTGATGATCACGAACAAAGAAGGCAATTTCCTCTCTTAAATCCGTATTCTCTTTTAAGAATTGTTTTGAATTTTCACGACCTTGTCCTAAACGTTCTTCATTATACGAGTACCAAGCACCACTCTTTTGAACGATATCAAGTTCAGAAGCCATATCTAAGATTTCACCTTCTCTTGAAATACCTTCTCCGTACATAATATCAACTTCAGCAACACGGAATGGTGGTGCTACTTTATTTTTCACTACTTTTACTTTCGTTTTATTACCAACGATGTCGTTCCCTTGTTTTAATTGCTCAGCACGACGTACTTCAAGACGAACTGTTGAATAGAATTTCAACGCACGACCACCTGGAGTTGTTTCTGGGTTCCCGAACATAACCCCAACTTTTTCACGAATTTGGTTGATAAAGATTGCGATTGTTTTTGATTTATTGATTGCACCTGAAAGCTTACGAAGTGCTTGTGACATTAAACGTGCTTGTAAACCTACGTGTGAGTCACCCATGTCTCCTTCGATCTCTGCTTTCGGTACAAGAGCTGCTACAGAGTCAATTACGATAATGTCAACCGCGCCACTTCGTACAAGTGCTTCTGCGATTTCTAGTCCTTGCTCCCCTGTATCAGGCTGTGATAATAGTAATTCATCTATGTTAACGCCTAATTTTTGTGCATATACAGGATCCATTGCATGCTCCGCATCAATAAACGCTGCTTGTCCACCTTGACGCTGTACTTCAGCGATTGCATGTAATGAAACTGTTGTTTTACCTGAACTTTCAGGTCCGTAAATTTCAATAATACGGCCACGTGGGTATCCGCCTACCCCTAGTGCCACATCAAGTGCTAAAGAACCACTTGAAATTGTAGAAATTCTACGCTCCGCTTGTTCTCCTAATTTCATAATTGATCCTTTACCGAATTGCTTCTCTATTTGTTTTAACGCCATATCTAATGCCGCTTGACGATCACTCATTCAAAATTCCTCCTTAACTGAATTGCTAATCTTATTATACCTATTTTCAATTCAATTTGCCAACAAAAATCGAACATTTATTCGATTTTTTTATTTTCCATTACATAAAACTGCATTTAACCATTAAAAAAAGCTAGAAGAGACTTATATCTCTTCTAGCTTTTTATACAAATGATAAAACCCATATTTTGCTGAGCGTTCCCTAATTTGTTGACGACTTCCGCTTAAATTTAGAGGAAAGACTACAGTTGGTTCGTCTTTAATCGCCAATCCAACAAATACTGTTCCCGGCTCTTTATGTTCTGAAGCATCTGGTCCTGCTACCCCAGTGAAACTAATTCCGATATCCGCTTTTAATAATTCTTTAACATTTTCAGCAAGATAACGAGCACATTCTTTACTAACTGCACCGTCAGTAGACAACACTTCCTCAGGTACATGTAAAACATGTTGCTTCACATCATTATGATAACAAATGACACCGCCTTTAAATACTGAAGACACACCAGCACTTTCTGTTACTTGATTACCGAAGAGACCACCTGTTAAACTTTCTGCACACGCTAAAGTTAATCCTTTTTTCTTCAATAACTTTATCGCCTTATAGTGCAGAAACTCTTGGTCATACCCGTAGAAAAATTCTCCTACTCTTTCTAAAATCAAATCTTCCATATGCTGAATGAGTTTCTCCGCTTCATGAGCATTTTGATGCTTCGCAGTTAAACGTAATGTTACTTCTCCATCATTCGCAAGCGGGGCGATTGTCGGGTTCGTTTGTCCATCAATTAAATCTTGAACTTTCACCTCTAATTGAGATTCCCCAATTCCGAAGAAGCGAAGCACGCGAGAATAAATGTTTTCTCCTGTTGTAAAGTTACGTAAAAAAGGCTCTACATAACTTACATACATTGGCCTCATTTCTTTCGGTGGTCCTGGTAATAAAATATAAACTTTTCCGTTCTTATTTAAACCCATACCAGGTGCCATACCGTGATCATTTGCAAATACAGTTGCTCCATTCAAAACGAGTGCCTGCTTTTTATTATTTTCAGTGAACTCACGACCTGTACGCTTAAAATAATCGCTTATTAATGCTAATGCATTTTCGTCATATACAAGCTCTTCCCCTAAGCTAGACGCAATTGTTTCCTTCGTCAAATCATCTTTTGTCGGGCCTAATCCACCTGTAAAAATAAGCATATCCGCACGTTCTTCTGCAACTTCAATCGCCTGCTGTAATCGTTTGTTATTATCTCCAACTACAGTATGGTAGTACACATTAATGCCAATTGAAGCTAACTTTTCAGATAAAAACTGGGCGTTTGTATTTGCAATTTGTCCAAGTAATAATTCCGTTCCAACCGCAATAATTTCAGCATTCATCCCAATTCCCCCATAAACTTCTATTTTGAGTTTACAAAAGCAGCTCTATTTTTCCAGAAATAATCCCATCCTGAAATAACAGTAAAAATTAATGCAATCCATATAAAGATATCAGCAACTGGAATATGGATTAAATTTAAAGGTACATCGTGTAATAAGTATGCCGCAATCGCGATAATTTGTGTCCATGTTTTAATTTTCCCTAATTGATTCGCTGCAACGACTTCCCCTGTTCCAGCAAGTACAAGTCGTAAACCTGTCACAGCAAACTCACGGCTTATAATTACTATAACGATCCAAGCTGGTACAGATCCCATCTCGACTAATGTGATAAGTGCTGCCGAAACAAGTAATTTATCTGCTAACGGGTCAAGGAATTTCCCTAAGTTTGTTACAAGATTATACTTTCTTGCGTAATGTCCATCAATCCAATCTGTAGCTGAGGCAATAATAAAGATAAGCGCCCCTACTAAGTGTTGAATTGGTAGATCTACATCACCAATTGTGTATGAACCCCAATCAAAGGGTGCTAACATAATTACCATAAAAACTGGGATTAAGAAGATTCTAGATATTGTAATTTTATTTGGTAAATTCACAGCTATTCCTCCATCATATCAAAAACATTTGTTCATTGAAAAAAGTCATCGAAGCGATGACTGTTATTGTGCAGGTTGCTCTACCCCTTGGTTTTTTATCACCAATCTTTGGTGAAGTTCTTTTTCTGGATCCAATGGGTAAGCGACCACTTGGCCATTCAGTTTAACTTCAACATTCGTTGCATTTCCAATATTAAGTCGCACTTCTTTTGCTGTTGATAAATCTCGTTTTTCTGTTTGACCACTTTGTACTGTAGTGTTTAGAATTTCATTACCCGCATCGTCCTTAACATCTACATAACTTGTACCCTTCGCTGAAATTTCCAGTTCTAATGTTTTATTATTATGAATTTCCAAAGTAGATACCTTACCACTTGTTCCAACTACTTTTACTTCTTGTTGTCCAGTTGGCTCTTCTTTCTTTGGCTCTTCTTTCTTTGGCTCTTCTTTCTTTGGCTCTTCTTTCTTTGGCTCTTCTTTCTTTGGTTCTTCCGCTTTCGCTTCATCTTTCTTCGTATCTAGCGGAGAATTTTCTGCTTTTTTAACTTCAATTTTCTCACTTTGAGTAGCCGGAACTCGTCCGTCATCTTTACCAGTCAGTGCTTGAATAACAAACCAAACTACGACTCCAAATGCGATTACTAACAATGCAATTAAGATTTTCGGCATATGATCTGCCATTGGCAATGATGAAGATTTTTGCATTGTTTCTTGTGTTTTTTGTCCAGTTGATACTTGTGGAACATCACGATTTTCAGATTGTGGTATCGTACTCTGATATTCTACAAGCAGTTCCTCTCCATTTAATCCAGCCGCATCTGCGTATTGTTTAATGAATGCACGTGCATAAAAAGCTCCTGGCAATACGTCATAATTGCCTTCTTCAATCGCTACTAAATGGCGTTTTTGAATTTTTGTAATCTCATGCAGCTGATCAATAGACAAGCCTTTTGCTTCTCTTGCTTCTTTCAGCTTTTGTCCTAATTCTGTCACTACTAACACCTCAATATTTCTTTAAAAGTCGAACATAGAGAAATTATTTTGCGTACCTTGCTCAATTTCATCTACTAAATTATATTGAATTTCTTCATCATAATCGTTACGTAACTCGATAATATAATCAAAATCATCCAATGTGTATTCTGACTGACTCACAAATACATCAGGATGTTCCACAACTTTCGTTGCAGGCAATCTCATAATTTCACGAACGAGTTGCCAATGCCTTTCATTGGCACGCTTTGTTGACACAATTCCATCTAGGATGAAAATATTGTCATCGCTATACTCATCTTCAATCAATTGACTACGAACAGTTTGCTTAATGAGAGTAGATGATACAAATAACCATCGTTTATTTGCACAAACACTTGCGGCAACAATGGATTCTGTTTTTCCGACACGAGGCATTCCTCGTATCCCAATTAGTTTATGGCCTTCTTTTTTCATGATTTCCGCCATAAAGTCTACAAGTAATCCTAATTCATCACGCACAAAACGAAATGTTTTCTTGTCATCTGCATCTCGTTGTATGTACCTACCATGTCTAACCGCTAGTTTATCCCTTAGCTTTGGCGGACGATATTTCGTTACCGTTATGTTATCCATCGTATTTAAAATTGATTCAAGTCTAGAGATCTGCTCTTGATTATCACACATAAGGAGTAACCCACGTCGTGCATTATCAACACCATTAATTGTGACAATATTAATGCCGAGCATACCGATTAACGAAGAAACGTCACCAAGCAAGCCAGGTCGGTTTTTATGTATTTCATATTCAAAATACCATTCAATCATCCAAGATCACTCCCCTTGCTTACTTTACACCTACGTACTATATTATATGATTTCACCTTAATAGGGAAGCTAAATGTATAATCTCTCCCGTGTAATTATTATACAAAAAAAGTAGAGAGGAGATTCTCCTCTCTACTTTTACTTATGTTGTACAAACTTAACCATTAAATTTGCGATTGTATGCTGCTCTTGTTCATCAGCAACTTTCCAAAGCTCAGACAATAATTTTTCTTGATCGTTACGCGCTTCTACTTCATTTGCTAAATAATCGCCAACACGAAATGCCATATCTGATACGGCACCATTATTAAGCCCTTTTCCTTCCGCTTGTTCTAAACGTTCTCCTAAAAAGCTCTTCCACTGATCAAAATTATCTAACACTGACATAATTAAGCACCTCACTATTGAGTAATAAAATCATGCTTAATTTGTGCAACTTTTCATTTTTTATGTAAGAATTTTTTAACAATGCCAGCCACCATTCACACCGATAATTTGTCCAGTTATGTAAGATGCTCCTGGTGATACGAGAAATGAAACTGTCTTTGCTACCTCTTCTGGTAAACCTATTCTGCCTAATGGTATCTCTTCAGCAATGCCAATCTTATCTTCTTCAGAAAAGACACTTAACATTTCCGTTTCGATTGCACCTGGTGCTACTGCATTCACACGCAATCCACTTAAAGAAACCTCTTTTGCTAAAGCTTTCACATATGAATTTTGTGCTCCCTTTACCATTGAATATAACACTTCACAAGAAGCCCCTATTTGCCCCCATATAGATGAAACAACTACAATATTTCCACTTCTCCGCCCAATCATAGGTGGAAGTGCCATTGATAGTAATTTATATACACTCTTAACTTGAAGTTCTACCATATAATTCAACTCATCATTTGTTACATCTGTCACTAATCCAAAGATACTCTTCCCAGCTGCGTATACGATAACATCAATAGGATGTTCAATTTGTCCCCACAACTGCTCTGCCCCATCATTAGAAGCTAAATCCGCTTGAACAGGAATCACTTCACCCCATTCCTTCTGTAACTCATTTACCTTGTCTTCACTGTTATTGTAATGAACATATACAGTATATCCATCTTGAATTAATTGTTTTGAAATAGCAGAGCCAATCCCTCCGCTCCCTCCAGTTACTAATGCATACTTTTTCATAATTACCCTCTCTTATCTCTACAAGCTCATTTTTCATATAACTAAATAATACCCTCATCTTACAATTTATCAATGATAAGATGAGGGTATCTTTTAAATTTTATTTTTTCGGTAAAACTTGACAAACGCTCATTTTTTCTTCTGATAATAATAATTTCGCTACTTCTTGTAAATCTTGAACAGTTAGACTTTCTAATTCAGTCAATGCATCAAACAAGCTAGATTCATTAAACGCATATCGCGTAAATTGATTTGCAATATATTCCGGTGAATTCAACGAGCGTAAAAAGCCACCAATTTTCTTTTTCTTTACTCGTTCTAATGCTGCCTCATCTAATTGATCATAATTTGTGTTTAATAAAATATCTTTCAAACGCTTTTCCAATTCATCCGGTTGCTTCGTATCACCGCCAACCATTGCAAAACCGAAGTTATTCTCTTCCGTATAATCATACGAGAACGAATCATCAATAAGCCCTTCATTATATAACGATTCGTAATGAACCGAGCTTTTTCCAAATAAATAATCTAAAAGTAACGTAAGCGCGATTTCTTGTTTTAAAAGAGCTTTCCCTTTTTCTTTTAAATTTGTCGCTTTAATACCGACTAAACATTTCGGTGTTTGTACAGGCATTGAAATGATTTTCTTCTTTTCATTTACCTCATTTGGTTCATCTTCAAATGAACGTACAATTTCCGGCTGATTTTTATAATCTTTTTTCGCTTGATTTTCACGCACTAAGTCCATTGTTTCCTCTGGATCAATTGCACCAACAACAAATAGTAACATATTGCTCGGATGATAAAATGTTTCGTAGCATTCATATAATAGGTCTTTCGTAATTTTACTAATAGACTCGATTGTCCCTGCAATATCAATTTTAATGGGGTGCTTTACAAACAAGCTATCAATTAATCCAAAGTATAAGCGCCAATCTGGATTATCTTGATACATTTGAATTTCCTGTCCGATAATCCCCTTTTCTTTTTCAACAGTTTTTTCAGAGAAGTAAGGCTCTTGTACGAAATTTAACAACGTATTTAAATTTTGTTCTACATTTGATGTGCATGAAAAAAGATAAGCTGTTCTTGTAAAGGATGTGAAAGCATTTGCCGATGCTCCTTGTTTACTAAACAATTGAAAAGCATCGTGATCTTCTTTTTCAAATAATTTATGCTCAAGAAAATGCGCAATTCCGTCAGGTACACGAATCATTTCTTCTTTACCTAATGGTACGAATGTATTATCCATAGAACCATACTTTGTCGTAAACGTTGCAAATGTTTTATTAAATCCTTGCTTCGGTAAAACATATACATCTAATCCATTCGGAAGTTTTTCATAATAGAGCGTCTCTTTTAATTGCTCATAAACAATCTTCTCCATTTATTCTCCCTCCGTTCCTTGTAAAAAGTAAATTGTATCTAGTTCAATATTTTTAGCAACTTTCACAATCTCTTCTTTCGTCACACTTTCTATACCTGTTAGCCATTCTTCAACTGGACGTGTACGATCTGAAATAATACCATGATATAGCATTTCCACAAATCCACGTGGCGTATCAATTGCTTCTAATATTTGATTTTGAATGACACTTTTCGTTTGATGCATCTCTTCTTCAGAAAAATCACCATTTTGCATCGCAAGCATTTGTTCTTTAATAATTTCAACTGCTTTTTCATAATTTTTTGCTTCAATCCCTGACATAACAAACAACAAGCCTTTATGACTTTCAAATCTTGATGCTGCATAGTACGCTAAACTATTCTTTTCACGGACATTTACGAATAACTTCGAATGAGAAAAACCTCCAAATAGCCCATTGAACAATTGCAGTGCAAAATAATCTTCATCTTTATATGTGACAAACGTACGATAACCAATGTGTAATTTACTTTGTTTTAATTCTTGTTTTTCAACAACTTCTTTTTCTTCATTATTTCGCTTATGAAGGAGTACGTTTCTTTCTCTCACAGGACGCGCTGTAATAGAAAAATACTTACTTACAAGATCAACTGCGTTTTCTGAAATATCACCAATAATATATAGATCCATTTCATCTTCCGCTAACACCTTTTGATAATATTGATACAAACTTTCATTTGTAATAGAAGTAACACTCTCTTTTTTTCCATTTGCACTTAATCGATACGGTTCTACTTTGCACATTTCTTCGATTAAACGCTCATTTGCATGGCGCATTTTATCATCATAAGTAGCTTCAATTCTCTGCAAAAGCGCTCTTTTTTCACTTTCTACAATAGAAGGTAGGAAACTATTCCCCTCTGTTGCTGGATGTAAAACAATATCCGATAACATAGAAAGCGCTTTTTCAAATAACGGTGGTGCATCGTGTAAATATACTTCATTTGCAATGTCTACATAAATGGAGATGATATGGTCTTCCCCTTTTTTACTTACATCTACTCCCAAAGAAGATCCGTATAATTCTTCTAAATATTGACGAAGACGAATTACAGAAGGAAGTTTTTCTGTCGCACTTTGCAATACGTATGGCAATAGGGCACGCTCTGTCACCGTCTCCTCATTTAAAGGTGCTTTAAAACGAAATACAAAGGTATTTGTTTTATATTTATCAGTCGGAATAATATGTACTCGCAAACCACCTAACTCATGTAATTGTTGTTCCATTAGTTTCATTTATAGCCCTCCTTTACGTATATAGGAATATTCCTCTTCAATATACAGTTTTTAGAAATAAAAAACCAATTTTTCTTCCTTATTATGCTTACAAATGACTTTTTCTAAAAACTATAATATGTAAGGAACATAGTAAAATTTCGTATTACATATATTCTATGTAAAAAAGCTCACACTAATGTGCGAGCTTTTTTCTACTTACAAATTACTTATCGTTTTCCTTTTTCATAAGGAGTTCCTAATGCTTTTGGAGCTTCAGAACGACCTACAAAACCGACAAGTGCTAATATTGTGAATACATACGGTAATATCGTTAATAAAACACTTGGAATCTGGTCTAATACAGGAATTGTTCCACCCGTTACACTAAGAGACTGAGCAAAACCAAAGAATAGAGCTGCACCCAGTGCGCCTAGCGGATTCCACTTCCCAAAGATCATAGCAGCTAAAGCTAAGAAACCTTGTCCTGTAATAGTTGCCCCTGAGAAGTTATTAGAAATGGACATTGCAAAAATCGCCCCACCAATTCCGGCAAACACCCCTGATATACAAACGCCGATATAGCGCATTTTATATACGTTAATCCCCATCGTATCCGCTGCCATTGGGTGTTCACCAACAGCACGCAATCGAAGACCAAACGGTGTTTTATAAATAACATACCAAACAACAAATGCTAAAATAATCGCAATATACGACGTTATTGGTACATTTGAAAAGAATATTTTTCCTATAACCGGAATATCCGAAAGACCTGGAATATCAATCTTTTCAATACGGTACTGAATAAAGTCAGTCTGCCCTTTATCAAAGATCTTCTTAATTGCAAATACTGTTAAACCAAGAGATAAGAAGTTAATTGCTACACCACTTACAACTTGATCCGCTCGGAATGTAATAGATGCTACTGCATGAAGTAATGCAAATAAACCACTACCAATTGCCGCAAACAATAACGCAATCCACGGAGTCATCGTTCCCCAAGTATCACCCATTAATAAGTTTGTAACAACTCCAATAAATGCACCAAATAGCATTAGTCCTTCTAATCCGATATTTACAACACCCGATCGTTCACTAAATACACCACCTAGTGCTGTGAAAATTATAGGTGCCGATGTATATAACGTACCCGTCACAAGAATGGCTAATATATCTAAAAAGCTCATTTATTTCCCCTCCTTGCTCATGCGTGTAAGCGCCCATCTTAACACATAACTACATGCAACAAAGAAGATGATACATGCAATAATTACGTTTATAAGCTCTGATGGCACATCTGCCTCAAAGTTCATTTGAGGGGAAGCACTTTTCAAACCACCAAATAATAAAGCTGAAAGGATAATACCAAACGGATTATTTCCTCCAAGTAAGGCTACGGCAATCCCGTCAAACCCTACCCCTGTAAAGGAGGACATCGCTGTCATGCTTTGGAATGTTCCTAATCCTTCCATCGCTCCACCAATCCCTGCGAACGCACCAGCAATTGTCATGGAAAATACTACATTACGAGAAACTTTCATCCCTGCATATTGAGAAGCATGTTGATTAAATCCTACTGACTTTAATTCATAACCTAAAGTTGTTCGATCTAATAAGAACCACATTAAAATAGCGATTAAAATTGCTACAATAATTCCCCAGTGAAGGCGTGAACCGTCAGTAATGGATGCAAGCCAGTCTGAAGATAATGACGCACTCTCTTTAATGTCGTACGTTTTATCATTACCCTCGTGTAAAAAGCGCTTAATAATATCATATGTTACATATAACGCGATATAGTTCATCATAATTGTTACAATAACTTCATTAACTTGAAACTTTCCCTTTAAATATCCAGGGATGAAACCCCAGATTCCGCCTACTAACGCTGCGAATAAAATAGATAATGGAATGTGAAGAACAGCTGGTAGCGAGACTGCATAACCGAACCAAACCGCTGCAAGCCAACCAACTAACAATTGACCCTCTACCCCGATATTAAATAAACCTGTACGAAATGCAAACGCCACCGATAAACCAGCAAGAATAAGCGGTATCATTGTACGAAGTGTTTCACCAATCGCACTTGGACTGCCGAACATGCCTGTCCAAAGCGCACTATAACCAACAATTGGGTCATAGCCACTAACTAGCATTACAATTGCTCCTACAAGTAAGCCAAAAATAACGGATAGTACTGGGACTAAAATATTTATCGTTCGTTCTGTTAAAAGTTTTTTAGCCATTTGTACCCACCTGCTCCTTCTTTGTTCCTCCAGCCATTAACAATCCAAGCTGTTGTTCATTCGTTTCTTTCGCATCAACTATCGCTACAATTGTTCCTTCATAAATAACAGCAATTCGATCGCTAACATTTAAAATTTCCTCTAACTCTAGTGATAAAAGTAATACACCTTTTCCTTTATCTCTTTGCTCTATTAATCTCTTATGAATAAATTCAATTGCCCCTACATCTAAACCACGTGTCGGCTGTGCTGCAATTAATAAATCTGGATCACGGTCTACTTCACGTGCAATAATTGCCTTTTGCTGATTTCCCCCAGATAGTGCACGAGCTAACGTTTGCTCACTAGGTGTACGTACATCAAACTGTTCAATAAGTGCCTTTGCTTTTTCTGTAATTTTGCTGAAATTTAAAATCCCTTTCTTTGAAAACGGATTTTTATAGTACGTTTGCAAAACTATATTATCTCTAACAGAAAAATCAAGAACGAGTCCGTGTTTATGACGATCTTCTGGAATATGCCCAATTCCTTCTTCTGTTATTTTTCTAACAGGCCAATTTGTTATTTCTTTCCCTTTAATTGCAATAGAACCTGACTCAACTTTTCGTAAACCAGTAATTGCTTCTATTAATTCACTTTGTCCGTTTCCATCAATTCCTGCAATACCAACAATTTCCCCCGCACGAACAGTTAAGTCAAGGCCTTTTACAGCAGGTAGTTGACGTGCATCGTGAACAACAAGGTTTGCAATTGAAAGTACCTCTTCTTTTGGCTTCGCGTCTATTTTTTCTGTTTTAAAATTCACTTGACGTCCGACCATTAATTCTGCAAGTTTATTTTCATCCGTATTTGCAACGTCAACCGTTCCAATCCCTTTTCCTTTACGAATAATCGTACAACGATCGCAAACTTCCATAATTTCTTTCAACTTATGTGTAATAAGAACAATAGATTTCCCTTCTTGCACAAGTTTTTTCATAATTTGAATTAGCTCATGAATTTCTTGTGGTGTTAACACAGCTGTCGGTTCATCAAATATTAAAATTTCTGCCCCGCGGTAAAGTGTTTTTAAAATCTCAACACGCTGTTGCATACCGACAGAAATATCTTGTATTTTCGCATATGGATCTACAGCTAAACCGTATTGTTCAGACAGTTTTTGAATTTCTTTAGCAGCTTCCTCAACAGCAATTTTCCCTTTTTTCTTCGGTTCGTTTCCGAGAATAATATTCTCTGTAACTGTAAAATTATGAACAAGCATAAAGTGCTGATGTACCATTCCAATACCAAGGTCATTTGCTATATTCGGATTTGTAATCTTTACAGTTTTTCCTTTAATTTTAATTTCACCTTGTTCTGGCTGGTACAAACCAAATAGTACATTCATCAATGTGGATTTCCCTGCACCATTTTCTCCAAGTAAAGCGTGTATTTCTCCCTGCTTTACTTGCAGCGTAATATCATCATTCGCTACAATGCCTGGGAATACTTTCGTAATGTTATTCATCTCAATTACGTATTCCATTGTGTTCCTCCTTTTAACAGGGAACATTCCCCTATTACACTATTAACTTATTAAGCAATTCGGAAGTTTTATACATACAAAGGTTAGTTCATAGAACTAACCTTTGCTATTTCTCTATTTATTTTTTTAGAGAAGCTTCATATTCTTTATACTCTTTATCTGTAGCTGGTACTTTAATTGCACCATCTGTAATTTTCTTTTCAAACTCTTCTACCTTTGTTAAAATTTCAGGGTTAACTTTTTTCACGTTGTCAGTTGTTTTTGCAATACCAACGCCGTCATCTTTTAAGCCAAACGCTTCTATTTTACCGCCTTTTAATTTACCGTCTTTCGCTTCTTGTGCAACTTTTTCAACAGCGATATCTACACGTTTTACCATTGAAGTTAATGTTACGTTTTCAGGCATACCTTCTTGGTTTTGGTCACGGTCAACACCGATTACCCAAACGTTTTCACCTTTTTTCTTACGGTTTTTCGCTTCAGTGAATACACCATTACCTGTACCACCAGCAGCATGATAAATTACATCTACACCTTGACCATACATTGCTGAAGCAAGAACTGTACCTTTTTCAGGTTTATCAAATGCTTCTGCATATTCAGATACGATTTCAATATTTGGATTTACTGCCTTTGCACCAGCTTTAAATCCATTTTCGAATTTACTAATTAAATCACTCTTCATTCCACCAACAAATCCTACTTTATTCGATTTCGTTGACATAGCTGCTACCGCACCTACAAGGAATGAGCCTTCATGATCTTTAAATGTAATGCTTGTTACGTTTGGTGCATCTACAACAGTATCAACGATTGCGAATTGTTGTTTTGGAGATTCTTTTGCTACTTCTTTAATTGCACCTTCTAATTTATAACCAATTCCGAAAGATAAATCATACTTATCTTTTGAAAATTTCTTTAAGTTCGGAATATAATCTGCTTCTTTTTCAGACTGTAGGTAACGATAATTTGTCTTTTCCTTTAAATCGTTATCTTTACCAAACTTTTTTAGCCCTTCCCAAGAAGATTGGTTGAATGATTTATCATCAACGCCTCCAACATCTGTTACCATACCGACTTTGAAATCTTTATTGTCTTTACTGTCTTTCTTGTCACTGCTCGCTTTATCCGAGTTACCACATGCACCTAAAACTGTACTTGCTGCTAATGTTAATGATAATAAAAGACCTGCTTTTTTCTTCATACTAGAAACCCCTCCTAAAATGATATATATATTTCTTCTTACGCTGCTGTCCCTTACTTCTTGCTGTCACCTCCCTAAAAAGGAACTTACTTACATACGTTTTCTTAATACGTGGAAGCTAAACTTATCAGCTCTAAAGTAATTAATAGAATATAAGATTGGCTCATCATTTTGATCATAGTGCATTTGTTTTAATACAAGCAGTGCTGTTTCAGGCTCACATTCTAAAATCGGTGAGATTTTCGGATGGTAACCAATCGGCTCAATATGAGCAACCGCATACGTTATGCGCTTATGCGTGTTATTATGTATCACTGTAAGTAATGATTCTTCATTGTAGCCCGATAAATCCGGCAATATTTCTTTTGCAAGTTTATCAATGCAATATACAACAGGTTCCCCATCCGCTGTACGCACACGCTCAATCATCACTGCATTAAAACCATCTTCACTATTAAACTTCTCTTTTTCTTCTTCGGTTAAAGTTGTTGTAGATGATGATAAAAAGATTGTTCCTGGTGTTTTCCCCACACTAGAAATCATATCTGTAATACTAGAAAGTTGTTCTATTCCAGAAGAAAATAATGGCTTTGCATTTACAAACGTCCCTACACCATGTCTACGAATGACAACATTTTCTTCTTCTAAAATACGCAATGCTTCCCTTAAAGTAGCTCTACTTACGCCAAGTTCTTTCGCTAAATCAAACTCTGATGGCAGCTTTTGTCTTTCTTTGTAAGCCCCATCTTTAATTTTTTCTTTGATGTGATCAATCACCCGTAAATATAGGTGACGACTATCGGATTTTACTGACATAAGACTCCCCCGCATTTCAATTATTCGACCTCTGATGTAAGACTTCTTTTCTCTTTTTTCAACTTACAACATAGTAAACATGACTAATTACTAAAAATAAACACAATTGTCGAATAAATATTAATAATTTTTTTAGATAAAATTTTCACTCTTTACTGCATAAAAAAAACTTTGCACCATAAACATTCCTCTTTTCGAGAAAAAGTTCGGCACAAAGATCCCTTACATCCTTTGTTACACACTTTTCCCCTCATAGTCTAGCAATTCATGGTTGCCAGGTAGAAACTTATGGACCTTATCTCCAAGATTATATGAGGCAGTGATTCTTTTCGAAGTAATCTTACCACTTGCTCTCATACGTGTCAACAAAATTTAACATTTTTCTACAATGAATATCGAACATTTATAAAAAGACACACTCATAGCATTCGTATTCTAAAGAATCGACTTGAATGTAAGCCCTTTCTTTCTTGTTGAATATAGTATATAACAAAAACAGTATATAAAAAAGCCTAATTGCAAAAACAATTAGGCTTTTTTTAAGAACTTTTTTCTTGTACATCATTAATGAGCACTTCTCTCGGTTTACTACCCTCATATGGACCTACTACACCGTTCATTTCCATTGCATCAATTAGACGAGCAGCTCGCGTATAACCTACTCTAAACCTACGTTGCAACATAGAAACAGACGCTGTTTGCATTTCCACTACGAGCTGAACTGCTTCATCGTATAATTCATCTTCAACTTGCTGCTTTGTCTCAGGGACATCTTGTGGAATCATATCCTCTTGATATTGTGCTTTTTGCTGTCCAATAACATATTCTACAACTCTCTCAACTTCATCATCTGATAAAAATGCACCTTGTACACGAACGGGCTTTGATGCACCAATTGGTATAAATAGCATATCTCCACGACCTAGCAGCTTCTCTGCGCCACCACCATCAAGAATTGTACGAGAATCCGTTTGAGAAGATACAGCGAATGCAATACGTGATGGAATATTCGCTTTAATAACACCTGTAATAACGTCAACCGATGGGCGCTGCGTTGCAATAATTAAATGAATACCAGCCGCACGAGCCATTTGTGCCAAGCGCATTATCGCATCCTCTACATCCGACGAAGCAACCATCATTAAATCTGCTAACTCATCCACAATTACTACAATATACGGTAATTCAGGTTGTTTCGCTTCCGATTGATTATTATGCGCTTTAATATAATCGTTATACCCTTCAATATTCCGCGTACCACTATGAGCAAACAACTCATAACGGCGTTCCATCTCACTTACAACCTTTTTCAAAGCTTGCGATGCTTTTTTCGGATCAGTTACAACTGGCGTTAACAAATGGGGCACACCATTATATACATTTAACTCTACCATTTTCGGATCGATCATCATTAATTTTACTTCATGCGGTTTTGCACGCATTAAAATACTAACTATAATCCCGTTAATACATACACTTTTCCCACTACCTGTCGCACCAGCTACTAGTAAATGGGGCATTTTATTTAAACGGGCCAATACAGCTTCACCTGTAATATCTCGTCCAAGTCCAATTAACAACTTCTCTTCTGGATGATTATTAGCCTTAGAGTCCAGCACTTCCCTAAGTGTTACCATAGAAACTTCTGAGTTCGGAACTTCAATCCCTACAGCTGATTTCCCGGGAATAGGCGCTTCAATACGAATGTCTTTCGCAGCTAAAGCAAGCGCTAAATCATCACTTAAACTAACAATTTTACTTACCTTCACTCCCATATCAGGATACACTTCATACTTCGTAACTGCAGGACCTCTGTGTACTTTTGTCACTTTCGCTTTCACACCAAAACTTTGGAATGTACGTTCCAATTTACGAGCATTTTCATAAATTTCCGCATTTTCATTTGTAACTTGCTTATTTTTTGGGAACTTTAATATATCAAGCGAAGGAAGCTTATAATCTTTATTTTCAACATTTGAAAATTGCATCGGTGGGGCACTTGTTTCCGCCTCTAAAGATTCCACAATTTTTTCTCCACGCTTTTTCTTAGGCTCTTCAATAGGTGGAGCTTCTTCAATAAACGGTGAAGTAATTGGATCTGTTACATGTTCTTCTTCCATCCGTTTACCCTCTTCTTCATTTACAGGATAATTCTCAGTGAAATTTGAAATAATGGGGGGATCAATTTGCATCTCTTCCATCGGCTCAATCACTTCTTCTTGCTCCACAGCACGTGCGTGTCTTGAACTTCTTGTTGTTTTTTTCTTTTCTGTTTGTTCAGCAATCCTTTTTGATCGCCAATCTTTATAATCCCCTTGTATAACTTGAAATTGACTTCTAAGAATTCTACCCACCGGGGCAAGAACTTCTCCAATATGCTTATTTGTTATACAAAGTATTCCAAGAATAACTAAAATAATTCCAATGATATAGGCTCCTACTTCATCAAATAAGAAGTAACATGTTGCGAACATGAGCGCACCAAACATCCCACCGCCTAAGTGAACGCTATCTGGCCCTTTTTTCATTTCAAGAAAGAAGTTATCTTTCGTACTCACAATAACAGAAGTATTTTGCACTGCTCCATCTTTCGTAAGAAGGTTAAATAATGTAATATGACTGAACATTAATATCGCCAATACAATTAAATAAAAACCGATTAACCGTTTATTTAAAAGGTTCGGCCATCCACGTTTTATAACAAACGAAACCGATAAAGCTATTACACCTAACACACCAATTATGTACCACTCACCAAAGAAGAAGCGAAAAAATAACACAAACGATTTCCCTACAACGCCTAGCTGTAAAATCGTAATGATTGAAAGTGCAAAAAGAGCCAAACCGACGATTTCATAATATAGAGTTGGCTTTATCGTACGTCTTGCCTTTGCCTTCGTCCCTCTTTGCTTTTGTTTTGCCATTTCTTCACCTCGTGTTCTACATATAAATAAGGACAACCTCTAAAAAACTCTACTTATATGTCTGTTTTCTCTATTCTTTCAGGTCTTTATATCTTCTATTTTTACACTTCTTGTAAAATGTTAAATAAACAGAAGAAAGCAGCCCCCTACTCATGGCTGCTCAACCGTCTTGTTTTTTATATTATACCATAGCTTCTGAACAAAATCCTTCTTTTTGCTAAAAGGTTATTTTCTGACCAGGCTCATACTCTAAGTAGTGCAATGGATTCGTACTTAACACACGCACAATAGAATAACACCCATGTTCCTCTTCAGAAACCATCAATTCAACACCATGTATATTTACAACTTTTTGACTTTCACATTGCGAATAATCGGCAGGGTATACAAGTTGCTCTGGCATAATTGTATATAGAATCATTGTAGCATCGTTCCTTCTGCATTATCATCTGCGCGAGTCTCTATTAATTCGTTTAGTTTTTGAAGTGCACTCCCAATGCCACCCACATCATCAATAAGACCATACTTCACTGCATCTCCACCAATTACATTCGTCCCAATATCTCGGGTCAAATTCCCTTTCGCAAACATAAGTTCTTTAAAACGATCTTCCGTTACTTTCGAATGTTTCGTCACAAATCGAATGACTCTTTCTTGCATTTTATCCAAATACTCAAATGTTTGTGGCACTCCTATAACAAGACCGGTTAAACGAATTGGGTGAATCGTCATCGTCGCTGTTTCTGCAATAAATGAATAATCAGTCGAAACTGCAATTGGTACACCAATCGAATGCCCTCCGCCTAAAACAAGAGATACCGTCGGTTTCGAAAGCGAAGCTACCATCTCAGAGATCGCTAGCCCTGCTTCAACGTCTCCTCCAACTGTGTTTAATATTAAAAGCAAACCTTCAATTTTCGGATTTTGCTCAATCGCGACAATTTGCGGGATAATGTGCTCATATTTTGTTGTTTTATTTTGCGGTGGCAACTGAACATGACCTTCCACCTGTCCAATGATTGTTAAGCAATGAATACGTGATTCATTCATTTGCGGCACATTCGTTTGTCCAAGCTGTTGAATTTTCTCCACTATTGAAGCTTCTTTCGGAACTTCTTTCGGCCCAGCTTCTTTTTCTTCATTTGTATAACAATCACGTTCTGTCATATCGCATCCCCTTTCACTCGTATATAACTATTATTTCTTAAGTTATAAATTTCATTCGATAGGGTTTAAAAAGAAAAAAGATCACCCGCAAAGGTGATCTTTTTTACACTTCCATAATAATCGGTAAAATCATAGGTTTTCTCTTTGTCTCTTCGTACAAGAACTGCCCTAATAATTCACGAATATTTTGTTTTAACATAGACCATTCAATTGAATATTCTTTAATTGATTGCTCAACAATCATGCGTACAATCTCTGTAGATCGCTCAATTAATGCTTCTGATTCACGAACATATACAAAACCACGTGAAATGATTTCTGGACCAGAGATAATTTTCTTTTCATCTTTACCAAGTGTTACAACAACTACTAATATTCCATCTTGAGATAACATCTTTCTATCTCGAAGAACGATATTACCAACGTCACCTACACCTAATCCATCAATTAAGACATTACCAGCTTGCACTTTACCAACTAAGTTTGCTTCATTATCACCAAAAGCAATTACATCGCCTTTTTCTACGATAAAGATATTTTCTCTTGTGATACCTACATCTTCAGCTAAATATGCATGTGCTTTTTGCATACGAAACTCACCATGTACGGGTACAAAATACTTCGGTTTCATTAAATTTAACATTAGTTTTAATTCTTCTTGACTACCATGACCTGAAACGTGAACTTTTCTTTCACCGTAATAAATAACTTCAGCTCCAGCTCTAAATAACAAATCAATAATTTTCGATACAGATATTTCATTCCCCGGAATTGGAGAAGCTGCAATAATAACAGTATCACCTTTACGAATTGAAATTTGTTTATGAGCTTGCTTCGCCATTCTAGAAAGTGCTGCCATCGGTTCCCCTTGACTACCTGTCGTTAAAATAGCTACCTTTTTCTCTGGGAAGTTGTCTACTTCTTGTAATGAAATAACCATACCTTCTGGAACATCTAAATAACCAAGACGTCTTGCAATGTCTACTACTTTCACCATACTACGTCCTACTACCGCTACTTTTCTTCCTGTTTCGGCAGCCGCGTCAAATACTTGTTGAATACGATGTACGTTCGATGCAAATGAAGCAACGATAATACGACCTTCTGCACCGTAGAACACTTTAGAAATTTCTACACCAACTTCTTTTTCCGAACCTGTATAGCCTGGACGCTCAGCGTTTGTACTATCAGATAATAAGCAAAGTACGCCTTCATTTCCGATTTGTGCCATTTTCCCAAGATCTGCTCCATTATTTCCAATTGGAGTTTGATCAAATTTAAAGTCTCCTGTATACACTACAGCACCTTTTGATGTATGGAAACAAACACCAACAGAATCCGGAATACTATGTGTCGTTCCAAAGAATGACACTGTTGTAGTATTAAACTCTACTGTTGAATTTGAATCGATTGTTTTTAAGTCCACACGGCCTAACATGCCCGCTTCACCAAGTTTTTCTTGTATAAGTCCTACCGTTAATTTCGTTGCATACACTGGAATAGATAATTTACGAAGTACATAAACAATTCCACCAATATGATCTTCATGACCGTGAGTAATAAATAAACCTTTTACTCGCTCTTGATTTTCCACTAAGTATGTAATATCAGGAATAACGATATCAATCCCAAACATTTCATCTCCTGGGAACATTAATCCTGCATCTACAATAAAGATTTCAGAATCAATTTCAACACAGTACATGTTTTTCCCGATTTCACCTACTCCACCAAGAGCAAATACTTTAACAGACTCATTCTCTTTTCTCTTCATGTTGTTGCCTGGTTTAAAAATCTTGCAAACACTGATTTCACTAAAATTGTAGAGACACCAGGGGAAACTCTACAACCACCATATATTCACCGTCCAAGACGAATGTCCTTACCGTTATGCGATATCATGTCCTTGTATATTTTTTAAACCAGGTTTCACCTCTCTTTCATTATATAAATCAAATATCTTATTCGATATGATATGAAAATTTAATTAAATTATAATTTCTTCCAATTTTGCTAAGCATACCCGTACTAAGCTACTTAGCCATATTATACCTGATACAAGAAATAGAACACAAGTTAAATTATATGAAAGACTAGATAAGAAGCTAAATTGAGGTTGTAATTTGCGAGGTTTTTTTCCACATACTACCTATTATTTTTTCTACTTATATAAGATATTAATGGAAAAATATACATGTGTGTTCTGTATATAAACATAAAGCACTATTCACTAAAAACACATGATCTCTATAATCAATTTCTAACCAATATTATGCCGTCCCCTTCTTATTACACCTCATTAACTATGCTGTTTTTACCACTCACGTATATTTAATCTAAATAAAAATGACCTAGTTTCACACTAGGTCATTTCTTATTAACGAGGAATAGATTGCATTACAGATTGTAACGTTACTCTTTCTTCTTCTGTTAATGGAAGAAGCGGTAAACGTACAGAACCTACATCTAATCCAACCATTTGTAACGCTGTTTTTACTGGCGTTGGGCTTGGCGCCATAAATAATGAATCCGTTACTCTTACAAGTAATTGATGTAATTTTTGCGCCTTCTTAAACTCTCCCGCTTGGAATGCTGTAATCATTTCTTGCATTTCATTTCCGATAACATGAGATGCTACTGAAACGATACCTTTCGCTCCAACCGCCATAGCCGGTAACGTTAAACCGTCATCACCGCTGTATACTGCAAAGTCGTCCGCTGTTTTTTCAATGATTGCTGTCATTGTTAGTACATCGCCGCCTGCATCTTTAATCGCAACAATGTTTTCTATTTCTGATAAACGAACAACTGTATCAACGGAGATTTGTACAATAGATCGTCCTGGAACGTTATATAGCATAACCGGAAGTGGCGTGCTTTCAGCAATCGTTTTAAAGTGCTGATACATTCCTTCTTGACTCGGTTTGTTATAATACGGCGCTACTAGCATAACTGCATCAACACCAACTTCTGTTGCCTTTTTAGTTAAGTCAACAGAGGCATGTGTATTATTGCTACCTGTTCCAGCGATTACGGGCACCCTTTTATCGACAACAGATACGACATGGCGATATAACGCTACTTTTTCTTCTGAAGTTAATGTAGGAGATTCACCTGTCGTTCCTCCTACCACGATTGCTGTTGTACCGTTATCAATTAAATAATTTACCAATTTCGTTGTCTTTGCAAAATCGATATTTCCGTTTATATCAAACGGTGTTACCATCGCAGTTGCAATTGTCCCAAAATCTATCATGGTCTCACTCCTTATTGTTCCAGTTGCTTTTCTTTTGAAAGCTCAAACGCACTATGTAATGCATTTACAGCCTCCACTAAATCAGTTTCTTTTACAAGAACCCAAATTGTCGTATGACTATCTGCCGATTGCAGAATTTGAATACCTTTTTCTGCTAAAGCTGTAACGATTTTCGCAGTAACCCCTGGGATTCCTGCCATTCCAGCTCCAACGATAGATACTTTGGCACAATGCTCTGTCACAATTGGCTCATATCCAAGTTGTTTCAACACTTCGACAGCACGAGCTGATACATTATCATTTACTGTGTAAGCTACACCAGTAGGAGAAATGTTAATTAAATCAACACTAATGCCTTCGTTTGCCATTTCTTTAAATACATGTTGTTGCAAATCATATGCCGTTTCTTTTGCAAGTACTTTAATTTGCGTTACGTTTGATACGTGGGCAATACCTGTAACAGGACGTTCTTCTACATCCTGCCCTTTTGTAGCACCATCGTATGCTGCAATAAGCGTACCTTCGCTATCAGAATACGTAGAACGTACACGAAGCGGTACTTTTGCATGCATCGCAATTTCAACCGCACGTGGATGAACGACTTTTGCACCTTGGTAAGCCATATTACAAATTTCGTTATACGTTACCGTTTGAAGATGACGTGCATCTTTTACAATACGAGGATCCGCAGTCATAACACCTTCTACATCTGTGAAGATATCAATAAATTCAGCATGAAGCGCAACACCTAATGCTGAAGCTGAAGTATCGCTACCTCCGCGTCCAAGTGTTGTCGTATCACCTTTTTTCGTTTGCCCTTGGAATCCTGTAACGACGATTACATCTAGATTTTCTAATTCTTCATGTATACGATCGCAATTCATTTCAACGATTTTCGCATTCGTAAAGTCATCATTTGTTACAAAACCAGCTTGTGCACCATTTAATGCAGCTGCTTTTATACCGTTCTCATTCAACATATTAGAGAAAACAATTGCAGAGATTAACTCTCCACATGATAATAATAAATCTTGCTCACGTTTAGAAATAGTAGATTCCTCTTGATTTACAAGACTTAATAACGTATCCGTTGCATACGGTTCACCTTTACGGCCCATAGCAGATACGACAGTAACTACTTTATATCCAGCAGCTAACGATTTTTTTATATGATGAAGCGCATGCTTACGTCCATTTTCATCACGTACTGATGTGCCACCAAATTTTTGAACAATTATTTTCATATTTTGCACCTTCTCTTAGCCGTTTACACTAATTGTAATTTTACTAAGCGCTCTGCAATTTGAACAGAATTCCATGCAGCGCCTTTTAATAAGTTATCAGATACGACCCAAAGATGGAATCCTTTATCGTTATTTAAATCTTTACGGATTCTTCCAACGAATACTTCGTTTTTACCTACTGCAGTAGCTGGCATTGGATATAACTGCTCTTCTGGATTATCTTGCAGAACAATACCTTCTGCATTTGCAAGTAAGCTCTTTAATTCTGCTACTGTTACGCCTTCTTTTTCTACTTCGATGTAAACAGACTCAGAATGCCCTGATACAACTGGTAAACGTACGCATGTTGCCGCTACTTCTAATTCAGGCATATGCATAATTTTTTTCGTTTCATTAATCATTTTCATTTCTTCAAATGTAAATCCATTATCTTGGAACTTATCAATCTGTGGAATCGCATTAAAAGCAATTTGGTAATGTTTTTTATCACCTGATACAGGTAAAACATTCGCCTTAGCTTCTTCGCCATTTAAGATTGCTTGTGATTGTTCATGAAGTTCTTCAATCGCTGCCGCACCAGCACCTGATACAGCTTGATATGTGGAAACGATTACTCGTTTTAAACCATATTGCTGACGAACTGGCTCAAGAGCTACTACCATTTGAATTGTAGAACAGTTTGGATTTGCAATAATACCATTATGTTCTTTTAAGTCGTTTTCATTTACTTCAGGTACAACAAGTGGCACGTTTTCTGTCATACGGAATGCACTTGTATTATCAACAACAATCGCACCGCGCTTTGCTGCTTCTGGCGCTAATTGTTTCGATACAGATCCACCAGCACTAAATAGTGCGATATCTACTCCTTCAAAACTTTCAGGAGTCGCCTCTTGAACTGTAAATTCTTCGCCTTTAAATACAAGTTTCTTACCTGCAGATCGTTTAGATGAAAGTAACGTTAATTTCCCGATTGGAAATTCTCGTTTCTCTAAAGTATTTAACATTTGTTCACCAACTGCGCCGGTTGCTCCAACTACAGCGACATGAAAAGTTTTTTGCTTTTCCATCACTATGCCCCTTTCTAGATACCAATCCTTCTATAACTTAGAATTAGAAGGAGTATACAATACCCCTTCTAATCTTAATAACGTTAATTTTATCATATTCTACAGTAAGAATGATGGTTTCATCAAAAATTGTCCGTTTTTTTTCGTTTTTTAATTCATATATCTGAATTTTTCTACGACAACCGGTTGCAATTGTTTTCCTTGTAGCGCTTCTAATACTGTATCTTCCAGTAGCTCCATACGAGCTACCATTGAGTTCGGTTTTTTCTCTGGTGCGTCTTGGCCGAATGGGACGAAGTAGATGTTTTTTGTGGCCATTAGGCGCATGAGATTTACCCCGTTTAATCCTAAAGCATCATTCGTCGAAACCGCCAATACGACAGGCTTACCATTTCTCAGCGTCGCTTTTGCTGCCATTAATACTGGAGAATCTGTCATTGCATTTGCAAATTTACTCATTGAATTTCCTGTTAGTGGTGCAATTACCATACAATCTAATGGAATTTTAGGTCCTAGCGGTTCTGCGCCAACGATTGAATTAATTGCTTTAAATCCTGTTGTTTCTTCAATCTTTTTAATCCACTCTGCTCCCTCACCAAATCTCGTATTTGTTGATTGAACAGTGTAAGAAACAACGGGACGTACTTCTGCTCCCTCAGCAATTAATTTCTCTAAATGAGGCATCACTTCTTCATACGTACAATGTGAACCTGTAAAACCAAATCCAATTCTTTTCCCTTTTAAATTCATTCCCCATTCTCCTTTCTTGCTATTACGTCTTCTGCTAATAACTGAGAAAGAACGTTCGCTAAAATTTGTCCTGCTGTTTTCGGAGCAACAATCCCTGGCAATCCAGGTGCTAATAGCGCTTTAACTCCTCTTTTTTCTGCGTATCTAAAGTCGGTACCACCTGGTTTAGAAGCTAAATCAATTACTAACGTATGAGCTGGCATTTTTGAAATAACATTCGCTGTCACAACGAGATGTGGAATTGTGTTAATCACAATATCCATATTTCCTACTTCTTTCTCAATGTTTTGCATATGAAAAGGAGAAAACATCATCTCTGTAATACGTGCAATATGTTCCGATCGTCTTGCTCCAACTTTGACGTGGGCTCCTAATGATTGAAATGCTCTGGCAACACTCATCCCTGTTCTACCAAATCCTAAAACCATTACATTGGACCCATGAATTGTATAGTCGGTATGTTGAATTACCATCATTAATGTGCCTTCTACAGTCGGAATAGAATTGTAGATTGCCACATCATCACGATCAAATAATTTAACAAGTTTTCGGTTTGTAGTAGATACGAGATTTTCCAAGTAAGGCGTACCAATACCTGAATATATAGTAAAGTGTTCTGGTGTATTTTCAATTTGTTCTTTCGTTATAGAAACTTTTTCATTTGAAAAAATAGTATCTACTTCTCCTTTGGCATTTGTACCTGCAACTGGCAAAATGATTGCATCTACAGAAGTAAAATCTAAATTTTGTATACTTTCTTTTGCTGCCCCTGTGAAGCCATGATCCAACTGATCAAACCCTATCAATGAAAGTTTCGCATCCAATTCAACTAGTTTACGAATTACTTCTAGCTGCCTTGCATCTCCTCCTATGACAGCAATATGCATCTCAGTCAACATTCCCTAATTCACCTTCTTTTTCTGTCATTTATAAGAAAAGTGCCTACTTTTTCTTTTTCCTCCACATCATATGTAATGTACGAGTTTGAGGTGATTGAAAAACAAAAAGTACATATGATTTATCAGCTTTATATATACAAAAAAAGACGGCCGAAATGGCCATCTTTCACTCCGAATTTGAATGGTCAGATATATCACAAAGTATCATGTCATGCCCCACTTTCTTAACATCTCTCCATTCCACCCTTACTTCTTGTTGTCCTTTTTTAAAACCTCCCCATTTTGTAACAGGTATGATAAGCGCTTGTATTTGTCCATCGCTCTCATTAATTTCTAAATCTAGATGCCCTAAAATCCCCATTTTTTCCGCTCTTTCTAAATCTACAATTTCTTTACCACTTAATTCACTTAATCGCATACACTCTCCCCCTACCGAATTTTCAATTTAAGTTATCCATTATTAGTACCTATTCTGTATGTCTAAAAAAAATAACCGTATCTCATTTAAAAGAGATACGGTTATTTTCGAGTACATCACAAAAATCAATTATAGTTTTATTCCTTTTGGAAGTTTTCCATCTGGACTAATAAGTGCAGCAGAGAATTCATCCGTAAACATATTGCGGATTAACTCATCTACATTTTGTTTTGTTACAGTGTTTACACTTTCAATAATCTCATCAAGTGAACGATGCTTACGAAGCAGCAATTCATTTTTACCGTTACGGCTCATACGACTATTCGTACTTTCTAAACTTAACATTAAGTTTCCTTTTAATTGCTCTTTACTATTCATAAGCTCTTTTTCTGTAATACCTGTATTTTTCAATGTTTCTAGCGTTTCTTGCATCGTTTCATACAGTGTATCTAATTGTTGGCTACCTGTTCCACCGTACAGTGTTAACATACCTGTATCTTCATAAGAAGAGTGGTAAGAAAATACCGAGTAAGCTAACCCACGTTGCTCACGTACTTCTTGGAATAAACGGCTACTCATACTACCGCCTAAAACGTTATTTAATACGATTAAGTTATAAATATCTTCGTGTCCCATTTGTAAGCCTTTATATCCTAAACATAAATGAGCTTGTTCTGTTTCTTTTTTACGTGCTACCTTATTAAAATGGAAAATTGGGCTATGTACTTGTTCACGGTTCGTTGTTCCTTCATAACTACCGAAATATTGCTCTACTGTTTGTAAAAATGCTTCATCAATATTTCCTGCAACTGAAACAACTACATTTTCAGGTGTATAATGATCTTTTATATATTGACGTAGTGTATCACCTGTAAACGTATCAAGCGTTTCTTCTGTTCCTAAAATAGGATATCCAAGCGGATGCGTTTCATATGTCGCTTTCGTTAACATATCATGCACAATATCATCTGGAGCGTCTTCGTACATTTTAATTTCTTCACATACGACATTCTTCTCTTTTTTCAGTTCTTCCTCATCAAATGTTGAATTAAAGAACATATCTGCTAAAACATCTAAAGCATATTTAGCATGCTCATCTAACACTTTTGCATAGTAACATGTATATTCTTTTGAAGTAAAAGCATTTACTTGCCCACCAATGCTATCAAATGATTCCGCAATTTCGCGCGCACTACGTGTTTCCGTCCCTTTAAAGAACATATGCTCTAAAAAGTGGGAAATCCCGTTATTTTTTTCATTTTCATTTCTTGATCCTGCATGGATCCAAATACCAATCGCAACCGATCTTACAGTTGGTATGTTCTCCATAACTATTCTTACACCATTTTTACAAGTATATTTTTTAATCAAAAACTTTCCTCCTACTACCAGTTTCTCTAAATTAACGCTATTATTTAATGATAACAAGTTTAAGGATGAATGTCATGCAAATGTATTTAATCCACACGTTTTTCATCCAGTAATTCTGTTATATTCCCCACTCTATATCCTTGTTCCTTCAATTTTGTAATCATTGTATCTAATGCTTCTGCTGTAGATGAAGTAGGGTGCATTAATACAATGGCACCTGAATGTATTTTTCTCATTACTCTCTGCAATAATACGTCTGGCTCTGGTCGCTTCCAATCAATTGTATCTACTGTCCACATAATCGTTCCCATTTGGAAATCATCTGCAATTTGTACGACTTCATCTCGAAAACTTCCACTAGGCGGGGCAAACCATCTTACTTTTTGATTCGTGGCTGCTTCTATCATTCGATTTGTTTTTTGTAACTGTTCTCGTATTTCATCAGACGATAATGTTTTCATATTAGGATGTGTATAAGAGTGATTTCCAACTTCTTGATTTGCATCGACAATCATTTTTGCAAATCGTAAATTTTCTTTCACCCAACGTCCTTCCAAAAAGAAAGTTGCCTTCACATCATGTTTTTTCAATATCTCTAATATACGAGGCAAATACTCATTTCCCCATGCCACATTTATTGTTAATCCAACCATCTTTTTATTTGGATGTCCCCTGTAAATTGGGGCTGGTGATAAATCTGCTAAGTGGACACTCGGTGATACTTCCTTGAATTCAAGATGTTTTTGATCAAATTTCCTTAGCTTCTTCATATTGTTATAAGATGCTTCAATATCGACTTGTCTTCCATTATATCCAGGTGTTGCTTTCCATATCTTATCAATCATCGCATTTTGAGGTGCAATCTCATATTGTTTTGCATGTTTTTGAATTTCTTCATACAAGTTATCCTGTGCAAAAACGGAATAAGAGCCTAAACTGACATATAAAAAAAATACACATATGTATGCCAATATACGAACTTTCATATAAACCCTCCCATTAACTAAATAAAAAATATTTTTCTTCTTATCTTTGTTAATTTGAGCGTTATAATGAAAACTATACCTATACTGACATAAAAATATGTGTACATCATGTTTTTTACATAACAAAAAAGCCAGTTGAACTGGCTTTTACTTATTGCTGCTCTTGTTTGTTTTCTTCTTTAGCAGCTTCTTTTTCTTGCTCTTCTTTTAGCAATACTTTTCTAGATAGATTTACGCGACCTTGCTTGTCAATCTCGATAACTTTAACTGTAATTACATCACCGATTTTCACAACGTCTTCTACTTTACCTACACGCTCAAGTGCAAGTTCAGAAATATGAACTAATCCATCTTTACCGCTGAATAATTCAACGAAAGCACCGAATTTCTCAACACGTTTCACTTTTCCTTCGTAGATTTCACCTACTTGTACTTCGCGAACGATATCTTCGATAATTTTCTTAGCTTTGTCATTCATTTCTTGATTTATTGAAGAAATAAATACTGTACCATCTTGCTCGATGTCAATTTTAACTCCAGTTTCTTCAATAATTTTATTAATTTGTTTACCGCTCGGTCCAATAACGTCACGGATTTTATCTGGGTTAATTGTCATTGTAATAATCTTTGGAGCGTAAGCTGATAATTCAATACGTGGCTCTGCAATAACAGATAGCATATGATTTAGAATGTGCACACGACCAACTTTCGCTTGTTGTAATGCCTCTTCTAAAATTTCACGAGATAAACCATCGATTTTAATGTCCATTTGCAGTGCAGTTACACCTTGTGCTGTACCTGCTACTTTAAAGTCCATATCACCTAAATGATCTTCCATACCTTGAATATCAGATAAAATTGTGTAATGCTCACCAGATTTAACTAGACCCATTGCAATACCAGCAACTGGAGCTTTAAGTGGAACACCAGCATCCATCATTGCTAAAGTACTACCACAAATACTTGCCTGTGAAGTAGAACCATTTGATTCTAACACTTCAGATACAAGACGTACTGTATATGGGAAATCTTTTTCAGATGGAATTACAGGCTCAAGAGCACGTTCTCCTAGTGCACCGTGACCAATTTCACGACGACCTGGTCCACGCATCGGTCTTGTTTCACCAACACTAAACGATGGGAAATTGTAATGGTGCATGAATCTTTTTGATTCTTCTACACCAAGACCATCTAAAATTTGCACATCGCCTAAAGCGCCTAATGTACAAATACTTAATGCTTGTGTTTGTCCACGTGTGAATAAACCAGAACCGTGTGTACGAGATAAAATACCAACCTCTGATGCTAAAGGACGAATTTCATCACCTTTACGGCCATCTGGGCGGATTTTTTCAACTGTAATAAGACGACGTACTTCTTCTTTTACAATTTTATATAAAATCTCATTTACTTGTCCTAATGTGTCAGCGTCAGCTTCCTCAGCTTCGTAATGCTCAATTACACGCTTTTTCACTACGTTGATTGCATCTTCACGTGCATGTTTCTCATGTACTTGAATTGCAGAATGCATATCCTTCTCAGCCATCTCACGTACAGCTTGGTTAAGATCAGCATCAACTTCATATAGTTTTATTTCTAATTTCGCTTTACCTACAGCTTGTACAATCTCTTCTTGGAATGCAATTAGACGTTTAATTTCGTCATGTCCAAACATAATTGCTTCTAACATTGTTTCCTCAGGTACTTGATCTGCTCCTGCTTCAACCATGTTAATTGCATCTTTTGTACCAGCTACAACAAGGTGAATATCACTTTGTTCTTGCTGTTCTACTGTTGGATTAATAACGAATTCGCCATTAATACGACCAACTGTTGCACCAGCGATTGGGCCTTCAAATGGAATATCTGAAATCGATAACGCTAATGAAGAACCAAGCATAGCTGCCATTTCAGAAGAACAATCTTGATCAACACTCATTACAATGCTGACAACTTGTACTTCGTTACGGAAACCATCTGCGAAAAGCGGACGAATTGGACGGTCGATTAAACGACTTGCCAAAATTGCTTTTTCACTTGGACGACCTTCACGTTTAATAAAACCGCCTGGAATTTTTCCGACTGCATATAAACGCTCTTCATAGTTTACTGTAAGTGGGAAGAAATCTACATTTTTAGCCTCTTTTGATGCAGTTGCTGTAGATAGAACCGCTGTATCGCCATATCTTACTAATACTGCCCCGTTCGCTTGTTTTGCAAGCTGACCAGTTTCAACTGTTAGCTGGCGACCAGCTAAATCTATCGAGAAGACTTGCTTTTCTTGACTCATTTAAGTACCCCTCTCAATTTAAAGTATTCAATTCTTCTATGTAAATGGATAGTATATCACAATATTCTACCTCTAGTATTGCCGAAAATTAAGTAAGCTATAAAGCGTAGAAGATATATTTTTACCTAACAAAAAAGCGGGAATATTCCCGCTTCTTTGACTATCGACGTAAGCCAAGCTTTGTGATTAATTCACGGTAACGTGTGATATCGCTATTACGAAGGTAAGTTAGTAAGTTACGACGTTTACCAACCATCTTTAATAGACCACGACGTGAATGATGATCTTTCTTGTGAGTACGTAAGTGCTCGTTTAGAGTGTTAATTTGCTCCGTTAGGACAGCAATTTGAACCTCTGGAGAACCAGTATCAGTCTCATGAGTTCTAAATTGTGCAATGATTTCATTTTTACGTTCTTGTGTTAAAGCCATCCTATTTCACCTCCTATTAATTAAACCCCCAATTACCGAGCAAGCGTCGGTGAGTCGCAATGCCAAGCAATGGTTGTCATAAAGTACATAACATAGAATACTACTTTTCATTTGAAAAAGCAAGTATATTCTTTTCACTCGCAAAATATTCTTGTGCTGTTTTCTTATCTTTTGCGATTTGTTCAACTAGCTCATCAATACCATTGAATTTCTTCTCTTCTCTTATACGCATATGCCACTCAACTGTAACACTTTGATCATATATGTCTTTGTTGAATTCAAATAAGTGTACTTCAATAGATAATTGACGCTCATTTTCTTTAAAAGTTGGTTTATATCCAATATTACATACACCATCGTACCATTCATCGTGAACTTTTAATCTCACTGCATAAACACCTACAGGTGGCAATAAATACTCATCACTTAAACCTACATTAGCGGTTGGAAAACCAATTTGTCGTCCACGTTTATCGCCATGTACAACCGTTCCTCCCACTGTATAGGCTCTACCTAAAATAGATGGAATTTGTTCCATTTCACCATTTCGAATTAACTTTCGTAATGCTGTAGAACTTACCTTCTCTTCTTGAAATTCAACTTTTTCAATCACAGTTTGTGTAAACTCCCCTCTTGCATGAAATGGTAAAGTCTCCATCTTCCCTTTTCCTAAACGTCCATATGAATAATCAAACCCTGCTACTACATGCTTTACATTTAAACCAATAATATAATCATCTACAAATTGCTGTGGCAATAAACCTGCAAACGATTCATCAAATTTAATAACATATAATATATCGATTCCTAAGTTTTCGACTATTTTTTCTTTATCACGCATCGGTGTAATATACTCCACATGCGCTTCCTTTTTCCCTAAAACAACAGATGGATGGGGATGAAATGTCATAACTGCACTTTTATATCCGCGTTCATCCGCTATTTGTTTCGCAGTTCGAATCACACACTGATGCCCTAAATGAATGCCATCAAAAAATCCTAATGCCATTACAGTAGGTGGTAATTCTAATTTATTTTGTTCATGTGGATGAGTTAAATGAATAAGTTTCACGCTTGAATTCACCTTTTTCTGTAATAATCCTTCCAATAATTCATTATAGCTTTAGTTCTTGATTATTCACAAGTACTTTCATTGGCTTTAGCATACCAGGGTGTTTTGGATGATGCTCATAAATTGCTAAGCAACGGTCATTTTTATCAAATACTGTAATGAATGGTGCTGTTATTTCTAATTCATTCTTTAAGAACATACCATTTTTTATTTTTTCTGCTTGCTTTTCATCTACAACCATTTTTGGGAATTTACTTAACGCTTCATCAATTGAAATGAAGATAGACTCTACTGTTCCATTTTGCACGTTTTCTTCAATTTCTTCAAATGATATGCAATCTTCTAGTAAAAATTCACCAGATGCCGTTCTTACAAGATGGGACATGTGTGATGGAAAACCTAGTTTTTCACCAATCATTACTGCTAGCGTTCTTACATATGTCCCTTTACTACACGTTACACGGAAACGGAATGAAATGTTTTCCCCTTCAAACATTTCACGGTCATCAAGTAATACGAATTCATGAATTGTAATGGTACGAACTGGACGTTCAACTTCTTGTCCCGCTCTTGCATATTCATATAATTTTTTTCCATTAACTTTTACAGCTGAAAACATTGGAGGCGTTTGTTCAATCGTACCTGTTAATGCTGCGAGAACTCCTTCTACTTCCTTACGAGTAATACTACGATCTACATTTGTCGTTTCCACAACTTCACCAGAAGCATCTTCAGTTGTTGTTGAAAATCCTAATGTTACTTCACCTTCATATGTTTTTGTTTCACTCGTTAAAAACTGTGCAATCTTCGTTGCTCGTCCAACACAAATCGGTAATACCCCTGTTACATCTGGATCTAATGTTCCCGTATGACCAATACGTTTCTCACGTAATATCTTTCTTAATTTAAATACACAATCATGTGATGTCATGCCTTTTGGCTTATGTAATAATACTACACCTTCCATATATGTTCACCTCATCATAATTCTTTCATAATAATTATCCAAACTTATTTTTCATTGAAAAAATGGATAGACAAATGTCTATCCATTATTCTTCACGTTTACCGTCTTTATTAATTTCATGTAAAAGTGTATCAATTCGATGACCATATCCAATAGACTCATCAAATTCGAAAGAAATTTCCGGTGTTTTACGAAGACGAATACGTTGGCCGATTTCTGAACGAATGAAGCCTTTTGCCTTCGCTAAACCTTTTAATGTACTTTCTTTCTGTTCATCATCACCTAAAACAGAAATATACACTTTAGCGATTTGTAAATCTCCACTCACTTGCACATCTGTTACTGTAACAAATCCGACACGTGGATCTTTAATTTTACGACTGATAATGTCGCCTAATTCTTTTTTCATTTGCTCGCCTACACGGTTTGCACGTAATTTCATAACTCTTCACCTCATTCAGTACCATTCCAATTGTGTTATCGTACGTTCAATTTCAGGAAATGAATCGATGTACTCAAGTACACGATTCATTTCTTTTTCACAGATAACACGATTTGAGGATACGGAAACAATTGCAATTTCTGTACGTTGCCATACATCTTGATGCCCTACTTCTGAAACAGCTACGTTATAACGCTGCTTCACACGAGTGAGCACCCTTTGCAAAATTGCTCGTTTCTCTTTTAAAGAATGCACATCGTAAATCATACACTCGAATGAGAGTGAAGCGATAATCATCGCTTCACTTCTTCCATAATGTATGCTTCAATGATGTCCCCTTCTTTAAGATCATTATATCTCTCAATTGTAATACCACACTCATAGTTTTGTGCAACTTCTTTTACGTCGTCTTTGAAACGTTTTAACGTATCAAGTTGTCCTTCGAAGATTACTACGCCATCACGGATAATACGAACGCCACTATCACGTGTGATTTTACCATCTATTACGTAACAACCTGCGATTGTTCCAACTTTTGTTACTTTGAACGTTTGGCGTACTTCCGCTTGACCGATTACTTTTTCTTCGAATTCTGGATCCAGCATCCCTTGCATTGCTGATTCGATTTCTTCGATTACTTTATAGATAATACGGTGTAAACGAACATCAACGTTCTCTAATTCAGCTGTACGCTTCGCATTCACATCAGGGCGTACGTTAAATCCAATTACAATTGCATTAGATGCAGAAGCTAAAATAATATCAGATTCTGTAATCGCACCTACACCAGTGTGAATGATTTTTACTTTTACGCCTTCAACATCGATCTTACGAAGTGATGCAGCCATTGCTTCAACAGAACCTTGTACATCTGCTTTCACAATTAAGTTAATTTCTTTTACATCGCCCTCTTGGATTTGTTGGAATAAATCTTCAAGGCTTAATTTAGATTTTTCACCACGTTGAGCAACTAACGCTTCTTGTGCACGTGATTCACCGATTTGACGAGCTTTCTTCTCATCAGCGAATGCCATGAAACGATCTCCCGCTTGTGGTACTTCATTTAAACCTGTAATTTCAACAGGAGTTGATGGACCAGCAACTTTTACTCGACGACCAATATCACTTACCATTGCACGAACACGACCGAATGATGTTCCAACAACAATTGGATCTCCAACTCGAAGTGTACCGTTTTGAACAAGTAATGTCGCGATAGTTCCTTTACCTTTATCAAGCTGCGCTTCAATTACAGTACCAGTTGCATAGCGATTTGGATTTGCTTTATATTCTTCTACTTCACTCACAAGAAGAATCATTTCTAGCAAGTTGTCAATTCCCTCGCCTTGAATTGCAGAGATTGGTACGAAAATTGTGTCTCCGCCCCATGCTTCTGGAACCAATTCATATTCTGTTAATTCTTGCATTACGCGATCAGGATTTGCCGCTGGTTTATCCATTTTATTCACAGCAACAATAATTGGTACTCCAGCTGCTTTCGCATGGCTAATTGCTTCCACTGTTTGTGGCATAACACCGTCATCAGCTGCAACAACAAGAATTGTAATATCCGTTACTTGTGCCCCACGAGCACGCATCGTTGTAAATGCTGCGTGACCAGGCGTATCTAAGAATGTAATTTTCTTATCGTTTACTTCAACTTGGTATGCACCAATATGCTGAGTAATCCCACCAGCTTCGCCAGCAGTTACTTTTGAATTACGAATAGAGTCAAGTAAAGTTGTTTTACCATGGTCAACGTGTCCCATAATTGTAACAACAGCTGGACGCTCTTTTAAGTTTTCTTCATCATCTTGCTCATCGATGAATGTTTCGAATTCAGTTTCACTTACAACTACTTCTTCTTCTACTTCAATACCGTAATCAGTAGCAATTAACTCAATTGTATCTTTATCTAAGTCTTGGTTAATTGTTGCCATAATTCCTAGCATGAAGAGCTTCTTAATAATTTCAGACGGCTCTTTGCTTAATTTTTTAGCAAGCTCACCTACTGTAAGGCTTCCAGAGAAAGTAATTTTATCTGGTGTTTCTACAATTTGCGTTTGTTGTCTTCCAGCAAAGTTATCTTGACGCTTGTCTTCGTTATCTTTGCCTTTTTTCTTCTTCTTATTACTGTTCTTTTTACTGCGAACAACTTTCTCTTCTACTTCAAACTCATCTGCAACAGAAGGTTTTTCTTCTTGGTACTCATTATCTAATTTGTTTACTACTTCATCGTCTAACATTGTCATATGATTCGAAACCTCGATATTCATTTCTTTTAGTTTTGTCATAAGATCTTTACTTGAGATATTATGTTGTTTTGCATATTCATGCACTCGAATTTTACTCATACCTTCACCCCCGGTAATTTGTATCGAGCATGCTACGCAGCTTTTTCGCAAAGCCTTCATCTAACACAGCTACAACGACTCGCTCATCTCTCCCAATCGCATGCCCTAATTGTTGTCGATTTTCGACCTTTCTCATTGGTACGTTGTAATACGTCGTTTTATCCGTCATGCGTTTTGTTGTATTCACTGACGCATCTTCAGATAGCAACACAAGCTTTGCTTTGCCACTTCGTACTTCTTTTAAAACAAGTTCTTCACCCGAAATAATTTTCCGAGCCCGGTTTGCTAGTCCTAAAAACGATTTCCAATCGGACACTTATTTCGACTCCTTCTCAACAAGCTCAAGAAGCTCTTCGTATAGAGAACCGTCGATTTTCGCTTTTAGATGATGTTCCAAAACATTTTTCTTTTGAGCTTGAAGAATACTTTCTTTATCTTTTGATAAATAAGCACCTCGTCCTGATTTCTTTCCAGTTAAATCAATGGACACTTCTCCCTCTTTGGAACGAACAATGCGAACGAGCTCTCGTTTTGACTTCATTTCTTGCGTTGCAACACATTTTCGTAACGGAACTTTTCGATTGCTCATACTCATCACCTCTATTCGATTTCGTCTTCAACTGAATCGAATCCGAATGCGATTACGCTATCTTCTTCTGTTACAATACCTAGTTGTTTCGCATCAGACTCACTCTTAATATCAATTTTCCAACCTGTTAATTTAGCTGCAAGACGCGCGTTTTGTCCACGTTTACCGATAGCTAATGAAAGTTGGTGGTCTGGAACAACAACAGTTGTTGCTTTTTCTTCTTCATCTACAAGTACTTTAACAACTTGTGATGGGCTTAAAGCATTTGCAACATATTCTACTGGATCATTTGACCAGCGAACGATGTCAATCTTTTCACCTTTTAATTCATCTACAATGCGTTGTACACGTTGTCCTTTCGGTCCTACACAAGAGCCTACTGGATCAACATCAATGTTCTCTGCATGTACAGAAATTTTAGAACGATCGCCTGCTTCACGTGCCACAGAACGAATTTCAACAGTTCCATCATAAATCTCAGGAACTTCCATTTCGAATAAACGTTTTAAAAGACCAGGATGTGTACGTGATACGTAAATTTGTGGTCCCTTCGTTGTTTTTTCTACTTTCGTAATGAATACGCGAATGCGATCATGTGGTTTGTATTGTTCGTTTGGCATTTGCTCACTTACAGGTAATAAAGCTTCTACTTTCCCTAAGCTTACATAGATGAAACGAGCATCTTGACGTTGTACAATACCAACCATGATGTCTTCTTCACGGTCACTAAACTCAGAGTAAATAACACCACGCTCTGCTTCACGCACTCGTTGTGTTACAACCTGTTTTGCAGTTTGTGCTGCAATGCGGCCGAAATCTTTTGGTGTTACTTCAATTTCTAGTACGTCACCATCTTGATAGTTTGGATTAATTTGTCTTGCTTCTTCAACAGAAATTTCAAGACGTGGATCAAACACATTATCAACAACGTCTTTACGTGCTAAAACTTGAATTGTTCCCACTTCTGGGTTAAAGCTCACACGAACGTTTTGTGCTTGGTTAAAATTGCGTTTATAAGCAGAGATTAATGCTGCTTCAATCGCATCAATAATAATATCTTTGCTAATTCCTTTTTCTGACTCTAATACGAGCAAGGCATCTAACAACTCAGTGCTCATGAAGATCCCCCTTCTAACTAAAACGTAACAGCAAGTCGCGCATTTGCAACTTTATCCATTGGAATTTGGATTTCTTTTTTACGTGTTTTAATTGTTAATAATAGTGTAATTGTAGTACCATCGTAGGAAAGTAGCTTTCCTTCAAACATTTTTTCACCATCAATGGGCTCATATGTTTTAATTGCCACTTGTTTTCCTACCGCTTGCTGGAAGTCTTTCTCTTTCTTTAATGGGCGTTCTGCTCCAGGAGATGATACATCCAAAAAGTAAAGATGAGGAATTGGATCCTCTTTATCTAAAGCTTCGCTTAAACGTTCACTTACCGCACCGCATTCTTCAATGTCGACTCCCTTTTCAGAATCGATGAATACGCGTAAGAACCAGTCCTGTCCTTCTTTCACATACTCTACATCTACAAGTTCAAGATTTAACTCTTCAACGATCGGCTGCGCAAATGCTTCTACAACTTCTGTGACTTTCTTATCCATAAACAGCCTCCTTCCTGCCGCCATGTACCATTTACAAGAAAAGATTCCGTCCATAAAAACGGTCTATCTTATTCTTTCTCGTTAGCTAACAAAAGCCCCTGCCGTTAAGCAGGGAATATCTGTCTTAGTATTACCAAATTTAAGAAGTAAAACTTGTAACAAAATATGTATATACGACAGAAATTTCTTACCTCTCTACATCAATAAAACGTAGATAGTAACACGAAAGAGTGGGTTTCCCCACTCTTTTTTTCACACAATATACATGACATGGTTATCTCGGTTAATAGTATACCATAGCAAATACTGATTTGCAAAGACTTTTCCTACCTGCTAGAACAGTGATAATTGGTTTTGATCAGGTAGATCACCTAAGCAACCTTGACTATCTAAATACTCAATAATCGTTTTAGAAACCTTACTGCGCTGCTGTAAATCTTCTTTTGATAAGAAATCTCCATTTTTACGAGCTTCTACGATACTTAAAGCTGCGTTTGTACCAAGACCAGGCACCGCATTAAATGGAGGAATTAATGAGTCTCCATCAATAATGAATTCTGTTGCATGCGAGCGATATAAATCAACCTTTTGGAATGAGTATCCACGCTCACACATTTCAAGTGTCATTTCTAGTACCGTTAATAAACTCTTCTCTTTCGGCGCTGCATCTAATCCTTTTTGCGCAATTTCATCAATCTTTACACGTATAGATGCTGAACCTTTTGCCATCGCCTCTACATCAAAGTCATCTGCACGAACCGTAAAGTATGCCGCATAGAATAAAAGTGCAAAATGTACTTTAAAATATGCGATACGTACAGCCATAAGTACGTAAGCAGCCGCATGGGCTTTAGGGAACATGTATTTAATCTTCTTACATGAATCAATATACCAACCTGGTACATTATTACTTTTCATGTCCTCTTCCCATTCTTCCGGTACACCTTTACCTTTACGAACCGACTCCATAATTTTGAAGGCTAATGATGGATCTAAACCTTGATAGATTAAATATACCATGATGTCATCACGACAACCGATAACTTCACTCAGCGTACATGTACCGTTATAAATTAACTCGTTTGCATTACCGAGCCATACGTCCGTACCATGTGATAGTCCAGAGATTTGGACTAACTCTGAGAATGTCGTTGGTTTTGTCTCTTCTAACATTTGTCTTACGAATTTCGTACCGAATTCCGGTATACCAAGTGTACCTGTTTTACAGTTAATTTGTTCTTCCGTTACTCCTAATGATTCCGGACCTGAGAAAATCTTCATTACTTCCGGATCATCTGTTGGGATTGTTTTCGGATCAATACCACTTAAATCTTGTAACATACGAATAACTGTCGGATCATCGTGTCCTAGTATATCAAGTTTCAATAAATTATCATGAATTGAGTGGAAATCAAAGTGTGTCGTTCTCCACTCAGCCCCTATTGAATCTGCCGGATACTGTATTGGTGAGAAATCAAAGATGTCCATGTAATCTGGCACAACGATAATACCACCTGGATGCTGTCCAGTTGTACGTTTTACACCGGTACACCCTGCTACTAAGCGGTCAATTTCTGCATTTCGTATCGTTAAATTATGATCATTTGCATAACCTTTTACATATCCATAAGCCGTTTTTTCTGCAACTGTACCAATCGTTCCTGCACGATATACATAATCTTCACCGAACAGTATTTTCGTATAGTTATGGGCACGTGGTTGGTATTCGCCGGAGAAGTTCAAATCGATATCGGGTACCTTATCTCCTTTAAATCCAAGGAACGTTTCGAACGGAATATCATGTCCATCTTTTACATATGAAACATTACATGTTGGACATTCTTTATCTGGTAAGTCAAAACCAGAACCTACCGAGCCGTCATTAAAGAATTCTGATTGCTTACACTTCGGACATACATAATGTGGTGGTAATGGATTTACTTCTGTAATTTCCATCATCGTTGCAACGAATGATGAACCTACAGATCCACGCGAACCTACTAAATATCCGTCTACTAACGATTTTTTCACTAGCTTATGTGAAATTAAATAAATTACAGCAAATCCATGTCCGATAATACTTTTTAATTCTTTTTCCAATCGGGCTTCTACAATTTCTGGTAGCTCTTCCCCATAAATGCTACGCGCCATTTTATAACTCATATCACGCGTTTCATCATCAGCACCTTCAATTTTCGGTGTGTATAAATCATCTTTTACTGGATGAACATCACCAATTAATGACGCAACCTTTTGTGTATTCGTTACTACAATTTCTTTCGCTTTGTCTTCACCTAAAAATGAAAAACACTCTAACATCTCATCTGTTGTACGGAAATGTACCGGCGGTAATGAATGTCGATTTAACGGATTTGCTCCGCCCTGCGAACTCACTAAAATTTTACGATACATAGCATCCTCTTGATCTAAATAATGCACGTTCCCTGTAGCGACAACCGGTTTATCTAACGTCTCACCCAGTTTTACTAAGTTAGAAATAATTGTTTTTAATTGTCCTTCATCTCGAACAAGTTCACGTTCTACTAAATGACGTAACACCTCTGGAGGCATTACTTCAATGTAATCATAGAATTGCGCAATTTCTTCTACTTCTTCAGGTGCTTTTTGCATCATTGCCTCAAACACTTCACCTTTATCACAAGCCGTTCCTACTAAAATTCCTTCACGATATTTTTTTAATAGTGACCTTGGTACACGTGGCACACGGTAAAAATAATTCAGGTGAGAATATGAAACAAGTTTATATAAATTTTTCAATCCAACATCTGATGTAGCAAGTAATGTCATATGACTTGGACGCCCACGTTTATACGCATCCCCTTGTCCCATACTATCATTTAATTGATCATGATATTCAAATCCCTTTTCAATTACATCTTTTAGCATTTTCACAAGTAAGTATCCCGTTGCTTCAGTATCATAAATCGCACGGTGATGTTGCGTTAATTCAATATCAAGCTTTTTACACATCGTATTTAATCGATGGTTTTTCATTTCCGGGAATAAGAACCGCGCAAGTTCTAACGTATCAATAACAGGGTTATTCGTTTTTGCTAACCCTGCCTTTTTAAAACCTACGTTAATAAAGCCCATATCAAAGCTTGCGTTATGAGCAACAAGTGTATGGTCACCCATCCATTCCTCAAACTTTTTAAACACTTCGTCCACTTCTGGTGCATCAGTTAACATATCATCTGTAATACCTGTTAATTCAATAATCGTCGCAGATAATGGTTGATGCGGATTTGCGAAAGATTCAAAACGATCAATGATTTCGCCACCTTTTATCTTTACGGCAGCTAACTCAATGACTGTATCGTATACAGCTGATAAACCTGTCGTCTCAACGTCGAAAACAACATACGTTTCCTCTGCAAGTAAACGATGCGCTTCGTTATATGCGATCGGTACACCATCATTAACTAAATTTGCCTCTACACCGTATATAACTTTAACCCCAGCCTTTTTACCCGCAGAGTATGCTTCTGGGAAAGACTGAGCAACAGCATGGTCTGTAACTGCAATAGCCGCATGTCCCCATTTACCAGCTTGAGCAACAAGCCTAGAGACAGGCGTAACAGCGTCCATTTGACTCATTGGGGTATGAAGGTGAAGCTCTACACGTTTTTCACCTTCTGGCGCCTTATCTTTACGAGATGGTCCTGTTATTTCATTAATATCGTTTGCAATCATTACTAAATCTCGAACAAATGTATCATTTTGAACAGAACCACGTGCTTTCACCCACATTCCTTTTCTCAAGGATTGCAGCATTGGAATATCTTCTTTGTCACGCGAAAACATTTTGATCATAATAGAATCCGTATAGTCCGTTATTTTTAAAGTTAATAACGTACGCCCACTACGAAGCTCTTTTGTTTCTACATGGAATACATACCCTTGAACCGTTTTTCTTCGTTCTTCATCTTGAATTTCTCGCATCGGTGTAATCTCTTCATCTGGCTTAATAAGATATCCGAGTACAACCGGTCCTTCATGCACAACGCTACTTTCTTCAGCTTGCTTCTTCGCCATTTCTTCCATAGCTTGTATTACACGCTCACGGTCTTCTTGCTGAGTTTGCTCACGAAACTTTTGCATTTCTTCTGCATTTTGCTTTATATGTGTGTCTAACTGAAACCGTGGGAATCCAAAAGCTTCGTATTGATCACCTACTGGTTTCGTAACATTTTTCTTTAAAGCAGTAGATTCTAACTCGTTATTCACATTTATTAACAACTTCACTCCATTTACCTGAGGTAGTTGCTTCTTTAAGTAAGCAAACATAGGTGAAAATGTAATTCGCTCCGTACAAAGCGGCCAATATGCCTTCACTTCTTCTTCTGTAAATTGTTTATTCTCTGCTTGTAATGCAAATGTTGTTCTTGCAATATGAGAAAATGATTGCTTAAGCTTCATTTCTAGCAATTCATATAATTCTGTCGGCAAAATACGTGGCACTTGTAAGTCAAAATGCCAACTTTTATTCGCTTTATCAATAACTAGCTTTTCAATACCACCGCCCTGTAAATATTGATTTATAAGGTCTTCTGGTATTTGCAACTGCTGGAGCAAAATTTGAAATCGCTCTTGTTGTTCATTTGTTAATGACATAAGCACTCTCCTTCCATTTGCTATTATAAATTGAAACGTACTACAAAGAAAGATGTCTCCCTTCTTCTTTTACAAAATACGTTTACAAAGAAAGAGAAGGTACCTCATTACGAGGTACCTCTTCTTATTTTAAAATATTAGCAATATATGTTTGAAGTTCTTCTACTTTCACTTCTTCAGACTCGCCTGTAGCACGTACTTTCACTTCTACAATACCTTCATCTGCTTTTTTACCAACCGTAACGCGAACTGGAAGGCCAAATAAATCTGCATCTGCAAATTTAACACCTGCACGTTCTGCACGATCATCTAGTAATACTTCATATCCTTGCTCTTGTAATGAGTTGTAAATATTTTCACCCATTTCACGTTGTGCATCAGATTTCATATTTACTGGAATTACATGCACATGGAACGGTGCTACAGCTTTTGGCCAAACTAAGCCGTTCTCATCATTAAACTGCTCTGCAATTGCTGCCACTGTACGAGATACACCGATACCGTAACAACCCATAATAAGTGCTTGTGTTTTCCCGTTTTCATCTAGGAATGTTGCGTTCATCGCTTCACTATAGCGAGTTCCTAATTTAAATACATGACCAACTTCAATTCCGCGTGCGAAAAGAATTGTTCCGTTTCCATCTGGAGATTGGTCTCCTTCTTGGATGAAGCGTAAATCTGTATATTGACTTACTTTAAAGTCACGTTCTGGATTTATATTTACATAATGGAACCCTTCTTCATTCGCTCCTGAACATCCGTTTACAATTGATGCTACAGCATGGTCAGCAATAATTTCGATATCACCTGTTACACCAATCGGTCCTAATGAACCAACTTCACAATTTAATAATTCTTTTACTTCTTCATGAGAAGCAAGCTCAACAACTGAAGCGCCGTATACATTTTTCACTTTTACATCGTTTACTTCATGATCACCACGAACAAGTACAACTACTAATTTCTCGTCTACTTTAAATACCATAGACTTAATACACTGTTCTGCTTCAATGTTTAAGAATGCAGATACTTCTTCAATTGCTTTTTGATCTGGCGTTGCTACTTTTTCAAGTGCCTTTTCTGCTTCGTCACTCTTCGTATACGAAGCTACAACAGGAGCCATTTCGATGTTCGCTGCATAATTGGATGTATCCGAGTATGCAATAGTATCTTCACCAACATCAGATAATACCATAAATTCATGTGTATCTTTTCCGCCCATTGCTCCAGAGTCAGCAATAACCGCACGGAAATTTAAGCCACAACGAGCAAAAATGTTAGAGTATGCTTTATATAAGCGATCATACACTTCATCTAAGCTCTCCTGCGTAGCGTGGAAAGAATAGGCATCTTTCATTAGAAACTCTCTTCCACGTAATAAACCGAAACGAGGTCTTTGTTCGTCACGGAACTTTGTTTGAATTTGGTATAGCGTTAACGGTAATTTTTTATATGATTTTACTTCATCACGTACAAGATCAGTAATTACTTCTTCATGTGTCGCCCCTAAAGCAAATTCACGAGCGTTACGATCTTTCATACGCATTAATTCAGATCCGTAAGAATACCAACGGCCTGATTCTTGCCATAATTCTGCAGCTTGCATCGCTGGCATTAATAATTCTACAGCTCCTGCGCGTTCCATTTCTTCTCGAACGATACGTTCTACTTTGTGTAGTACTTTTAAACCAAATGGTAGAAAACTATAAATACCAGAAGCATTTTGACGCATAAAACCTGCGCGAAGTAATAATTGATGACTCTTAATTTCAGCATCAGCTGGAACTTCACGTAATGTAGGACTGAATACCATACTTTGTTTCATTTATTCGCACCTCTTCATTTTACTCTTACACGCAGTAAAACCCCTCACCTCGAGTTAGGTGAGGGATTTTATTCTACGAGCTCTATTTCATTATAAGTTTCACTTTATTTTACAAGAAAAACTTACGAATGTCATTCCATGTTACAACTAACATTAGTAACATTAATAATGCAAAACCAATAAAGTGGACCATTCCTTCTTTTTGACGGTCAATCGGTTTTCCTCGTAACGCTTCGATTAAGAAGAAGAATAAACGTCCACCGTCTAAAGCAGGGACTGGTAATAGATTAAATAAACCAAGGTTTATACTTAAAACTGCCGCTAAACTTAGCACACGCGTAAATCCATAATCTACGACTTGATCTGTTAGATTATAAATTCCTACTGGACCTGACAACTCATTAATAGAAAATTGACCAGTTACTAATTTCACAAGAGACTCAAAAATTAGTTTCGTCCATTCGTACGTTTGTTCAAATCCTGATTTAATCGAACCCATCACTGTTTTCTCTACAGGAGAGTAAACACCAATTCTACCAACTTCTTCTTTACCTTCTTTATCGAGTGTTGGAGTTACTTTTACATTAAGCTGTTCATTATCACGCTTTACTTGTAACGTAATTTCTTTATTCGGGTTTTCACGTACAATGGCAACAACATCTTTCCATGTACTTGTACTTTTCCCATCAATTGCTTGAATTGTATCGTTTTCTTTTAATCCAGCTTGCTGCGCTGCACTATTTTCCATTATTTTTCCGACCATTGGTTTGTCAATGGGAACCCCTTGTACAAATCCAAGAATCACAAAAATAACAAATGCTAAAATGAAGTTCATTGCAGGACCCGCAAAGATTGTTAAAGCACGTTGACCCAATTTTTTAGAGCCAAATTGCCTGTTATACGGAGCAATTTGAATTTCTTCTCCAGCAGTAATGATACGAGCCTTTTCATTCACTCGGAATGTTTGAAGCTCTTCCTCATACTCTTCATAGCCTGAAATCGTTAGATTATGCTCTAAATCAGCTTGTTCGACTTCAATAACACGAACATTGGGATATTTTTCATATCCATCAAAAACTAATTTCACAGCTTCGTCTTTTTCATTTAGCACAAGGCCAACCTTTTTCCCTGGCTTTAACTCCACTGTGTCCGCATCCTCGCCAGCCATTCTTACATAGCCACCAAGGGGCAGTAATCGAATCGTATACACCGTTTCATTCTTTTCAAATGAGAATATTTTCGGACCAAAACCAATCGCAAACTCGCGACATAAAATGCCTGCTCTTTTCGCGAAATATAGATGCCCTAGCTCATGGAAAAATACGAGTGCACCGAAAATTAATATAAAGGCAATCGCTGTATTCAATTCCATAACCACCTTTGCTAAATTTGTTCCATCACAAACCGTCTTGTGGCTGCATCAATTTCCAGAATTTCCTCTAAGCTCGGACGTGCAATGACATTGTGATGGTTCATTGCTTTTTCAATGAGGTCTTCCACTGTTAAGAAACCAATTCTCTTTTGTAAAAAAGCTTCAACAGCTACTTCATTTGCAGCGTTCATTACAGCTGGCATACTTCCACCTGTTTTCCCAGCCTCATACGCAAAACGTAGACAACGGAAACGTTCTTGGTTCATTTTTTCAAAATGCAATGTTCCCATTTCCCATAAGTTTAACTGTTTTGTATCTGAAAGAGGTAATCTATCAGGATATGTAAGCGCGTATTGAATTGGTACTCGCATATCAGGTGAGCCAAGCTGTGCCATTACACTACGATCTTCAAATTCAACCATAGAATGAATAATACTTTCTTTATGTAAAACAACATCAATTTGCTCATAAGGGATACCAAAAAGCCAATGTGCTTCAATTACTTCTAGTCCCTTATTCATCATTGTAGCAGAATCAATTGTAATTTTCGAACCCATTGACCAGTTTGGATGTCGAAGCGCATCTTCTACGGTCACATGATGCAATTCATCTCTCGTTTTATCACGGAAACTTCCACCAGAAGCCGTTATAATGAGTCGAGAAATTCTTTTTTCATTTTCACCATTCAAGCATTGAAAAATAGCTGAATGTTCACTATCTACCGGAAGTAACGAAACATTATGTTTTTGCGCCGCTTCCATTACTAGATGCCCTGCAGTTACTAACGTTTCTTTATTTGCAATTCCAATTGTTTTTTTCGCCTCAATTGCACGAAGTGTTGGTAACAACCCTACGCTACCTACAACGGCATTTACTAAAATCTCCGCATCTGGATGTAATGCTACTTCTAAAAGACCTTCACTACCATACACAACTTTTGTATTACCAGAAACAGCTTGTAATTTTATAACATCTTCTGCTCTTTGCACAGAAACGATTTGCGGAGAAAATTCTTGAATTACTTTTACTGCGTAGTCAATATTTTTCCCTACAGAAAAAGCAACGAGACGGAATTGGTCTGGGTGCGAGCGTAACACATCTAAAGTTTGTGTACCAATTGATCCGCTTGCACCTAATAAACTAATGTTTTTCATGACTTCAACCCCTCGTTCATTTATTAATTGTATTGCAATAAGAAGTAGAGAATTGGTAACACAAATAACCAACTATCTGTTCGATCTAATATACCACCATGTCCAGGTAAAATTGTACCTGAATCTTTTACACCATAATGACGTTTAAATGCAGATTGTACTAAATCACCAATTTGTCCAAAAATAGAAATGATAATTGTCAGCACAATTAAAATTACTACATTCGATTCAACTGGGAAGAACACGTTGTATACAAGTGCCACAATAATTCCACAAACGATACCACCTACTGAACCTTCAATCGTTTTATTTGGACTAATTTCTGGCCATAATTTTCTTTTTCCTAATGCTTTTCCTACGAAATATGCGCCTGAATCAGTAGCCCATATAACAAATAATGCGCAAAACACATATTTAATTCCTAATATTCTCGTTTCATTCAGATATAAGAATCCCATTGCAACATATGTTGTTGCCATAAGTAAAAATGAAGCATTATCAAAAGTAAATGTATTCTTAGAAAGGACTGTATATGATAAAAGTAATAAAACAATCACAAACGTAATTTCTAATTTACCTAATCCAATCCACCTAAATAGTTCTGATGCACTACTTGGAACTAAAATAGTCCATAATAATACCGCAGCTAAAACTGTTGGTACTGAAATAAGCGTAAGCTTATTCATTCGAATTAACTCATATAAACCTATAGAAGCAAGTGCATACACTAAAACCGTAAAAGGCACGCCACCGTAAATTACGATGGGAATGAATAGCGCGGCAGCAACCACTCCAGTAATAATTCTCTGTTTCACTACCAAACCCTCTCTTTCTACACGCCTCCGAATCTGCGCCCTCTATGTTGAAAGTCTGTAATCGCACTAAGCAAATGTTCTTCCGTAAAGTCTGGCCAATACACATCCGTAAACCAAAATTCCGAATATGCAATTTGCCATAACATGAAATTACTAATACGTAGCTCTCCGCTTGTACGAATTAACAACTCTGGATCAGGTAAAGAACCCGTCATTAAGTAGGAAGAAATCATTTCTTCACTTATCTCTTCAGCACGAATTTTTCCTTCCTCACTATCTTTCATCATATGTTGCACAGCAGAAACGATTTCATCTCGACTTCCATAGTTTAACGCGAAATTGAGAATTAATCCCGTATTCTCTTGCGTATCTTCCATTGCTTTTTCCATCGCTCTGCGTGTATGCGTAGGAAGACGATCTTTTTGCCCTATTACTCGGACTTGTACGTTTTCTTCAATCAATTCTGGTAAAAATGTACCTAGAAATTCTTCTGGAAGCCTCATTAAATAGTCAACTTCCTTTTTCGGTCTTTTCCAGTTCTCAGTTGAAAAAGCATAAAGAGTTAACACTTTCACATTAAGCTTACTTGCAAATTTTGTGATTTTCTTTACAACTTGCATACCTTCATGATGTCCCGCAATACGAGGCATAGCTCTCCTCTTTGCCCATCTTCCATTACCATCCATAATGATGGCAATATGTTCTGGTATATACCCTTTTTTCACTTCTTCAACGAGATGATCAAACGATGCGTCCTTTTTACTTTTAAAAAAAGGAAAGTTTTTAAACATCATTCATACCCTCCAGCAAGCAGACATATGCCTAAAAGTGTAAAAAGACCCCCTTAAGAAGAGGGTCATATTTGCGAAGTTATCGCTATTACACTTCCATGATTTCTTTTTCTTTGTTTTTTGCGATTTCGTCAACTTTTGCAATATATTTATCTGTTTCTTTTTGGATATCTTCAGTATATCCTCTTAAATCATCTTCCGTAATCTCGCCAGCTTTTTCAAGCTTCTTAAGATCATCGTTACCGTCACGACGTACGTTACGAACCGCAACTTTTGCTTCTTCAGCATATTTTTTCACAACTTTTACAAGATCACGACGACGCTCTTCTGTTAATGCAGGGAATGCAATACGAATTACAGTTCCGTCATTAGAAGGGTTTAAGCCTAAATCTGCTTTTAAAATTGCTTTTTCAATATCACCGATAGAAGTTTTATCATACGGTTGAATTACAAGCAAACGTGCTTCTGGAACTGTAATGTTCGCTAATTGCACAACTGGTGTTGGTGCACCATAGTAATCAACTTGTACCTTATCTAATACAGACGAGCTTGCACGACCAGCGCGAACTGTTGCTAATTCACGAGAATAAGCAGCAACTGCTTTTTCCATTTTTTCATTTGAAGACTTCAATACTTGTTGTCCCATAATTATTTCCCCCTTACAACTGTTCCGATATTTTCGCCTAAAACGGCACGTTTAATATTACCTTTTTCCATAACTGAGAATACAATTAATGGAATATCATTATCCATACATAGAGAAGAAGCTGTAGAATCCATTACACCTAAACCTTCTTTTAATACGTCTAAGTAAGTAAGCGTTTCGTACTTCGTAGCAGTTGGATCAATAGATGGATCTGCACTATATACGCCATCCACATTATTTTTCGCCATTAAAATAACGTCCGCTTCGATTTCCGCTGCACGTAATGCTGCTGTCGTATCTGTAGAGAAGTATGGGTTACCAGTACCTGCGGCAAAGATAACAACACGTTTTTTCTCTAAGTGACGAATTGCTTTACGACGAATGTAAGGCTCTGCCACTTGACGCATCTCAATTGAAGTTTGAACGCGAGTTTGAATTCCAATATTCTCTAAACTATCTTGAAGAGCTAGTGAATTCATAACTGTCGCTAACATGCCCATGTAATCTGCTCCTGCACGATCCATGCCCATTTCGCTTCCAATTTTCCCACGCCAAATGTTACCGCCACCAACAACAACAGCAACCTCTACATCAAGTTCTGCAATTTCTTTCACTTGTTCCGCAACTGACTTGATAACAGCTGGGTTAATTCCAAATCCTTGCTCGCCAGCTAAAGCTTCTCCGCTCAGCTTTAAAACGACACGATTATATTTCGGTTTACTCATAATGAACCTCCAATTGCTTACATCTTTATTTTAAAAAAGGGAACACAATGTGTTCCCTAATCTGTATTAGTTGTTACCTTTTACTTGGTTCATTACTTCTTCAGCAAAGTTGTCTTCGCGTTTTTCGATACCTTCACCAACAGCGTAGCGAACGAATCCTTTTAATGTTCCGCCTTTAGACTCAACGAATTGACGAACTTTCATATCAGGGTTTTTAACGAATGCTTGGTCAAGTAAGCAAATTTCTTCGAAGAATTTGCCAAGACGGCCTTCTACCATTTTTGCAACGATTTTTTCAGGCTTGCCTTCGTTTAAAGCTTGTTGTGTTAATACTTGACGCTCATGCTCAACTTCTTCAGCTGTTACAGCATCACGGTCAATGTATTTAGGGTTAACTGCTGCAATGTGCATTGCTACATCTTTAGCAGCTGCTTCGTCAGTAGAACCTTCAAGAACTGTTAATACACCAATACGTCCACCCATGTGTAGGTAAGCGCCGAATGCATCAGCATCCGTTTTTGATACGATTTCGAAACGACGAAGTGTAAGTTTTTCACCAATTTTAGCAATTGCTTCATTGATGTGCTCTTCTACTGTTTTACCGCCTTCAATTGTTTGAGCCATAGCTTCTTCAACGTTAGCTGGTTTGTTAGCTAATAAGTGAGCAGCTAATTCTTTAATTAAAGCTTGGAAACCTTCGTTTTTCGCAACAAAATCAGTTTCAGAGTTTAATTCTAAGATTAAGCCGTCGTTACCGTTTGTTTCGATGAAAGTTAAACCTTCAGCAGCGATGCGGTCAGCTTTTTTAGCAGCTTTCGCAATACCTTTTTCACGTAAGAAGTCAATTGCTTTCTCCATGTCGCCGTTTGTTTCAGTTAAAGCCTTTTTGCAGTCCATCATACCTGCGCCTGTTTTTTCACGAAGTTCTTTTACCATTTGTGCAGTGATTGCCATGTTTTTCATCCTCCTAAAATATGTATTTATACCTTTTAAAAAGGTTTTTATACCTTAAAAAAGGTGATAAAAGGCCGAACCCCTTATCACCTTTCCAAATTTGTTACGCAGTAACAGTTTCTTCACCTTGTTTTGCTTCAAGGATCGCGTCTGCCATTTTAGATGTAAGAAGTTTTACAGCACGAATTGCATCATCGTTTGCTGGGATAACGTGATCGATTTCGTCTGGATCACAGTTTGTATCAACGATACCGATGATTGGAATGTGTAATTTGCGTGCTTCAGCAACTGCAATACGCTCTTTACGAGGGTCTACTACGAATAATGCACTTGGAAGACCTTTCATATCTTTAATACCGCCTAAGAATTTCTCAAGACGCTCTAACTCTTTTTTAAGTTGAACAACTTCTTTCTTAGGAAGTACTTCGAAAGTACCATCTTCTTGCATTCTTTCGATGTCTTTAAGGCGCTTGATACGCTTTTGGATTGTTTGGAAGTTTGTTAAAGTTCCACCTAACCAACGTTGGTTAACGAAGTACATACCAGCACGAGTTGCTTCTTCTTTAATAGCTTCTTGTGCTTGTTTTTTAGTACCTACGAATAAAATGTCTCCGCCTTCAGCAGCGATGTCACGCATCGTTCTGTAAGCTTCCTCAACTTTTTTCACAGTTTTTTGTAAGTCGATGATGTAGATACCGTTACGCTCTGTGAAAATGTAACGCTTCATTTTTGGGTTCCAACGACGTGTTTGATGTCCGAAATGAACACCAGCTTCAAGCAATTGCTTCATAGAAATTACTGACATAATATAGTTCCTCCTAAATGGTTTTTGATATCCTCCGTTTACTTCATCTCTAAGCGAAACTACAACCGTAGCACCAACACTTAAATCAGTAAACGTGTGTACTTTGTACTGACACCACTGCTTACTATATCATACTGAAATATTACAATCAAGTCGAAAATGCGAACAATGTAAAACTTTCTTTATTCACACTCGAATTCTAGTATTACCAACCTGTATTTCTTTTAAGCGAAAAAATAAAATTCAATTCATAGTTTTCCAAAGAACACGATTATGGCGCTTTTCACAAACAACATCAATCTCTTATATACAAAAAAACTCTCCTCATTTGAGGAGAGTTTTTATAAATTAGTTTGTTTTTAATTTAGCAAGTTCATGTAAAAATTTGTCGTTTAATACTTTAATGTATGTTCCTTTCATACCTAAAGAACGAGACTCGATTACACCAGCACTTTCTAATTTACGTAGTGCATTTACAATCACAGAACGAGTGATTCCTACACGATCAGCAATTTTACTTGCAACAAGTAGACCTTCTGTTCCGTTTAACTCTTCGAAAATGTGCTCAATTGCTTCTAACTCACTGTAAGATAATGAGCTAATCGCCATTTGAACAACAGCTTTACTACGTGCTTCCTCTTCGATTTCTTCTGCTTTTTCACGTAAGATTTCCATACCTACTACAGTTGAACTGTATTCAGCAAGGATTAAATCATCATCTAAGAACTCTTGACCAAGACGAGCTAACACTAATGTACCTAGACGCTCACCGCCACCAACGATTGGTACGATTGTAGTTAAACCTTGACCGAATAATTCTCTATTTTCTACTGGGAATGCTGTGTAAGCACTGTTTACATCTAAGTTTGAAGATGTTTCCGTTACATTGAATAAGCTTTGCGTATATTCTTCTGGGAATTGACGCTCTGCAAGCATTTGTTTCATACGCTCGTTCTCGATTTGTTGGTGAATTGCATAACCTAGTAATTTACCACGACGACTTACTACGAATACGTTCGCTTCGATTACTTCACACATTGTGTCAGACATTTCTCTAAAGTTTACAGGCTTTCCTGCTGCGCTCTGTAATAACGCATTTAATTTTCTTGTTTTTGCTAATAATTCCATTTCAAAAGTTCCTCCTACATGTTACTCACATATTTTTTCATCACTTGGAAACTAGGGCGAGTCACCTGATGACACTATTACAAAATAAACTGGCTCACATCTTTATTTTTAGCAATTGTTGCTAATTTCTCCTCAACGTATTGAGGTGTTATCGTTATTTTCTCTAACGTAATTTCAGATGCTTCAAACGATAAATCTTCAAGGAGCTTCTCCATAATCGTATGGAGTCTTCTTGCTCCAATATTATCTGTATCCTGATTAACTTGATAAGCAATCTCAGCAATCTTACGAATAGCTTCGTCTGAAAATTCAATTTCTATACCTTCAGTCGCTAATAATGCCATATACTGTTTAATTAACGCATTGTCAGGCTCGATTAATATTTTAACAAAATCATCTGTCGATAATTTTGTTAATTCTACTCGAATCGGAAATCTCCCTTGCAATTCCGGAATTAAATCCGACGGTTTAGACATATGAAACGCTCCAGCTGCAACGAATAAAATATAATCCGTTTTTACTGATCCGTATTTTGTCGCAACATTCGATCCTTCTACAATTGGTAAAATGTCACGTTGCACACCTTCACGTGATACATCTACGCTATTCGACTGCTTACCAGCAATTTTGTCAATTTCATCGATAAAAATAATCCCGAGCTGTTCAGCACGATAAACAGCCTCTTGTGTAACTTCATCCATATCAATTAAGCGCTGTGCTTCCTCATTTGTCAAGAGTTTTCTTGCTTCTTTTACAGAAAGTTTACGTTTTTTCGTTTTTTTCGGCATAAAACTTCCTAATGCATCTTGGAAATTCATTCCCATTTGTTCCATACCAGTTCCTTGTAACATATCAAACATTGATGACTGTTGCTCAGTCACTTCAATCGATACAATTTCATCTTCAAGAAGTCCTGCAGCAAGCTTTCTTTCCACGTCTTGACGTTTCTTTTCAATTTCAACATCTTCTTGCTCATCGGATGTTTGATTCGAATTTTGAGCACCGCCAAAAAGCATTTCTAATGGATTTTTAAATCCAGACTGCTTCTCCGGACTTGGCACTAAAATTTCAACAAGACGTTGGTTCGCTTGCTCTTCTGCTTTATCTTGAACTTTAACTACCATTTCTTCTTTCACGATGCGTACTGACGTTTCTACAAGGTCACGTACCATCGACTCTACATCTCTACCTACATATCCAACTTCTGTGAATTTAGTAGCTTCAACCTTAATAAAAGGTGCTCCAACGAGTTTCGCCATTCGTCGTGCTACCTCTGTTTTACCAACACCTGTCGGTCCAATCATTAAAATATTTTTAGGTGCAATTTCATCACGTAAATTTTCAGCTAGTTTACTGCGACGATATCGATTTCTCAAAGCTACAGCAACCGCTTTCTTTGCATCTTTTTGACCGATGATGTATTGATCTAATTTTTCCACAATTTGGCGCGGAGTAAAATGTAAATGCATATAAAATGCCTCCCTTACGATTCTACAATTCTTCAACAATTATGTTGTGGTTCGTATAAACACAAATATCGCCTGCAATTTCTAGACTCGCTTTCGCAATCTGCTTCGCAGTTAAATGTTCACTTGCATATTGTTTTAAAGCACGACCTGCAGAAAGTGCATAATTTCCACCAGATCCAATTGCTAAAATACCATCATCCGGTTCAATTACTTCTCCTGTGCCCGAAACAAGGAGCATAGTTGTTTTATCCATGACAATGAGCATCGCTTCTAACTGACGCAGCATTTTATCCCCACGCCATTGTTTCGCCATTTCAACTGCAGCACGCTGCAAGTTCCCGTTATACTCTTCTAATTTCCCTTCAAACATTTCAAAAAGAGTAAATGCGTCCGCAACTGAACCTGCAAAACCAGCTAAAACTTTCCCTTGGAAAAGTCTACGAACTTTACGAGCTGTATGTTTCATTACAACAGCATTCCCCATCGTTACCTGGCCATCTCCAGCCATTGCACATTCTCCATTATGATGAACTGCAAATATCGTTGTAGCGTGGAAATTTCCCATAGAAAAAACTCCTTTATATGTTTTTATAGCTTTAAAAGCAATTTATGCCCGCGGGTGATGCTTCATGTAAACAGAACGCAATCTTTCTTTAGAGACATGCGTATAAATTTGTGTCGTCGACAAATTTTCATGACCTAACAGCTCCTGTACAGTACGTAAATCTGCCCCTTCATCTAACATGTGTGTAGCAAATGTATGCCTTAACATATGGGGACTTATCCGCATTGTCAATGAAGCCTTCTTAATGAGTTCGTTTAATACATAGCGCACACCACGACTTGTTAGCGGCGTACCTTTCGCATTTAAAAATACCATATGAGATTGTTCTTCAGTCTTGTTAGCTAACTGTTTTCTCCCGTTCTCCATATAAGTAATTAAAGCATCTTGTGCATAACTTCCGAACGGAATATACCTTTGTTTTTTTCCTTTTCCCATCACTAAAATTGTTCCCACTGCAAAGTCAATATCGGTAAGTTGTAGGTTGACACATTCACTCACACGGATCCCCGTCGCATACATCAACTCTAATAAAGCTTGATTCCTTTGACCTAGCGGCGTTTCCGTATCAGAAACTTCAAATAATTCCTCTAATTCTTCAGCATATAAAAACTTTGGGATTGACAATTCTTTTTTGGGGAGTGACGCAAGTGCAAACGGGTTATCTTTCCGATAACCTTCACGCATTAAAAAACGATATAAACTTCGTAAGCTTGACACTTTTCTTGCGACAGATTTACGGGCTAACTTTTCATCGTGCAACGTCGTTAAGTACAAACGAACATCCGCGTATGTAACATCTAAAAAAGAGGATATGCCTTCTCGCTCCATAAATCGCACAAAATGTTCTAAATCATTTTGATAACTTGCAATTGTATATTTTGAATAATTTCTTTCAATTTGTAAATATCCAACGAATAATTGTAACAATTTCTTCACATTCACATAACTCACCTCAATAAAGGCTACTAAATCGTATCACAACTTAGTAGCCTTTGCAAGAAATTTAACTAAATATTTACAAAATTTTGAATTGTTTCTAAAGCGCGTGTAGCATACGCTTCATTTCGTTCTGCCTTCTTTTTGATCTTCTTCTCTAACGGTGCAAATAGACCGAAGTTTGCATTCATAGGCTGGAAGTTTTTCGCATTTGTCGCAGTAATATAATTCGCCATACTTCCCATTGCAGTTACAGGTGATAATACAACTGGCTCTTCGCCTTTTACAAGTCGAGCAGCGTTAATACCTGCTAATAACCCTGATGCCGCCGATTCAACATATCCCTCTACTCCAGTCATTTGACCAGCAAAGAATAAATCATCACGTTGTTTATATTGATACGTCGGACGAAGTAAATTAGGCGAATTAATAAACGTATTACGATGCATTACACCGTAGCGTACAATTTCTGCGTTCTCCAGTCCTGGAATTAACTGTAACACTTCTTTTTGTGGTCCCCACTTTAAATGCGTTTGGAAACCTACGATATTGTATAACGTTCCCGCTGCATCATCTTGACGTAACTGAACAACAGCATATGGCGTTTTCCCTGTTTTCGGATCTTCTAATCCAACAGGTTTCATTGGTCCAAATACTAGCGTCTGTCTTCCTCTGCTTGCCATAACTTCCACTGGCATACAACCTTCAAAGAAAATTTCCTTTTCAAATTCTTTTAAAGGTACTGTCTCAGCAGCAATTAAAGCATCATAAAAACGATCAAATTCTTCTTCTGTCATAGGACAGTTTAAGTATGCCGCTTCTCCTTTATCATAACGAGACTTTAAATATACTTTGTTCATATCAATGCTGTCTTTTTCAACGATTGGTGCTGCTGCATCGTAGAAATAGAAATAATCTTCACCTGTTAGTTCTTTTAATTGTGCAGCAAGATCAGGAGATGTAAGTGGACCTGTTGCAATAATTGTTGGTCCTTCTGGAATTTCAGTAAGCTCTTCATTCACTACAGTTACATTCGGATGATTCTTTACGTATTCAGTCACTTTAGCTGCAAACTCATGACGGTCAACTGCTAAAGCTCCTCCAGCTGGCACAGAGCACTCATCAGCTGCACGAATAATGACAGAATCCATTAAACGCATTTCTTCTTTAATAACTCCAACGGCATTTGTTAATGTGTTTGCACGTAATGAGTTACTGCACACTAATTCAGCAAACTTATCTGTGTGATGAGCTGGCGTTTGCCTTACTGGTCTCATTTCATATAATTTTACTTGGACACCACGTTTTGCAATTTGGTAAGCCGCTTCACTTCCTGCAAGACCTGCGCCAATGACGTTTACTACTTGTGTTGTCATATATATCACCTTTCCTTTTCTTCCCGAAAAAAATGTGAGCAGTTACGCTCACATTTGTTGTTCTTCTTCATAATCACACGAAATACATTGTACTTGCACGCCTTTTTTCAACTTTTTCTCTACAAGCATCCCTTCACACTTCGGACATTTACGGCCAATCGGCTTATCCCAAGATACAAAGTCGCATTCTGGATACGTACCGCATCCGTAGAAAAGACGTTTCTTTTTGTTACTACGACGTTCAATAATTTGTCCTTCTTCACACTTCGGACAAATTACACCGATTTCTTTCACAATCGGTTTTGTATTACGACAATCAGGGAAATTCGAGCAAGCCATAAACTTCCCATATTTACCCATTTTAAAGACCATTGGATGACCACATAATTCACAGTCTTCCCCAGCTGGTTCATCTTTAATTTCCACTTCACGCATTTCTTTTTCCGCTTTTTCTAAGCGCGGTTCAAATCCTACGTAGAAATCATCAACAATTTTCACCCAATTCGCATTTCCTTCTTCCACTTCATCAAGGCTTTGCTCCATGTTAGCTGTGAATTCAATGTTAATAATTTCTGGGAAAAACTCTAAAATAAGTTCGATTACTATTCCACCCAATTCAGTTGGAACGAAACGTTTATTATCTAAAGCAACATAACCGCGTTTTTGAATTGTTTCAAGTGTCGGCACATAAGTGGATGGTCTTCCAATCCCAAGTTCTTCAAGTGTTCTTACTAAACGAGCCTCTGTATAACGTGGCGGTGGTTGTGTATAGTGTTGTTTCGGCTCTATATCTTTTGAAAATACCGTTTCTCCCACTTCTAACGGTGGCAACATCTTATCCTTTTCTTCCGCACCATCATCTTTTGACTCAACATACACTTTCATAAACCCCGGGAACTTTACAACCGAGCCACTTGCACGGAACTGAACATTGTTATTAATGAGTTTCGCTGTAACAGTATCCATTATAGCAGACGCCATTTGACTTGCAACAAATCGCTCCCAAATCAATTTATACAACCGAAGTTGGTCACGACCTAAGAAACTTTTTAGTTCCTCTGGCTTTCTCATTACCGAAGTAGGACGAATTGCCTCATGCGCATCTTGTGCATTTGATTTTTTCGTTTCTTTCTTCTTCTCTGTTCCTATGTATTCCGCACCATACGCCTCAGTAATGTAAGTACGAGCCTCTGTTTGAGCTGTTTCTGAGATACGCGTTGAGTCAGTTCTCATATACGTTATAAGACCCACAGTCCCTTGTTTCCCAAGATCTATCCCTTCATACAGTTGCTGTGCAAGCATCATTGTTTTCTTTGCTCGCATATTTAACTTACGTGCTGCTTCTTGTTGCAAGGAAGATGTTGTAAACGGTAAAGCGGGATTACGTTTTCGCTCTTTTCTCGTTACATTTTCAACTGAAAACGCATTATCTTTCATCTGTTCAATTATTTCATTCACTTGCGTTTCATTCGTTAATTGAACCTTTTCACCATCTACACCGTAAAAGCTTGCTTCAAATGTATCTTTCCCTTTTACAAACTCTGTTTTAATTGTCCAGAATTCTTCAGGCTCAAAGTTTTGAATCTCCCTTTCACGTTCGATAATTAAACGAACTGCTACAGATTGTACACGACCTGCACTTAATCCTTTTTTTACTTTCTTCCATAATAAAGGACTAATATTGTAACCAACTAGACGATCAAGTATACGTCTTGCTTGTTGTGCATCTACTAAATCCATATTAATTGCACGAGGATGTTTAAATGATTCTTTTATTGCATCTTTTGTAATTTCATTGAAGACAACTCGACAATCTGATTCAACATCCACATTTAACGTATTCGCTAAATGCCAAGCAATTGCTTCTCCTTCACGGTCTGGATCGGCCGCGAGATAGACTTTCTTTGCTTTTTTTGCCGCTGATTTTAAATCTTTTAAAACGGGACCTTTACCACGAATGGTAATATACTTCGGGGTGAAGTTGTTCTTTACTTCTATCCCCATTTGGCTTTTAGGTAAATCGCGAACATGTCCCATGGACGCAACGACTTTGTATTTTTTCCCTAAATATTTCTCAATGGTCTTCGCCTTAGAAGGCGACTCCACGATTACGAGGTAATCTGACATGCTAGTGCCTCCTTAAGAGGTGGATTCAAGTCTTCATTAATCTTATTGATTTCTCTTGTTTTTGTCAATCAAGAATGAATATACCATACAGTGCCAATCTACCATTTGTCAATAATTGTTTAATAAAAACATAAAAATATAAGGTTAATTTATTATTTCTTCAAAGATATCCTCTGCATTTCGTACTAGTTTTGCACCTTGTTGAATAAGCTGATTCGTTCCCGATGCACTATCAATAAATATTGGTCCAGGAAGCGCAAATACCTCTCTATTTTGCTCTAATGCAAGGTCTGCCGTAATAAGTGACCCACTTCTTGATTTTGCTTCTACAACTAAAACCCCTTTACTTATCCCGCTAATAATTCGATTTCTTTTTGGAAAATACCATTTTTTCGGTGCATAGTGCGGAGGATACTCTGTTAATAGCAATATATATTCCTCCCACTTTTCATATAAACGTCTATTCTCTTTCGGATACATATAAGATAATCCGTGTCCCAATATCGCAATAGTCGGACGATGTTTCTTTACTGTAACTTCATGAGATATTGTATCTATCCCTTTTGCAAATCCGCTCACAATAAGCCATTCTCTTTCTAATAAAGGATGTAAAATAAACTCCATACTCTCACGACTGTATAACGACGGTTCTCTCGTTCCAACAACCGCCAATTTATTTACTTTATTTAGAAAATTCTTCTCTCCTTTTCCATATAAAACAAAAGGAGGGTCTTGTATTTCACGTAATAATTGCGGGTAATTTTCATCCCATATAGTTACATAAAAGATTTGATTTCTCTCTAAATAAGATATATATTGCAAAAGGTTTGAATTTTGGAGGAAATGTACTAGTTCTGCAGATTTTTTCGGGGATATTCCAGTGTAGTTTTCTATTTGTTTTTGGTTAAAATTGTATATTACCTTCAATTCTGGATCGACATATAGCAGCCTCTCCATCGCCTTCCAATGATCCGCTAACACGTAATGAAGATGTAATAATCGCTCTCTTTTCATCCTAATTCTCCTTACCCATAATTTTTATTATGTAAACAGAAAAATTGTAAAAAGACACCCTCAAATAAGAAGGTGCCTTTCAAAAAGATTAATAGTTTTTACAAGTTTCAAATAATCCCTTTTCTTTTAAAACAGAGATTAACGTTTCACCCATAACAGCTGGTGTTTCAGCCACTTTAATACCACAAGCTTCCATTGTTTTAATCTTTTCAGCAGCAGTTCCTTTGCCGCCAGAAATGATTGCCCCCGCATGACCCATACGTTTGCCTTCAGGCGCTGTTTGGCCACCAATGAAGCCTACAACTGGTTTTGTCATATTAGCTTTTACCCATTCAGCTGCTTCTTCTTCTGCCGTACCTCCGATTTCACCAATCATAATTACAGCATGTGTTTCTTCATCTTCATTAAATGCTTTTAACGCATCAATAAAGTCTGTACCGTTAACAGGGTCCCCACCGATACCTACAGCAGTAGATTGGCCAATACCTTCTTGTGTTAACTGGTGTACAGCTTCATATGTTAATGTACCAGAACGAGATACGATACCTACATGACCTTTTTTGTGAATGTATCCTGGCATAATACCGATTTTACATTCATCAGGTGTAATGACACCTGGGCAGTTTGGTCCAAGTAAACGTGTATGTTTACCAGCCATATATCTCTTTACGTTAACCATATCTAATACAGGAATTCCTTCAGTAATACATACTACTAAATCAATCTTCGCATCAACTGCTTCCATAATTGCATCAGCAGCAAAAGCGGGTGGAACGTATACAACTGAAGCGTTTGCGCCTGTTGCTTTCACAGCATCTTCTACTGTATCAAATACTGGTACACCTTCAATATCAGTGCCGCCTTTACCAGGTGTTACACCACCGACAATTTTCGTACCGTATTCAATCATTTGTTTTGTATGGAATAATCCTTGAGAACCAGTAATACCTTGAACAATAACTTTTGTATCTTTATTAACTAATACGCTCATTTTTCTCCCCCGCTTTCTATTAGCCCACTAGTGAAACAATTTTCTGTGCACCGTCTGCCATAGATTCTGCTGCAACAATATTTAAGCCAGACTCATTTAAAATTTTCTTACCTAATTCTACGTTTGTACCTTCAAGACGTACAACTAAAGGTAATTCAAGACCTACTTGCTTCGTTGCTTCAATAACACCTTCTGCGATAACATCACACTTCATAATGCCACCAAAAATGTTAACGAAGATACCTTTTACATTTTTGTCAGAAAGGATAATTTTGAATGCTTCTGTTACTTTTTCAGCCGTTGCACCGCCACCAACATCTAAGAAGTTAGCTGGGTCACCATGGTAATGTTTAATGATATCCATTGTAGCCATCGCTAAACCTGCACCATTTACCATACAACCGATATTTCCATCTAAAGGAATGTAGTTTAAGTCATATTTAGATGCTTCAACTTCTTTTGAATCTTCTTCATCAAGATCACGCAGCTCTAAAATGTCTTTATGACGATATAATGCATTAGAATCAAAGTTTAATTTTGCATCTAAAGCCATTACTTTACCGTCACCTGTTGTAACAAGTGGATTAATTTCAGCGATAGAGCAATCTTTTTCAATAAACGCACGATATAAGCCCATCATAAACTTCACAGCTTGTCCTACAAGCTCTTTTGGAATATTGATGTTAAATGCGATTCGACGCGCTTGGAAACCTTGTAAACCTACTGCTGGATCAATATATTCTTTAAAGATTTTTTCAGGTGTTTTTTCTGCTACTTCTTCAATTTCTGTTCCACCTTCTTCAGATGCCATTAAAACAACTTGAGAAGTTGCACGATCTAACACTAGACCTACATAATATTCTTTCTTAATATCGCAACCTTCTTCGATAAGTAAGCGTTTTACTTCCTTACCTTCAGGACCTGTTTGATGCGTTACAAGTGTAGTTCCTAAAATGCTTTCTGCATATGTACGAACTTCTTCTAAATTTTTCGCAACTTTTACACCGCCAGCTTTGCCGCGTCCACCAGCGTGAATTTGCGCTTTAACTACACATACATCCGTTCCTAATTCTTTCGCCGCTTCTACAGCTTCTTCTACTGTAAATGCAACTTTCCCGTTCGGAACGCTAACCCCATAGCTTTTAAGGACTGCCTTACCTTGGTACTCATGGATATTCATGGTCCCATCCTCCCCTGTTTTCCTGTTTTACTCGAAAAGTTTTTTAATGTTTAAAAAACATTACATTGCCATTGTATAAGATGATTGGCACGCTGTCTACAATAAAGTGTCAGAAAACTGAAATCGCTTTATTCTTTTTCGAAAATAATAATGTTCATATACCAAAATAAAAAAATAAGCTGTATATTCACAGCTTATTTTTGAATCATATCTTTAATTGGCGCAAATGATTTCCGGTGTTCCTCTAATACTCCATGCGCTTCAATCGCTTCTAAATGCTGTTTCGTTCCATACCCCATATGTTGTCCAAATCCATATGCAGGATACTTTTCCCCAAGCTCTTTCATCATACGATCTCTCGTCACCTTCGCGATAATAGATGCAGCTGAAATAGAAACACTTTTCGCATCACCTTTAATAATGGATGTTTGTGGAATTGATGTAGGAAGCTTCATCGCATCAATTAATAAATATTGTGGTGTACAAGATAAATTCGCAACAGCATCTAACATCGCTTGTTTCGTCGCTTGATAAATATTTATCTCATCTATGACTTGCGGTGATACAATTCCAACTCCAATCGCAATTGCTTGTGCTTTTATTTCATCATAAAAACGCTCTCGCTTCGCTTCACTCAGCTTTTTTGAGTCATCTAACCCTGGAATATAAAAATTATCTGGAAGAACGACAGCTGCCGTCACAACGGGCCCAGCTAATGGTCCACGCCCTACTTCATCAATGCCAGCAATATATGTGATTCCTTTTTCACGTAACGCATTTTCATACTTAGACATTTCTAGAAATTTTTCTTTTTCCTTTTGTGCTAACTCTTTTTGTTTGTACCACTTCAAAATAAGTTTTTGAATACCCTTTCGTTCATCTTTCATTAACATTTGAAAGCGATCATCTTCTTCACTCATAATTTCTTGCAGTAAATTCTCCGCTTCTTGTATTGTCATTTTTTGCATATAAGTACACTCCTTTATAAACGTATACAAAAAGAAAAGACGCACAAACGCACGTCTTATACTCCTTCTATTTTCTCTACCTCTTCTACTTGCTCCACAAACTCTTCTGGTGTTTCAAACGTCATTTTACCAAGTTTTCCACCGCGAAGTTCACGAAGTACCAGTTCAGATGTTTTATCATAATCAATCATTCCGCCGCCCATTAAACAGCCTCTGTATTTTCCAATTGCATCAAATAACTCTACAATATCTTCTGGAATTTCATCTAAATTATATCGCTCTTTTAAACGTTCTGGATAGTGTTTCTCCATAAAACGTAATGCATAAACAGCTACATCTTGTAAATTTAAAATTGAATCTTTAATTGCACCCGTTGTCGCTAAACGAAGACCCACTAATTGATCTTCAAATTTAGGCCACAGAATACCTGGTGTATCTAACAGTTCCATTTCTTTCCCAACTTTAATCCATTGTTGAGCTGTTGTCACACCTGGACGATCTCCTGTTTTAGCAATGTTTTTCTTCGCCAATTTATTAATTAACGTAGATTTACCAACATTCGGTATACCGACAATTAAAGCACGAATTGCTCTCGGTCTAATCCCTTTCGCAACCATCTTATCAAACTTCTCTTTAACAAGCACTTTACAAGCCGCAGTAATTTCCTTCATACCTTGTCCAGCTTGCGCATTAATTGAAATTGCCATATGCCCTTTTTCTTTAAAATATGCAATCCATTCTTTCGTTAGACGATCATCTGCCATATCCGCTTTATTTAAAACAACAAGCCTTGGCTTATGTGTAATAATCTCATCAATCATCGGGTTTCGAGATGATAATGGTAATCGAGCATCTACTAGTTCAATTACAACATCAATTAATTTTAATTTTTCTGTTACTTGGCGTCTAGCCTTAGCCATATGCCCTGGAAACCATTGAATTACCATGTTGCCACCTTCTTTTTCATTTATTTCACAATACGTGCATCTTTTAACGGCCAATATAGCATATTGGCTTTACCAAGTACTTGATCCATTGAAATCGTACCAATCGAACGGCTATCTTTACTAAAACGACGATTATCCCCTAAAACAAATAATTGATCTTTTGGAACAGTTTTCTTTCCCGTCATTTCTTCAAGAGTAAAATCATATGTAAGCGGTCCATCAGCAAGCTGTTTTTTCTGCTTATCTAAATACGGCTCCTCATAAACCTTTCCGTTAACATATAGTTTGTCATTCCGATACTCTATTTCATCGCCTGGCAGGCCAATAATACGCTTAATATAATCTTTATCTTCCGTTGCACGGAATACGATAATATCGAAGCGTTTTGGGTCTCCTATGTGATAACCAATTTTATTTACAATCATTCGATCTCGATCATGTAAAGTTGGCGCCATTGATACCCCATCTACGAGAATTGGCGCAAAGAAAAACTGTCTAATAACACCAGCTAATACAACAGCAATCAAAATTGCTTTGATCCATTCCCAAAGTGAACTCGTCTCTTTTTTCATGTATTTCCCCTCCACGGTTATGTAAGCTGCTCGTATTATACCAAAATTTTATATAGATTGGAAAAAGGGAGCTTGCGCATTTACAAGCTCCCATACATGTCTTATCGAATTTCTTTAATACGTGCTTTTTTACCGCGAAGGTTACGTAAGTAGTATAACTTAGCACGACGTACTTTACCACGACGAAGTACTTCGATGTTCGCGATTCTTGGCGTGTGAACTGGGAATGTACGCTCAACACCTACACCGTAAGAAATCTTACGAACTGTGAATGTTTCACTGATTCCGCCACCACGACGTTTGATTACAACACCTTCGAAAAGCTGAATTCTTTCACGAGTTCCCTCAACTACTTTTACGTGTACACGTAAAGTGTCTCCAGGACGGAATGAAGGAAGGTCAGTTTTTAATTGGCCTTTTGTAATTTCTGCGATTAATTGTTGCATATTAAATTCTCTCCTTTAAACAGATGCTCTTATAAAGTCTTATTAAATTACAGCGGAACATCGTTAATACGGCTACTGATTTCAGTAGCACAAATGTTATAATAGCATATTGCTAGGACTGTTGCAATAGAAAATATATGAAGCCCTTATTGTTCTTCTTTAATCTGTTCCAACCATTTCTTTTCTTGCTTAGATAATTCTCTTTCTTCCAATAAATCCGGTCTACGTGTGTACGTACGACGCAAGGATTCTTTATGGCGCCATTCATCAATATTTTTATGATTTCCTGACATTAAAACATCTGGTACCTTCATACCACGAAAATCAGCAGGGCGTGTATAATGTGGATGTTCCAATAACCCTGTACTAAACGAATCTTCCACTTGTGAAGCATGATTTCCTAGTACTCCTGGCAGGAGACGTACTACACTATCAGTAATAACCATAGAGGCTAATTCTCCACCTGTTAATACGTAGTCACCAATAGAAATCTCATCGGTTACGAGATGCTCACGAATTCGTTCATCATATCCTTCATAATGCCCACATACAAAGATTAAATGTTCTTCCTCTGCAAGCTCTTCCGCTTTCTTCTGAGTAAATCTTTCCCCTTGCGGACACATTAAGACAACTCTCGGCTTACGCTCTGTTTCTTTCGTTAAATCTTCTACCGCATCAAAAATAGGCTGAGGAGTAAGCACCATACCAGCACCTCCGCCGTAAGGGTAATCGTCTACACTATTATGCTTACTCGTTGTATAATCACGAAAGTTAACAACACGAAGGCTTACCGCTTCTTTTTCTTGCGCCTTCTTTAAGATGGAAGACCCAAATACACCGGTAAACATGTCTGGAAACAACGTTAAAATATCAATTTTCATTATAGTAGCCCTTCCATTACATGAATGGTTACTAATTTATTTTCAATATTAACTTGAAGTACAACATCATCAATGTAAGGAATTAAAAGATCTTGGCCCTTTGGACGTTTAATTACCCAAACATCATTTGCACCAGGAGATAGAATCTCTTTAATCGTTCCTAACGCTTCTCCTTCTTCCGTTACAACACTGCAACCAATAATTTCATGATAGTAGTATTCACCTTCAGCAAGTTCGCCTAACTGCTCTTCTGGTACTTTTATTAAAGAACCTTTAAACTTTTCTGCTTCATCTACATTGTTGTATCCTTCAAATGTTAATAAATCAAATGTCTTATGTTGACGATGAGAAGTTACCTTCACCGGAAGGAAGTCTGTACTTTTCTCATTCGATATGTATAGAGTGTTTCCTACTTTATATCGCTCTTCCGGAAAATCAGTACGAGAAATAACACGAATTTCTCCTCTTACGCCATGAGTATTTACAATTTTCCCTACATTAAACCATTTTGTCATAAATAGTATGTCACCCCTGGTTTCTATATAAATTAAGCATCTCCATTTCACATATGGAACATGCAACTTCTCTTTAAATGTTAAAAAAGGGAGAGGATATAACTCCTCGCCCTTTTTACGTTTATTGAATTTCCAGTGTTACTTTTTCATCATTATGATGTCCCACTGAATACAAGAGCATTCGAATCGCTTTCGCAACTCTCCCTTGCTTACCAATGACTTTTCCAACATCCTCAGGATGTACAGTTAATCGATACTTTATCTCTCCGTTGTAAAGTTCCTGTGTAACTTTTACATCTTCAGGATGATCGACAAGAGGCTTGACAATCGTCTCGACTAACTTCTTCATAGTCATTGCCTCAATTACTTACCTTGTTTAGATAAGTGGAATTTCTCCATGATACCTTGGTTAGAGAATAAGTTACGAACTGTATCAGATGGTTTAGCACCGTTTCCTAACCATTTTAATGCTGCTTCTTCGTTGATCTTAACTTCAGCTGGTTGAGCAACCGGATTATAAGTACCGATTTCCTCAATGAAACGTCCGTCACGAGGAGAACGAGAATCTGCAACAACTACACGATAGAAAGGAGTTTTTTTAGCTCCCATACGTTTTAAACGAATTTTAACTGCCATTTTATAAAGCACCTCCGAATTTATTTCACACAGATAATTATATTAGCAAAAAGACTATTGCTTTGTAAAGTATTTTTTCTTAACAGAGCCATCTTTTTTTCTTACATGAATGGAAACTTCATTCCACCTAGTCCTTTTTTCTTACCTTTTTGCATTCCAGTCATCGTTTTCATCATTTTCTTCATATCATCGAATTGCTTGATTAGACGATTGATTTCTTGTACGGTTGTACCGCTACCTTTGGCAATGCGTTTTTTTCGACTAGCGTTAATTATTTCCGGTTGTTCACGTTCTAATTTAGTCATAGAACGAATAATTGCCTCAATATGCCCAATTTGCTTTTCATCAACTTGCGCATTTTTCAGCCCTTTAATTTTATTTGCACCAGGAAGCATCCCTAACAATTCGTCAAGTGGTCCAAGTTGACGCACTTGTCCAAGTTGTTCTAGGAAATCGTCAAGTGTAAACGAAAGCGTACGCATTTTTTGCTCAAGTTCTTTTGCTTTCTCTTCATCAACTGTAGCTTGCGCTTTTTCAATTAATGTTAAGACGTCGCCCATCCCTAAAATGCGGGATGCCATACGTTCTGGATGGAACGCTTCAATCGCATCTAGTTTTTCACCCATACCAGCAAATTTAATTGGGGTATTTGTTACAGCCTTAATAGATAATGCCGCACCACCGCGCGTATCACCATCTAGTTTCGTTAATACAACACCCGTTAACCCTAACTGATCATGGAAACTTTGTGCAACATTTACCGCGTCTTGTCCTGTCATCGCATCGACAACAAGGAAAATTTCATCCGGATTCGCAACTTCTTTCACTTTCGCTAATTCATCCATTAGTTCTTCATCAATATGCAGGCGACCTGCTGTATCGATTAAAACATAATCGTGATGATCTTCTTTTGCCTTTGCAATCGCTTGTTTCGCAATTTCAACAGGACTTACTTGATCTCCTAAAGAGAAAACAGGCATGTCCAATTGCTTCCCTAATGTTTCAAGCTGTTTAATCGCTGCTGGACGGTAAATATCCGCTGCAACAAGCATCGGTTTACGATTATGCTTTTTACGAAGCAAATTCGCAAGCTTACCTGTTGTCGTCGTTTTACCCGCACCTTGCAGACCAACCATCATTATAACAGTCGGTGGCTTATTAGCAACAGCAATTTTGCTTTGCTCTCCGCCCATAAGTTCTGTAAGTTCTTCCTGTACAACTTTAATTACTTGTTGTCCAGGCGTCAAACTTTTCATTACATCTTGTCCGACAGCACGCTCAGACACACGCTTTACAAAATCTTTTACTACTTTAAAGTTAACATCCGCTTCTAAAAGAGCTAGACGAACTTCTCTCATCATTTCTTTCACATCGGCTTCAGAAACTTTTCCTTTGCCGCGGATTTTTTGCATTGTCTGTTGAAGTCGGTCGGCTAATCCTTCAAATGCCATATTGCCGCCCTCCTAATCTAATTTTTCGATAGCTTCAACAACTTGTTTCATTTCTTCATTCACATGCTCTTCTTCGCTGATTAGCTGTTTTAGCTTTGCAACAAGTCGCTGTCGCTCTTGAAACTTTTGAAGTAATACTAATTTATCTTCATATTCTTCAAGCATCGCTTCAGTCCGTTTAATGTTATCATACACGGCTTGGCGACTTACATCAAATTCTTCCGCAATTTCACCAAGAGATAAATCATCTAGATAATAAAGCGACATATAACTTCTTTGTTTTTGCGTTAACAACGATTGATAAAAATCAAATAAATAGTTCATTCTCGTTGTTTTCTCGAGCATGTTGGATCATCCTTTGTTAAGTGATTTCCCTTTACATCAATTAGTTTACATGGAGTATAAAAGAGTGTCAAGTTTTTTTCTTAACATCACTTATTTTTTATAGAAAAAGAAGCGGTAATACCGCTTCTTTCATTTATACTTCTTCTGTTTCTACTAAATTTGCAAATAAACCATACACATATTGTTCTGGATCAAACTGCTGCAGATCATCCATTTGCTCTCCTAAGCCAACAAATTTCACCGGTACATCCATTTCGTTACGAATTGCTAATACGATACCACCTTTAGCAGTTCCATCTAACTTCGTTAAAACAATACCAGTAACATTCGTTGCTTCACGGAATGTTTTCGCTTGACTTAAACCGTTTTGACCTGTTGTTGCATCAATAACTAGTAACACTTCATGAGGAGCTCCTGGTACTTCACGCTCAATTACACGCTTCACTTTCTCTAACTCTTTCATTAAGTTCACCTTATTTTGCAAACGTCCTGCTGTATCACATAGTAATACATCTACTTTACGCGCTTTTGCAGCTTGTACAGCGTCATACATTACCGCTGCAGGGTCAGAACCAGACCCTTGTTTAATGACTTCTACACCAACGCGATCGCCCCATACTTCTAATTGTTCAATCGCGCCAGCACGGAACGTATCTCCTGCTGCCAATAGGACTGACTTACCTTCTGATTTAAATCTATGTGCCAGTTTACCAATTGTCGTCGTTTTCCCTACACCGTTAACACCTACAAATAAAACAACTGTTAATTGATCTTCTTGCATATTGATTTCATTACTAAAATCGCTGTCACCTTTATAAATGCCAACTAACTTTTCCGAAATAACAGCTTGTACTTCTTTTGGGTCCTGAATATTTCGGCGCTGCACTTCTTCTTTCAACTGATCAATTAATTCCATTACAGTCGAAACCCCTACGTCTGCGCCGATTAAAATCTCTTCTAACTCTTCAAAGAAATCTTCATCTACTTTACGGTAACGATAGACTAAATCATTTACTTTATCCGCAAATGAATTTCTCGTTTTTTCCAATCCATGTTTAAATTTCTCTGTTACTGTATCCGTTTGTTTTGAAATTTTTTCTTTAAGTTTTTTAAAAAAGCTCATGCTTCCCATCCTTCCTATTTACTCGCCACAAGTTCTTCCCCGTCATCTAAACGAACAGAAACAAGCTTAGATACACCTGATTCTTGCATCGTTACACCATACAATACATCAGACTCTTCCATTGTACCTTTCCTGTGTGTAATTACAATAAACTGCGTCTCATCACTAAATTTCTTTAAGTATTGCGCAAAACGAGCAACATTCGCTTCGTCTAGAGCCGCTTCTACTTCGTCTAGTACACAGAATGGTACTGGGCGTACTTTTAAAATACCAAATAAAAGCGCTATTGCCGTTAAAGCACGTTCTCCACCTGACAGTAAACCTAAGTTCTGCAATTTCTTTCCTGGTGGTTGTGCAACAATATCAATACCAGTATTTAATATGTCTCCAGGATCCGTCATTACTAAATCCGCTCTACCGCCTCCGAATAATTCAGTGAATACAGATTGAAACTCCGTTCGAATCCCTTCAAAAGTAGTAGAAAAACGTTTTTTCATTTCTTCATCCATCTCAGTAATAAGTTGATGCAATGTCGCTTTCGCTTCTTCTAAATCATCTCGTTGCTCTAGTAAGAACGTATGACGTTCCGCTACTCGCTCGTATTCATCAATTGCACCCAAGTTTACTGTACCTAACTCTTCTATGGATAGTTTTATTAATTTCACCTTTTTACGCGCATCTTCTGCAGGCATTGTCATTGTATACTTTAGTTTTGCTGCTTCAAATGAAATCGTATATGTTTCACGTAAATGTTGCAATCTATTTTCCAACTCAACATCAAGTCGGTTAATTTTCACTTCTTGATCTTTCAACAACTCAAGAATATATTTATGTTTGCCTAACGTTTCCTTCACATTGCGTTCTAAATGCTCCACTCTCTCTTGTAATGATACACGTTGTTCACGGCGAGAGCGAATTAATTCTGAAGTTTGATTACGATCATATGCTTTTTTCTCAATCATATTCGTAATTTGTTCTTCACCACTTGAATTAGATGTCATTTCTTGCTTTAAGAATGCTAAATCTTCTTTTGTTTTTACAAGTGTTGTATCAGTTTCTTCTTTTTCCTTCGTTAATCGTTCAACTTTTTCTTTTTGATTAGACAAACGTTGTTGTTGTTCAGCCGCTTGTACTTTCAGCTCAGTCATTTCCTTCTGAACTTTTTCTTTTGAAGAATGTTGCTCACTTTTTTGTTTCGTTAACGCGACGATTTTGCTATCTAATTCCGAAATCTCTGCTTGAAGAGTTGCTAAAATCTTTTCTAACTCTCCTTTACGTCCTTGCATTTTCACTTGATCTTGTAAAAATCCTTCTATCTCTAAGTCATATATAGATAAGCGATCATTAATTCGATGTTCTTCTAATTCTAATTGATTAATTTCTTCTCTTAATTTTTGTTCATCTACACGCTCAATTTCTACACCTTGGCGTAGTTCGCGTATTTGTACTTCTTTTTCTTGAATCTCTTGCTTTACTGCTTTAACAAAGTTTTCTAGCTTCGTTGTTTTTTCTTCCATATCAGTGAGCTTTTTAGTCCATTCTTCAAGTTCACGCTGACGTCCTAATAAAGAAGATTTCGCCTGTTTTACAGCTCCACCAGTCATTGAACCCCCAGGATTCACTACGTCACCTTCAAGTGTTACAATACGATAGCGATATTGTAATTGTTTCGCTAATTCATTTGCACCACGTAAATCTTTCGCAACAACAACTGTACCTAATAGGCTCGAAACGACATTCTCGTATTTATTATTGTACTGCACAAGTTCTGCCGCTACTCCTACAAACGATGGATGTTGATTCACAACACGTAACTGTTCAAATGATAACGATCTACTTTTAATAACAGCTTGCGGTAAAAACGTTGCACGTCCATGTTTATTCTGCTTTAAAAATGCAATTGCATTACGAGCATGTTCCTCTGTTTGTACGACGATATGCTGCATTGCTGCACCTAGAGCAATTTCCATTGCAACTTCATATTCTTTCGGTACCGTTAACAGTTCCGCAACAGCACCCTCGATACCTTGCAACCTATTTTCTCTAGCTTTCAATACTTCACGTACACCTTGGTAGAAACCAGAATAGTCCTCTTGCATCTCTTCTAGCATTTCTTTTCGTGAGCGCGCCTGTTGTACAAATTGATATGCTTGATACAGTTTTGTTTCATTTTCACTATACTGCGCCTTACATTTCCCAAGCGCCGCTTCTGTTTTCTGTATGTTCGAAATGATACCAGCTATTTTTTCTTTCACTTGTTCATAACTTTCAACAAGTTTCGTCTTTTTCTCTGTGATTTCCATACGTATTTCTACATATTTCGCATTCTCTTCATCAAGACGTTCATTTTTAGAGTTTTGCTGTTTAGACTGTTCTTCAATCATAGATAATTCATTACGCTGACTAGCTTGTTGATTTAAAAGTTCAATATAATCCCCTTTTAAATTCTCAATCTGTTCCTCTAAATTATCCGCAAAAGTTGCAAGCAGTTGTTCATTATCAAGCAAATTTCTCTCCAATTCTTTTACTTGATCTACAAATTGCATTAACACTTCTGTACTTGATTCAATTTCACCATCATAACTTTTAGCTTTTTCTGTCAATTCAACAATTAACTGTTCAAGTTGCGCACAATGCGTCGTAGCATTTTTCTTCCTCTCTTTTAACAGCTCACGTTGTCCTTCTAATTTTTCTAGCTCTTTGCTAGAAAGAAGAAGAACTTCTTGCAAGGAATCTACAGACTCATCTACCGCTTGTAATTGTCCACGTAATTCCTCAAGTTCTTCTTCACTTTTTTGTAAATGCGTTGACATTTTAGCTTCTTCGTTTTTATTATGCCCAAACTGACTTCGAAGCGCTTCCCATTTCTCATGCAATTCTTCAATTTCATGTACAATAAGCGCAGCTTCTACTTTCTCTAACTCTTCTTTTTTCTCGAGATAATCTTTCGCAATAGAAGCTTGTCTCTCTAACGGTTCTACTTGAATACTCAATTCATGAATAATATCTTGTACACGATTTAAGTTTTCTTGTGTATCCGCTAATTTCCCTTCAGCTTTCTTTTTACGAAGTTTGTATTTCAGCACACCTGCCGCTTCTTCAAATACACCGCGACGTTCTTCTGATTTACTACTTAAAATCTCTTCCACTTTCCCCTGACTAATAATTGAAAAGGCTTCTCTTCCCATGCCAGAGTCCATAAATAAATCGATAATGTCTTTCAATCTACAAGATTGTTTATTTATATAAAAGTCACTATCACCTGAACGAGATACACGGCGCGTTACACTCACCTCGTTATATTCAATCGGTAAACGTTGATCTTCATTATTTAAAGTTAATGTTACTTCAGCTACATTAACCGCTCTCCTCGTTTCACTACCGGCAAAAATAACATCCTCCATCTTTGCACCACGTAATGATTTTGCAGATTGTTCACCAAGTACCCAGCGAATTGCATCAGTAATATTACTTTTCCCGCTCCCATTAGGCCCTACTACAGACGTAACACCTGGAACAAAATCGACAGATACACGCTCAGCAAAAGATTTAAATCCTGCTATTTCTAATCTTTTTAAAAACACGAAAGGTCTTCCTCCTATTCTCCGTTGTTATATACGCTGTCTGTACGAAACCAAGCTATAATACGGATTTACTTTCCTCTCATTTATCTACAAAAGAAAAGTTTCATTCTATGCATAAGGAATCCCCCTATTCAAAGGGGGATTCCTTATAGTTGTTCTTTTAATTTTTTCAATGCTTCTGCAGCAGCTTGTTGCTCTGCTTCTTTTTTCGACTTACCACTACCAAGACCTAACGCTACATTATTTAATGTAACACGTGACACAAATTCTCGATTATGGGCTGGTCCTTTTTCTTGCAAAATTTGATACTCAATGTTGCCACTACCATCACGCTGGATCAACTCTTGCAATTGACTCTTATAATCCATCACATGAGAAAAAGCACCTTCATTAATTTTCGGATACACAATTTCTTTTAAGAATCCCCAAACTGTTTCTAGCCCTTGATCAAGATAAAGGGCACCAATAAACGCTTCAAAGACATCCGCTAATAAAGCTGGTCGTTCACGTCCACCTGTCATTTCTTCACCTTTCCCTAATAAAACAAGGCTTCCAAATGACAGCTCATTTGCAAAACGAACAAGAGATGGCTCACATACAATAGCTGCACGTAGTTTTGTTAACTCTCCTTCGCTCATTGTCGGATATTTTTGAAACAGATACTGCGATACAGTAAGTTCCAATACTGCATCTCCAAGAAATTCGAGACGCTCATTGTCTTCATGCGGTTTTTTTCGATGCTCATTCACATACGATGAATGCGTAAATGCTTGAGTCAATAATTTTTCATCTGTAAACGTAATACCTATCTTTTCTTGAAACACTTTAAACGCTTCACGATATTTTGTTTCGTATTTTTTTTCTCTATATTTTCGGTACGGCATAGGTCCCTCCAGATATAAGCCGAGAAAGCCCCGCTAAATAACGGGACTTCACTTAAGCATTATAGATGACTCTCTATGTAAGTCACAGCATCGCCAACAGTAGCAATCTTTTCAGCATCTTCATCAGAAATTTCCATTTCGAATTCATCTTCTAATTGCATTACAAGTTCTACTACATCTAGGGAGTCTGCACCTAAATCTTCTTTAAAGCTTGCAGCTGGTACTACTTCAGTTTCTTCTACACCTAAACGATCAACGATGATTTTTGTTACACGCTCTAAAACATCTGCCATTCCATTCACCTCCCCTCAAATATTATATTAAATATTGTCCAAAAAAACTAGATGAAATCGATTCTTTTATTACATTACCATTCCACCATCAACATTTAACGTTTGTCCTGTAACATATTTGCTTTGATCCGAAGCAAAAAACGTTACAGCATTCGCGATATCTTGCGCTTCACCAAACTGTGCAGCCGGAATAACTTTTAACATTTCACCTTTTATATTTTCATCTAATACGTCCGTCATATCAGTTGCAATAAATCCAGGAGCAATTGCATTTACAGTTATATTTCGGCTTGCTAATTCTTTTGCTGATGTTTTTGTTAATCCAATTACACCAGCTTTAGCAGCAACATAATTAGCTTGCCCTGGATTTCCTACAACACCAACAACAGAAGCAATATTTATTATTCTACCATGACGTTGGCGCATCATATAACGAGATACTGCTTTTGTACATAAGAATACACCTTTTAAGTTTGTATTAATAACTGTATCCCATTCTTCTTCTTTCATACGCATTAATAAATTATCTTTTGTTACGCCGGCGTTATTTACAAGAATATCGACTTGTCCAAATGTATCTACTGTTTGTTTCACCATATTTGTAACATCTTCAGCATTTGCAACATCTGCTCTTACCGCAATTGCATCTGAACCTAATTTCTTGATTTCATCTACTACTTCATTCGCCTTTTGTTCATTACCAGCATAATTTACTACTACATTTGCCCCTTGTTTCGCTAAATCGATTGCAATCGCGCGACCAATTCCACGTGAAGCACCAGTTACTAATGCTACTTTCCCTTTTAACATCAGTTTTCTCCTCTCAAATTTGAAATGGTTTCTTTTAATGTCGCTTCATCATATATCGCATATGCTTTCACTGATGAATCAATCGACTTCATAAGCCCAGCAAGTACTTTTCCAGGTCCAATTTCAATAAATGTATCCACACCTTGTTTCACCATAGTTTCAATAGATGGGTACCATAATACAGGTGAATAAAGTTGTTCAATTAGCTTCTCTTGAATATCTGCACCACGTGTAATAACATCTGCTGTAACATTTGCTATAACAGGAATATTCGTATCCTGAATTGTAATTTCATTTAACACACTTTGAAACTTCTCAGCAGCTGGCTTCATAAGAGAGGAATGAAATGGTCCACTTACTTTAAGCGGAATTGCTCTTTTAGCACCATTTTCTTTCGCTCTTTGAGAAGCAAGTTCTACCCCTTGATTTGTTCCAGAAATTACAATTTGCTTCGTACTATTCATGTTTGCAATCTGTACTGCATACCCTTCACTTGTTACTTCTTCTGTAACTCGTTTCAGCATATCTGGATCAGCACCTAAAATAGCTGCCATTGCCCCTTCCCCACCAGGAACGGCTTCTTCCATATATTCGCCACGTTTTCTTACAGCATATACAGCATCTTCAAAAGTTATAGCACCAGCTGCCACAAGAGCGCTATATTCACCTAAACTATGTCCTGCTACAAAATCAGGTGTAATGTCATACTCTTTCAAAGCTGTCAAAATAGCAAAACTCGTTGTTAATAATGCAGGTTGTGCATTTGTCGTTAATGTAAGCTTTTCCTGCGGCCCTTCAAAAATCACCTCTGAAAGTGAATCTTGTAGCACCTCATCTGCTTTCGCAAACACTTTCGCAACCTCGTTATTATTCTCTGCTAACTGTCTACCCATTCCAACTGCCTGTGAACCTTGGCCCGGAAAAAGAAATGCTATTTTTCCCATTTCAAATCCTCCTCTTATTGAAGCGGCTCCTTCTCCATTACACTTGAAATTGTAGGAATTACTTCTTTCGCTACCATTTCTCTCGTTTGACGAATCGCACTAAATATCGATTGGTCATTTGAAGAACCGTGAGCCTTAATGACAGGAGCTTTCAATCCAAACAATGCCGCTCCTCCATACTCCGAATAATCCATTTTATCTTTTAATACCATAAGTTTTGGTTTTAATACCGCTGCTGCTAATTTGCTCGTAAACGAACTCATTAATTGCTCTTTTAACATAGAGAATAGCGCAAGCGCTGTTCCTTCTAGTGATTTTAGAGCTACGTTCCCTGTAAAACCATCACACACAACAACATCTGCTACACCTTGCAATAAATCTCTTGATTCAACGTTTCCAACAAAATTAATTGGTGCATCTTTGAGCATAGCAAAGACCTGTTTTGAAAGCTCGTTTCCTTTTCCATCCTCTGTTCCAACATTTAAAAGTCCAACACGAGGGTTTTTAATTCCTCTTACCTTCTCTGCGTAAACAGAACCCATCACTGCATATTGATATAAATGAACTGGTTTTGCATCAACGTTTGCTCCAACATCTAACATAACAAAACCTTCTCCATCAACAGTTGGCATTGTCGGTGATAAAGCTGGTCGTTCAATCCCTTCCATACGACCGACAACAAATAATCCTGCTGCCATTAAAGCCCCTGTACTACCTGCTGATATACAAGCATCTGCAATACCATCTTTCACTTGCTGCGCTGCTAGTACCATTGAAGCTTGTTTTTTTCGACGAACCGCCCTTACTGGCTCATCTGTCGATTCAATTTTTTCGTCTGTATGAAGGATAGTAATTCGCTCTTCACTCGTTAAGTATTGACGGATTTCTGCTTCTTTCCCTACTAACGTAATATGTAAATCTGAATATTCCTTAATAGCTTTCATTGCTCCTAATACTACAGCCTTTGGAGCATGATCTCCGCCCATTGCATCTATTGCGATTTTCATAAGTTGTTACCTTCCTCACTATTATTACTAGATCGATACATTTCAAAAGTGCCTGTAAAAACAAGTTCTTCTCCAACAAAGCTACGCACTTTGACAACCGTCCGTCCTTTATCATTCTCTACATCTTCAACGCGTGCTTTTGCAACTACACGTTCTCCTAATTTTACAGGACGAATGTATCGAATGGTAGACTTTGCAGTTAAAGCTAATTCTTCATCAATAACTGCAACAGCTAGTGAGTTTGCTTGCGCAAACAAATGATGCCCACGAGCAATTTGATTTCTTTTAAATACATGTTCTACCTTTACTTCAAAGATAGATATCGCATGTCTATCTAATTCTATATCGATAATTTCTCCGACAACCTCTTCTAACGGTAAAGATTTCACATCTTCTTCATGTTGTTTTGTAGCCACATGCTTAATTCGTTCTCTCAATTCAGGAATAGATAACTCCATACGATCCAGACGAACAGTCTGTATGCTCACTTGAAATTTTTCTGCTAAATCTTCATCCGTTATAAAAGGATTCGTTTCTATCGTTTGTTGTAATAATTCTTGTCTTTCTTTTTTACTTCTTCTCTTTTTCATACCGCACCATCCATTTTTATGACTAGGTACTAACAGTAGTATATAATCATTAAAAGTAGAATGCAACAAAAACTTTTGCAGACTACCTTTAATCGAGCTTCTCTCCCTGGAACACACCTGTTCCGTCAAGATAAGTACGCAACGAAGCATACTGATCATTGTGCCAAAACGCTTCTGAATCAACTAGTATCGCCGCATCTTGTCTCGCTGTTTCTAACGCCCGATAATCATGTACCATATCAGCAACCTTAAATTCTGGTAGACCACTTTGCTTACTTCCAAAGAAATCCCCAGGACCTCGTAACTCTAAATCTTTTTCTGACAATACAAATCCATCATTTGTTTCAGTCATAATACGCATTCTTTCTTTTCCTGTTTCTGATTTCGGGTCTGCAATTAATAAGCAATATGATTGCTCACTACCACGCCCAACACGCCCCCTGAGCTGATGAAGCTGCGATAAACCGAAACGCTCCGCGTCATAAATAACCATAACAGTCGCATTTGGTACATTCACACCTACTTCAACAACTGTTGTCGAAACAAGAATTTGCACTTTATTTTCACTAAACTGTCCCATTATCTCTTCTTTTTCTTGAGATGATAGTCTCCCATGCATTAATCCAACTTGGCACTTACCTTGATAATGATGAGTCAGCATACTATGTAAATCGATAGCATTTTGTACATCAAGTTTCTCAGACTCTTCAATAAGAGGACAAATAACATATGCCTGTCTTCCTTTTGTTATCTCTTTCTCCACAAAGCCGAGAACACGGTCTAACATATCATGTTTTGCCCAATACGTTTCGATTACCTTTCTACCAGCTGGCATTTCATCGATAATAGAAACGTCCATCTCTCCAAATGCCGTAATAGCTAACGTTCGCGGAATTGGGGTTGCCGTCATAAACAATACATCTGGACTTTCACCTTTCTCACGTAAAACCCGGCGCTGCGCTACACCAAATCGATGCTGTTCATCGGTAATAACGAGACCTAACCTATGAAATATAACTTCATCTTGAATTAAAGCGTGCGTCCCAACAAGGATATCTACTTCTCCTTGCTCTAATCTTGCCAAAATTTCCCGACGTCTCGCACCCTTAACAGAACTCGTTAACAGTTCAACCGTCATACCGAAATGAGAAAACGTCTCCGCAAGCGACTGATAATGTTGTTCGGCTAAAATTTCTGTAGGAACCATTAAAGCACCTTGATAATGAGCTAATTTTGCAGCATAGAGACCAATCGCAGCAACAACTGTTTTCCCAGAACCAACGTCACCTTGCAACAGCCTGTTCATCCGATAAGGAGATGTCATATCCTTTAAAATTTCATCTACCACCCGGCGCTGTGCACCAGTTAACGGAAACGGAAGTGCATCGATAAATTCTTGTAATTCTGTTGACGGGATTTCCTTCTTCGTACCTTTTGAATTTTCTCTCTCCATTTTCCTTAGTGTTTGCATTTTTAGCTGAAATAAGAAAAACTCCTCATATACAAAACGGCGACGAGCTTGCTTTAAATCTTCTTGCCCTACCGGAAAATGCAACGCCCTGAGTGCTTCATAACGTGGTAATAATTTATACCGATTTAACAAACCATCTGGTAGCACTTCGACTATAGAATCTCCATACTCCTTTAGCGCTTGTGCAATAAAACGGCGCATCTGTTTTACTGTAAGCTTTCCTTTCACTGAATATACAGGCTCTACTTCTTGTTGACGAACAACCGGTCCAAAATGAAGCTCTGATACAGCAATTGTTTGACGATGTTGATCCCATTTACCAGTAATCGTTACCGTTTCATCCAAATTTAACTTTTGCTTATAGTAAGGTCTATTAAAACATACAGCCGTAATTAAATAACGACCGACGAGAACACGAACTGTAAGACGTGATTTTTTCTTACCATAGTATTGTAGTAACGGAGCACTATGAACTTTCCCTTCAACTGTTACACGCTCATCATGCTTCACTTCAGCAAGATCTTTCATCGCATAATCTTCATAACGGTACGGAAAATGCTCTAATAGATGAGAAACTGTATAAATTCCCATCTCGTGTAGTAATTCAGATGTTTCTCCTCCGATTCCCTTTACATCTGTAACAGGAACTTGTACAACTTCATTCAAGATTCTCACACTCCGTCACATTATTTTCTTTGTTACACTCTATTTGAGTATCAATTAACATCTGCAATCGCTATCTTTCACCTTATATATTCTATCATAGGCATTCTAAGAGAAACTACTCAAATCCCTTATACACAACAAGTAAAAAAGAGCCTCACTATTAGCAGCAAGGCTCTTTTCTTTATTCCATATGCTAGCCTTTTGAATAAAAACTAGTAATAACGTTCACATTACTACTTCTGATCCATTAGCAAGTAAGTGATCCATTTATTTTCAAAACGAATCTTTTTTATTCTACAGAGAAGATGAAAGAATACACTGGTTGATTCCCAGCATGCACTTCTACTTCAGCATCTTCAAATTTCTCTTCTACAAATGCAACTAACTCAGCTACTTCTTCATCAGTTGCATCTTCACCTTGTAGAATCGTTACGATTTCAGACTCTTCATCAATCAGTGCTTCTAATAATTGCTTTGCAGCTCCTACTTTTTCAGCATTTGTTGATACGATTTTTCCATCTGCAATGCACATGAAATCGTCTTTTTGAATTGCTACACCGTCAATTTCCGTATCACGAACAGCATACGTAATTTGACCCGTTTTCACATGAGATAAAGCTTCTTTCATGTTTTCTTCATTTTCTTCTAACGTTCCAACTGGATTAAATGCTAACATTGCAGCCATACCTTGAGGAACTGTTTTTGAACGAATAACAATAACTTCTTGATCAACAACTGACGCTGCTTGTTCTGCTGCCATTACGATGTTTCCGTTATTTGGTAAGATGATGATTTTTTCAGCATTCGCCTCTTCAATCGCCTTCACAATATCCTCCGTACTCGGATTCATCGTTTGGCCACCTTCGATTACTTTCGTTGCACCAATGCTCTCAAATAAAGTTTTAATACCAGATCCCATAGCTACAGTTACGATACCATATGGTTGTTTTTCTTTCGATTGAGTTGTTTGCTCAGGAACCATAGTAGGTTCATCTAATAAAGCGGTATGCTGTTCACGCATATTTTCTACTTTAATCTTAATTAAACTACCATAGCGTTGCCCATAATTCATAGGATCTCCAGGATGTTCCGCATGAATATGAACCTTAACAACCTCATCATCTGAGACAACAAGTAGTGAATCTCCGTATACACTAATATCTTCACGGAATTTTTGTTCAGAGAAATTATGTTCCTTCATTTTTTCAGGCTCTAATTTCACCATGAATTCCGTGCAATATCCATACTTTATATCTTCTGTACTCAATTGGCTTTGTACACTACGGTGATGTTCTGCGCGTACCATGTCATTCATAGATGGTTGGGCAGACACATCAGAAGAAATTGTTTCTCCTTTTAAGTCAGCTAAAAATCCTTCATATACAACAACAAGACCTTTACCACCGCTATCTACAACGCCAACTTGTTTTAATACAGGTAATAAATCTGGCGTACGATTTAACGATGCATTGGCTTCTTTCACAACGTCTTCCATAAACAAAACAAAGTCGCGCTGTTTTTTCGCAACTGTCACTGCATATTTACCCGTTTCCCTTGCAACCGTTAAAATCGTTCCTTCAATCGGTTTCATAACCGCTTTGTAAGCCGCTTCTACCCCAGCATCTAAAGCTGCAGCAAAATCAACTGTTGTTAATTCTTCTTTTTGTTCAATGGATTTTGAAAAACCACGGAATAACTGAGATAAAATAACACCAGAGTTACCACGAGCTCCCATTAATAATCCTTTGGCTAAACTTACACCAACTTTACCAGCGTGCTGTGAAGGATTTGCTTTCACTTCACGTGCGCCTGAAGTCATTGATAAGTTCATGTTTGTACCGGTATCGCCATCTGGAACTGGAAATACGTTTAATGCATCAACAAGCTGAACATTATTTGTTAAATTATTCGCTCCTTGCATGATCATTTGTGATAAACGTTTCCCATCAATTTTTTGAATTGACACAGATTTTCCTCCTTAATGCACATTACAAGTTTATTACTTTAACTCCTTGTACGTAGATGTTTACAGAATCTACTGCTAGTCCTACAGTTTGATCTAATGTATATTTCACTTTCGTCTGCACGTTATGTGCTACTTCTGAAATTTTCGTACCATAGCTCACAATAATATACATATCAATATGTACTTCATCTTCATCTTTACGAACAATAACACCTCTAGTGAAGTTTTCTTTTCGTAAAATGTCTGTTAATCCATCTTTTAACTGATTTTTTGATGCCATACCTACGATACCGTAGCAATCTACCGCGGCACCTCCAGCAATTGTTGCAATTACATCTGTACTAATATCAATTTGACCGTACTTCGTTTTAATTTCAATTGACATCTCGTTTCCCCCTTCATAAATGGTGAAAGTGAGCTAGACTACTTTAGTTACTATCATATAATCTTTTCAAAGAAAATTCCATCGTTCTTTCTTTTCACTCTCATATTTTATGTTTTATACTACACTTTTCTATGATGAGCAAAATAGTCCATTGTTATTATACAACATGTACCACTATAATATGTCAAGCAAATTTTCTTGATTTCAACTTTTCTTCACTTACATATAGTGTCAAGTAATTTTTCTTGATTTCTTTTTTCTACAGTGTTGCATTCTCTTTTTAGTTGTGTTAAATTATAGTAGTGTTTTTAGCATCGCAAAAAAGACTAACATTGAAAAATTACGTATGGTAAGGTGTCAAGGGAGGGAAATATAAATGGCTCGTGTTTGTGCTATCACTGGAAGAAAAGCTCGTTCTGGTAACTCTCGTTCTCACGCAATGAACGCTACAAAACGTAAATGGGGCGCTAACCTTCAAAAAGTTCGCGTACGCATCGACGGTAAAGTTCAACGTGTTTACGTTTCTGCTAGAGCATTAAAATCTGGCAAAATCGAACGTGTTTAATAATAAAAAAAAGAGCCGCTAGGCTCTTTTTTTACTATACCAATGGAAAAAGCACCTATTATCGGTGCTTTTTTTAGTCTTTTTTGAAGGTGTTTAACATCGCACGAACAATTCCACCAAGAAATTTAGGTAACTTAATTGTATAAAATCTCATGGTTTCCCTCCTAATCCCCTTTACTCCACTTGCCCACTATATGATGCAAGGAGCAAAATTGTTTCTTCAATCAGTGCTTCTTATCATCATTAATATGCCAGATGCGAATGAAAAAGTACCTTTTTCCTCAATGAGTTCATTACTAATACAAAGTGTCGATCCCCACTCTATCGTTTTATTAGTAAGAGGGTACTTAAATCCTTGTAGTGTAATACCTTCTACACTTTCAGTAACTGGCACAAATGATACATAGGGGAAATTTTTATTTATTCCAATTGTATATGTACCAACTTTTTTCACCATAATTTCATTTTTATTATCCACAATACACATTTCCACTTTTGCTTCTAAACCCTTTAAAAGCATCTGTATATTTGCTAAACCATGATCCAACCGCCCACCAGTTGCACCAAAAATACGAATTAATTTGGGTTTCTGTTCTAAAGCCCAACTAATTGCAATCTCTAAATCCGTTTGATCTTTTTCTCGTGGAACAATATGTAATTCATCTGTTTGCTGTCCCATCCATACTAATTCCTCTTCAGTTACTGAATCGTAATCTCCGAACGCAACAGATGGAGTAATCCCTCTTTTTAGTAAATGGTACACTCCTCTATCAACCGCCGCCCACACTACTTCTTCATTTTCATATCGAGAAAAATCTGCGCAATATTCTGCAGGGCCTCCTGCTAAAATATGAATAATCATTTTTCCTTCCCCTTCTATTGTAAAAAGGCAATCTGCCATTCGGTAGATTGCCTTTTTACATATTTTTCGCTCTATCCTGTCTAAATAGTGAAGTCTTACTAAACCCGAAACTTCACTAGGATAGGGATCTGTTCATTCATTATCCACGAATGATACGGATCGCTTCACCGCGGTCTTTTTGATTGTATACCGCTGATCCAGCTACAAGTACATTTGCTCCTGCTTCAACACAAAGTCTTGCCGTTTCAACGTTGACACCACCATCAACTTCAATTTCGACTTCTAGATTTCGCTCTTTAACCATTTCTGCAACTTGTTTAATTTTCGGTAATACAGAATGGATAAATTTCTGTCCACCAAATCCAGGATTCACCGTCATAAGTAATACCATATCTATATCTTCTAACACATGCTCAATCACCGAAACTGGCGTATGTGGATTTAATACAACCCCTGCTTTAATGCCATGAGATTTAATTAACTGAATTGTACGATGTAAATGAGGACACGCCTCTACATGAACAGTAATAATATCCGCTCCAGCTTTCGCGAAAGTTGGGATATAGTTATCAGGATTTTCAATCATTAAATGCACATCTAACGGTAATGATGTAATCGGGCGGATCGCTTCTACAATTAATGGCCCAATCGTAATATTCGGTACAAAATGCCCGTCCATTACATCGACATGAATGTAATCAGCTCCGCCTTTTTCTACATCTTTAATTTCTTCCCCTAATTTTGAAAAATCTGCTGATAAGATCGATGGTGCAATTTTAATCATAACTAATACCTCGGCTTTCTCTCTCTAATTTCTTCTACGAATTGTTGGTAATTCTTATAACGATATTCTGTAATCTTTCCTTCTTCAACCGCAGCTTTCACCGCACATTTCGGTTCAGAAAGATGTGTACACCCTCTAAATTTACAGTATTGGCTCGCTTCTTTCAACTCAGGAAAACAATATGTAAGATCTTCTACCTCTATATCTATGAAATCAAGTGAACTAAAACCAGGTGTATCCGCAACAAGTCCACTTCCAACTGCAATTAATTCCACGTGTCTTGTCGTATGTTTTCCGCGTCCTAAATGTGAGGAAATATCATTTGTTTTTAGTTCTAAATCCGGACGTAATACGTTAAGCATCGAAGATTTCCCAACACCTGATTGGCCAGCAACGACAGAAACACAACCTTCTAAAAATGGTTTTAAAATAGCAATACTTTCCGATGTATTTATAGAAGTAAATAATACATCATAACCCATTTCACGATAATCATTTGCATAAGCTTCAACGGTTTCTCGCATCTTTTCATCCACTAAATCCATCTTACTAATACAAATAATCGGCTTAATGTTATGATATTCAATCAGCACTAAAAATCGATCTAGCAGTCCAGGATTAAAATCTGGTTCTACTGCAGAGAAAACAAGGATTGCTTGATCCACATTAGCAATCGGAGGCCTAACAAGTTCATTTTTTCGATCAAATACTTCAAGCACGTAGCCTTCCGTTGGGTTATCTGCTTGAAAAACGACTTGGTCTCCTACAAGTGGTGTAATTTTATTTTTTCTAAATACACCACGCCCACGACATTGTGTAATCCCTTCTTCATGTTGTACATAATAAAATCCACTTAAAGCCTTTACAATTTTTCCTTCTGGCATATAATTCTCCTTTATTTTGTATAAAGTGAAGCTGTAATTAAAACGAATAGACTAGAGTTCTTTAAACAATTATTTTAAAACCCACCAATATATAACCAGGTTCATATATTTAATCTCTACCATCAAATTCGAAATATTTTTTACAACAATATCACTTGTATAGCTTTTTGAATCATATATTTTTGCCTGTTATACAGTCCACCTTGTAGACAGCATAACAGGCAAGGGTAATGAATTCCATTCTCTATAAAAAGAAAATGGAATTCACTATTATTGAGTTGGATATGGTACTTCCTTATCGATAATCGTTACTCCATCCCGTACGATTTTATAGTGACCCTTTGAGCCTTCTTGAATTACAAATTCTAAAGAAATTGTTGCCGACTCTGAAATCGTTCTAGTTTCAATTGGTCTATCCATCTTTTGTTGCATATCTTCTTTATAAATTTCTATTGTTTGCGGTTTTTTCTCACCTATTATAGAAGACTCATATGGGATAGAAATGTTATCCACCTTCACTGTTTTTGTTACTTTCGGCTTAGGGCCATTCGAGATGATAAGTGTCACTTTATCTCCTTCTTTTAACGGAGTTCCTGGTTTTGGCGATTGCGAAATTACAAGACCTTTATCAACCGTATCTGAATACTCTCGTTTTATATCTGGAGTTAATTTTCTCTCATTCAAATCACCAGTTGCACTATTTTCAGTCCATCTTGAAAAATCACCTGGTCTATTTTGATAAGGACCTTTACTTATCCAAACTTTTAGTTCTTGCTCCGCCTCTACAACCATTTGATCAGGTGTCGGTATTTGTTCTACAATTTCACCTTTTGGTTTATCATTTTCAATATAATTTTCAGTAACCTGTTTATATCTTTCTTCTAACTCGGGTTTTACACTCTCAAAGTTTTGACCTGTAAAATCCTTCATTTTACTTTTCTTTTTTCCACCTGATTGATAGATAGTAATTTTAGAACTTTCCTTCACTACTCTTCCTGCTACAGGATCAGTTTTTATTACATCTCCAGCTTCCACATCATCTGTATATACAATATTAGGTTCTGTCACTTCAAAACCTTTTTCTACCAATTTATTTACAGCTGTCGTATATTTCATACCAGCCACATCAGGAACTTTTACATCTTTCGGAATAAAGAATCCCGGAATAACAGTAAGGGCTAATGTTATTCCAATTGCTAAAAGTAAAAATGTCGTAATTAAAACCTTAATCCATTTATTACTTCGTTTTTTCTTCTTATCTAATTCAGTATGTTCTTTTCTTTTTGGTTCATCCACTTTACTTCCACTTAAAACAATCGTTTCATCAGTTACATTTTCAAATAATTGTTCTTGTTGGATAATTGGAATCGCTTTCGTCGCTTCCATATCTTCTGGTATGTAAAATGGCTGTTCATTAATTCGTTCTGGATATAAAGCCGTTTCAATATCTCGTTTCATCGCATTAGCAGATTGGTATCGATGGAACGGATCTTTAGCAGTTGCCTTTAATATAATATTCTCAACACTTTGCGGAATATTTTCATTCCATCTTCTTGGAGACGGTATTTCACTTTGTAAATGTTTTAAAGCTATTGCAACAGCAGATTCACCAGAAAACGGTTGTCTTCCTGTTAACAATTCGAACATAACAATACCAAGCGAATAAATATCTGATTGTTTATTTGCTATCCCGCCGCGCGCTTGTTCTGGTGATAAATAATGCACCGAACCAAGTACTGAATTTGTATGTGTAATAGTTGTTGCACTTGTAGCTGTCGCAATTCCAAAATCTGTTACTTTTACTACTCCATCAGCTCGAATTAAAATATTGTGCGGTTTTATATCACGATGCACAATTTCAAAATGATGAGCGTGTGCCATGGCGGATGTTAATTGCTCCATAATATCAAGAGCTTCCCCTATAGGTAACATCCCTTGCTCAATTATGTATTGCTTTAATGTTTGTCCAGGTACATACTCCATTACAAGATAATATATACCATCTTCTTCTCCAACATCATACATATTCACAATATTTGGATGCGACAACGTTGTAACAGATTGCGCTTCTCGATGGAAACGTTTAATAAACTCTTCGTTATTGGAATAGTCGAGTCTTAATATTTTCACCGCTACATCTCGGCCGAGTATGTCATCATGAGCTAAATATACATTGGCCATCCCTCCACCGCCAATCATTTTTAGCAGCTTATAACGGTCATTTAAGCGTTTTCCAATCAGCACGTTGCACTTCACCTACTTTCGTTTGTCGAATCCGCATAATCAATAAGAACAAGAGTAATATTATCCTCTCCACCACGATCATTCGCCAATTGAATGAGACTTTGCACCTTAGCTTCGAGCTGTTCATTTAACTGTAAAATTTGTTGCATATCAGTCATAGGGACTTTATTAGACAATCCATCAGAGCAAAGAAGCAATTGATCATCTTCTTCAAGTACCAATGTTTTAACATCTAATCCGACTTTTTCTTCTGTTCCTAGCGCTCTTAACAAAACATTTTTTTTCGGGTGGTATTCTGCATCTTCCTTTGAAATTTCACCATGTCTCACAAGTTCATTTACAAGTGAATGATCTTCCGTTACGAGCGACATTATTCCCTCTGATACCATATAACAACGACTATCTCCTATATGACCTATTGTTACAAAATTAGGCGTACAAATTGCTATGATAATCGTTGTTCCCATACCATCACACTCTACGTGTTGTTTAGAATATTCAAAAATGCGTTCATTAATAATTCCAACACTAGTATGTAACCACTCTTCTACCTTTTTAGGCTCATTCATATTATGCGTTTGCTTCCAATAATCATGGAATAATTGAATGGCCATCGAACTAGCTACATCGCCAGCTCGATGACCTCCCATTCCATCTGCTACTACCGCTAAAATATTTCCATCTAAATTGTGAAAAACTCCTGCACTATCTTCATTATGTTGACGAACTTTCCCTTTATCCGATAGAAACACGGCTTTCATCTCGTCACCTCGTCTCTTCTTTGCGCTCCTTCGCACGCAACTGACCGCAGGCAGCATCAATATCGTGACCTTGTTCACGGCGAATTGTTACATTCACTCCACGATCTTTAAGCGTTTTTTCAAATAAGAAAATTTGCTCACGTGGTGTTCGTACGTAATCACGTTCTGGTACGTAGTTAACCGGAATTAAGTTCACATGACACTTTACACCTTTTAAGAGCGCAGCAAGTTCTTCAGCGTGCTCAACTTGGTCATTTTCTCCCCCAAATAGTCCATATTCAAATGTAATACGACGCCCTGTTCTATTTACATAGTATTTAATAGCTTCCATTAAATCAGGTAGCTTATAAGCACGGTTAATCGGCATTAATTTTGAACGTAATTCTGAATTTGGAGCATGCAATGAAATCGCAAAATTAATTTGTAACTCTTCTTCAGCAAACTTGTAAATTTTCGGAATAATACCACTCGTCGAAACTGTCATATGTCTTGCACCAATATGAAGTCCTTTTTCATGGTTAGTGATGCGTAAAAATCCCATTAAATTATCATAGTTATCAAATGGTTCTCCAATTCCCATAACAACAAGAGAACTTACACGTTCTTCCGTTTCATCAAGCGCGCGTTGCACTTCTACTACTTGCGCTACAATTTCTCCAGCTTCTAGGTTTCGTTTTAACCCGCCAAGTGTAGAAGCACAGAACGTACAGCCAATACGACAACCAACTTGTGTTGTTACACAAATAGAATTTCCGTATTCATGTCGCATTAATACCGTTTCAATAGAATATCCATCATATAACTGGAATAAGAATTTAATCGTTCCATCCGAAGACGTTTGTTTTACTAACGTGTTTAAAGTAGTAATATCAAAGGAATTCGACAATTTATCACGCAATCCTTTAGAAAGGTTTGACATATCCTCATAATTTTTTACACGTTTTTTATATAGCCAGTCAAAAATTTGTCCAGCACGGAACTTCGGTTCTCCTTGTTCCTTTAACCAATCTTGCATTTCATGAAGTTGTAAAGAGTAAATTGATGGTTTTTTCGTTTCTACATTTTTCTTTTGTTTTTTTACAGTCGTTTCCATGATGCTACACCTTCTTCCTTAAACAAGCAATATAAAAGCCATCCGTTGCAAAATAATGCGGCAAAATTTGTACTTGACCTTCATTAATATACGGACTTAATTTTTCTGGCATACGTTCTTTTATCGTAGTATCCCATTCAAATTCAGGATGTTCTTTTAAAAATTTATCTATTACTTGTTCATTTTCTATTTTCTCAATTGTGCACGTACTATAAACAAGACGACCGCCTTGTTTTAATAATGGTGCTATCTTTTCTAATATCGCAAGTTGAATCGTCGATAATCTTTCACTATCGCCTTTATCTTTTCCTAACTTAATATCAGGTTTACGTCTAATTACCCCAAATCCAGAACATGGTGCATCTACTAATATTTTATCAAAAGTTTCATTTGCAAAGTGCTCTTGCACTTTTCTAGCATCTAAAGCTTTTGTTTCTATATTTTCTAGACCAAGTCGCTCTGCTTGTTGTTTAATTAAACGCACTTTATGCGCGTGTAAATCAAGAGACATTACTTTACCAGTTCCCTTTAAACGCTCAGCTATATGCGTAGTTTTACCACCAGGAGCAGCACAACTATCAAGAACTGTCTCTCCCTCATTCGGGTCTAAAGCACGTGCAACAAGCATAGAGCTTTCATCTTGAATAGAAAGGAACCCTTTTTTAAACGCTTCTGTATGCGCTACATTCCCTCTTTCAATTTGAATTGCATCATCTGACAAATCGCCAGACTTTGCTTCTATTCCTTCACTTGCCAACAACTCAATTGCTTCTTCTACCGTTACTTTATCAACGTTCACACGTGCTGTAGGTACTGGTGGTAACATGTTTACTTCACACATTTTCTCTGCTGTCTCTAAACCATATTCAGATGCCCAATCTTGTACTAACCAAACTGGGTGACTCGTTGCAATTGCAAGACGTTCCACTGGATCTTTGATTTCATCTAATGAAGGTACACCTTCTCGCTGAATTGAACGCAATACTCCGTTCACCATGCCTGAAATCCCTTTATGCCCACGACGCTTTGCTATTTCAACCGCTTCATGAATAGCCGCTCTTTCTGGCACTCGGTCCAAATATATCATTTGATATAAAGATAAGCGAAGCAATACTCTTACCCACGCCTCAACCTTCTTTTTTAAAAAAGGCTGTAAATAATAATCTAATGTGTCACGACGTTGAATCGTTCCATATACAATTTCAGTTAATAAACCAATATCTTTTCTCTCAATTGCATTTTTTTCAATTAGATTATTTAAAAGTAAGTTACTATATGCACCACTTTTTTCTACTTGAATTAAACCATCAAGAGCTAATTCACGAACATTTTGTCTCATGCATTTTCTCCTAACTTCGTGCCAATTTCAGGTTTTGTCCCACGTAAAAATTGTGAACAACTCATACGCTTTTTACCCGACGGTTGCAATTCAGTAATTTTAACACCTGTTTCATTCCCTGTTGCAACAACAAATCCATCTTCTTCAAGACCAACTATTGTACCTGGTTCAGCTTTCGCTTCTAGAGAAACTTTCTCTCCCCACCATACTTTAACAACTTGTTCTGCTAAAGTCGTATATGCAACTGGCCATGGGTTCAATCCGCGAATGTGATTGTATACTTCTTCACCTGTTTTTGTCCAATCAATTTTCTCTTGCTCACGTTTTATATTATATGCGAATGACACTTCATCTTCATTTTGTTTAATCGGTTCTAACTTACCTTGAATTAATAAAGGTACTGTTTTAGATAGAAGATGTGCACCGGCTTCACTTAACTTATCAAATAACGAGCCCGTCGTTTCACGCTCTTCAATTTCCACTTCTACTTGCGTTAAAATATCACCAGCGTCTAATTTTTCTACCATATACATAATTGTAATTCCTGTTTTTTCTTTACCTTCCATAATTGCATAATGAATCGGTGCACCACCGCGTAGTTCTGGAAGTAAAGAGGCATGGACATTAATACATCCGTACTTTGGCGCTTCTAAAATTTCGTTTGGTACAATCTGACCGAACGCAGCTGTTACAATTAAATCCGCCTCTAATGCTAATACTTGTTCATATTCGTCTTTTTCACGAATTTTCAGTGGTTGTAACACCGGAATACCATGTTTCTCCGCTTCAACTTTAACAGGTGTAGGTGTTAATACTTTTTTTCTACCTACCGGACGATCTGGTTGCGTCACAACACCTACTACATCATAGCCATCTTCGATAAGACGACGAAGCACCGGCACTGAAAAGTCCGGTGTTCCCATAAATACTACTTTAATCATTTAAAAACCGCTCCTTTTAACACCTATTCTAATTCGTTTTCTTCATAATATCTTGTCACTTTCGATGTAAATAGAACACCGTGTAAATGATCGATTTCATGTTGAATTGCACGCGCTAAAAATCCTTCCGCTTCTAATAAAAACACTTTACCTCGGCGATTCTGTGCTCTTACTTTAATATAATCTGCACGTTCCACTTCACCATAAAGTCCCGGGAAGCTTAAACAGCCTTCGGGACCTACTTGTTCACCACGTTTTTCTAATATTGATGGATTGATTAACTCGATTTTCCCGGTATCATCATCGACATCAACAACTGCTACTTGCAAGCTTACCCCTACTTGAGGTGCAGCTAAACCGACTCCGTCCGCCATTAACATTGTTTCATGCATATCTTTCAACAATTTCACTAACTTTTTATCAAAGTTAATTACTCTTTCACATGGTGTTTCTAACACTTCATTTGGATGCTTTACTATTTCTAAAACTGCCATATTTCCCTCCGCTACATTAACATTGTTGGATTAAAATCAATTGAGATTTGTAGCTCTTTTTGCATTTCTGCTTGATAATGTTCATTTACCATTTTGAGCACGTTCTTTAAGTTTGGTTCCCGTTTGTATTTTATCATGCATTGGTAACGATATCTATCTTTTATCCTTGGAATTGCTGAAGCAACTGGCCCTAACACCATCGTTTGCTGCGAACAATGCATTCGTAAATGACCGACAATTTTTTCCGTCACTTGCACTGCCTTTAATAATTCTGGATGAGATACCGTTACAAGTACAACATAGTAATAAGGTGGATATTGTCTTGTTCGTCTCATTTGCATTTCTTGGTCAAAAAACACATCATATTGCTGGTTCTTTGCTAACTCTATACTATAATGTTCTGGCGTATACGTTTGAATTACAACTTCCCCTGGCAATTCATGTCTACCTGCCCGTCCACTTACTTGCGTCAATAATTGATATGTTTTTTCACTCGCCCGAAAATCAGGTAAGTGAAGCATCGTATCTGCAGTTAAAACACCAACGAGCGTTACTTTCGGAAAATCAAGTCCTTTGGCGATCATTTGTGTCCCAAGTAATATATCTGCTTTCTCTTCACCAAACGCCTTTAATAACTTCTCATGCATCCCTTTGCGACTTGTCGTATCTACGTCCATTCGAATGACTCGCGCTTCTGGAAATAGTTTTGTAATTTCTTCTTCTACTTTTTGTGTGCCTGTACCAAAGAAACGAATATATGTACTTTGACAAGCTGGACACGCAGTTGGCATATTCTCCTCATAACTGCAATAATGACATTTTAAACGATGGTTCATTTTATGATACGTCAGCGAAATATCACAATGTGGACATTGTACAACATACCCGCAATCACGACACATCACAAATGTTGAATGACCTCTCCTATTTAAAAAGAGAACCATTTGTTCTTTCTTTTCTAGTCGATCTGCTATTTTTTCATGCAACGCCTTCGAAAACATTGATCGATTCCCGTCGCGAAGTTCTTCACGCATGTCAACAATTTCTACTGTTGGTAAAGCTTGTTCGTTCATACGTTTTTCCATCGTTAATAGTTCATAAACACCTTTTGTCGCTCTTGCAAATGATTCAAGTGTAGGCGTTGCACTTCCAAGAACGATTGGACATTTATGATATTGCCCTCTCCACACCGCTACATCTCTTGCATGATACTTCGGGTTATCTTCTTGCTTATAACTCGATTCATGCTCTTCATCAATAATAATAATCCCTAAATTTTCAAAAGGAGCAAAAATAGCTGAACGGGCACCAACTACCACTTTCACTTCTTTTCTCAAAATCTTACGCCATTCATCATATTTTTCACCAACAGACAGTGCACTATGAAGAACCGCTACTTGCGAGCCAAACCTACCTTTAAAACGATCTACCATTTGAGGCGTTAGCGCAATTTCAGGAACGAGTACAATAGCTTCTTTTTCCTTCTTCAGCACCGCTGCTATAGATTGTAAATATACTTCTGTCTTTCCGCTTCCTGTAACACCATATAGTAAAAATGGATTGTAAGTTTCATTTGTAATTGATGATAAAATAGGTGTAATAACTTGCTTTTGTTCCTCTGTAAGTGGAAATGGTTTCGTTTGTTCAAAATCATCATCGTCATACGGATTCCGGTATACTTCCACATATTTTTCTGAGATTAGCCCCTTTTTAACAAGTGATTTTATTGGAGCATCTGTTATTTGTAGCTCTTCTGTTAACAATTTCAACGGTACACTTTTATAATTTTCCACAAAATAATAGAGTACATCTTGTTGTTTTTTACTTTTCAATTCAAATGCAGCTAATTCTAATTTATCTTCCGGCAACTCTGGCTGAACGACTCTTTGTTTCTTCTTCTGCACTTTATCTTTCACTTGATATACGACTTCCATCGTACCATTTTTAATTTCTTGTTGAATAGCGCGGTATAAATGTGGCTGCGCCTCAATAACTTCCCAATCGATTGCTTCCTTATCCTGAAATAAATACAGTATTGCAGGTGCTACTTCTTCTTGTTTACGAAGTTGTAGACGCTTTTTATACGTTGCTTTTATCGCTGTCGGAAGCATGACTTGAAATGCTGAAATCATATAACATAACGTTTCACTTGTAAGCCAATATCCAAGCTTTAATAATTCATCATTTAAAACCGGTGTTACATCTAATATTTCATGGATTGTCTTTAATTTTTTACTTTCCACGTCAACCGAATCTTTAATCTCAATAATAAAACCTTGCAATTTTCTTGGACCAAATGGAACTACTACACGCATTCCTGTCTGTACAATATCTTCCCATTTTCTAGGGATAATGTAATCAAACGGTCTATCTGTCTGACGGGCAGGTACATCAACAATTACACTTGCAAATTTCATAAACGATCATCTTCTAACATCATTTCAATTTGCTTTAATATTTCGCGAGCTACTTCTTTCTTCGTTAAAAGTGGCAACTCAATAACTTTTCCATCTTTTCTATACATTGTTACAATGTTCGTATCTGTGCCAAATCCAGCTCCTTGCGCTTTTACATCATTCGCAACAATCATATTCGCATTTTTCTCACGTAACTTTTTCGTTGCGTATTCCTCTACGTTTGTCGTTTCAGCAGCAAAACCGATAAGTAACTGTTTACCCTTCTTCTCACCTAGCGTTTTTAAAATATCTACCGTTCTCTCTAATTCAATTACAGCATCACCATTCTGCTTTTTCATTTTATTATCATGAACATATTTCGGGCGATAATCTGCAACAGCTGCTGTTTTGATGACAACATCTACATTTTGATAATGTTGAAGGACTGCTTCTAACATATCCTGCGCTGAATCCACTTGTATCGTTGTTACATGTAGTGGCGGATTTAATGCCGTCGGCCCCGAAACAAGTATGACATCAGCCCCTAAGTTCGCTGCTACTTCTGCAATCGCATACCCCATTTTTCCAGAAGAAAAATTCGTCATAAAACGAACTGGATCAATCTTTTCACGCGTCGGGCCAGCAGTTATTAACATTTTCTTACCTTGTAGTGGTTTTTGTTCCGTGAATGCTTCTTCTAACCGCGCAATAATTGCTTCAGGTTCCTCTAGTCTTCCCTTCGCTACATAACCACACGCTAAAAAGCCTTCCCCAGGCTCAATAAATGTATATCCTAACGTTTTTAACGTCATCATATTTTTTTGAACAATTTTATTTTCGTACATATGCACATTCATAGCAGGTGCAATCCATACTGGAGCTGTAGTAGCTAACAAAGTAGTTGTAATCATATCATCCGCAATACCACCAGCTAACTTCCCGATACAATTGGCTGTAGCAGGTGCAACAAGTACTACATCTGCCCAATCTGCTAAATCGATATGAGCAATAACAGCTGAGTCTTTCTCATCGAATGTATCTATATATACATCATGACGAGAAAGTGCTTGGAATGTAAGAGGCGTAACAAACTTTATTGCCGACTCACTCATGATCACCTTTACAATAGCACCAGCTTGTGTCAATTTACTAGTTAACGCAGCCGCTTTAAAGACCGCAATGCCTCCTGTTACACATAGGAGTATCTTTTTCCCTTTTAGCATATGGCTCGTCCTCTTTCTTTTTCAAACTTATAATACTGAAACAGGTTTCTCAGCTCTTCAGTACCAATATTTCATCCTATCGTAAAAAAATAACAACCTACTTGTAAATAGGTTGTTACCGTTACATAGAAAATTATAAAGTCTATGTTTTAATTTGTCGAAAATAATATCTTAATCAATTATTTTGCCTTCGCTTGGTACATATTTTAACACTTCTACATCGATTTCTTCTAATGCTTTACCTACACATTTATGAGAAACAGGTTGTTCAATAACACAGTTGTTAGCAAGTTGCATTTCACGTGCACGCTTTGCAGCTACTGTTACAAGTGTATATTTAGAATCGATTTTTGTTAATAATGAATCAATTGATGGATTTAACATAATTATAGACCCTCCGTCATTTCTTTATAATATTTTGCTACTCTTTCGCGGCGGCAATGTTCACCAACCACAATTGCTTTAATTCTATCACAAGCTAATTCAACTTGATCATTTTCTACAACATAGTCGTAAGCGTCCATCATTTCGATTTCTTCTTTCGCTACAGTTAAGCGATTTTCAATAACATCTTCAGTTTCTGTACCACGGCCGACAATTCGGTTTTTTAGCTCAGATAAACTTGGGGGTGCTAAGAAAATAAACACACCTTCTGGGAAAGCTTTCTTAACTTGAATTGCTCCTTGCACTTCAATTTCTAAGAATACATCTTTTCCTTCTTGTAATGTTTTTTCAACATAGTCAATCGGTGTTCCGTAATAATTACCTACGAACTCAGCCCACTCAAGTAATTTTTCATTACGAATCATTTCCTCAAATTCTTCTCTCTCTTTAAAGAAATAATCCACACCATCTACTTCACCTTCACGCGGCTTACGTGTCGTTACTGAAATAGAATATTGAAAACGTGTATCCTCATGGCTAAACAGCTCTTTTCGAACCGTTCCTTTACCAACCCCAGAAGGTCCTGAAAGAACGATGAGCAATCCTCTTCTACTTCTCATAAATATGTAAAACCTACCCTTCCTCACTTAAATCTTCTTTATTATTCAAACGATGTGCAATCGTCTCTGGCTGAATTGGACTTAATACAACATGCCCATCATCCATAACAATAACCGCCCTTGTTTTTCTCCCATACGTAGCATCTAGTAAAGCATTATGTTCACGTGCTTCCTGTACTGTTCGTTTAATAGGAGCTGACTCCGGACTTACAATAGCAATAATTCGATGAGCAGATACAATATTTCCGTATCCAATATTTAAAAACCGCATGGCCATAGTTTGCGCCTCCTAGTAAGTCTATCCGATTTCTCCACCACGTATAACTTTATATATTTTTTGAAAGCTACTCAATATTTTGTACTTGTTCACGAATTTTTTCAAGGTTATTTTTCATTTCTACAACATATTTTGAAATTGTTAAGTCATTTGCCTTCGAACCAATCGTATTAATTTCTCGATGCATCTCTTGCACGATGAAGTCCATTTTTCTTCCAACAGGCTCTTCAATCTGCAGTGTTTCACGAAATTGTTCTAAATGACTTTGTAAACGAACTAACTCTTCATGAATATCACAACGCTCTGCAAACATCGCGACTTCTGTTAGCAATCTTTGTTCGTCTAGATCTTGATTATGTAATTCCTTTAAGCGATTTTCTAATCGTTCACGATATTTTTGTGTAACAATCGGTGCATGTGGAATAATTGCATTTACACAATTGTGAATCTCTTGTAAACGATACGCCATATCTTTATGTAATCGTTCTCCTTCGCCATCTCTCATCGTTTTCAACATTTGAGCAGCTTGGCGAACAGCCTCATATAAACTATTCTCAAATTGTTCATTTACGTTTTCTATTTCTTCAATTGCCGTTACTTCTGGCATTGCCATTAATTGCCCAAGTGTAATAGAATCTTGCAATTGAAATTTTCCTTTTATATCTTCCATCATCGATTGGTACTGCTTGAGAAGCGACCAATTCACACTTAATTTTCTTTCAACAAGCCCTTCACCCGTTATACTAATAGACACTTCAATGCGCCCACGTCGAACTTGCTGTGCAATTATTTTACGAATTTTGTCTTCAAATACCATCATTTGCTTCGGAAGTCGAATACTCATCTCAAGAAAACGGTGGTTCACCGATTTCATTTCTACTGTAATCTGAAAAGTATCACTTTCTACTTTCGACCTTCCAAACCCTGTCATACTAGAAATCATTTTTATCACATCCAAGCCATGAAATAACTCAATGAAAAAGGTAATAGAGACAAGGCTCTACTACCTTCTGTAAATTATATCACATTTTCATATCATTGACTATTTCAAGTTTAATCCCTTCTTATATAAAAGTGGCTTTTTCTCCTTACCCTTTTTCCTTGTTAATAAAGAACCTACTAATAAGAAAGTCGGAATTGATGACAAACCTCCAATTAACAACCAATCTCTTGCTTGTATTGGCATTGTACTAAAAATTGGTTGTAATGGTGGATAATAAATAACAACGAGCATTAACAACAATGAAATGATAACAGCCCCTACTAAATACACGTTCCCAAATGGATTGCGATGAAAGACAGAATGTTCACTTCGGCAATCAAATACATGAATAAGTTGCGCAAGTACCAAAGTCGCAAATGCTACTGTCTGTGCATATTTCAGTTCATTCGGATGTTGATTATATGCGATAATAAACGCTACTAACGTCACTGCTCCAATGAGGAACCCTCGACTTATAATTTTCCAGGCAAGCCCTCTGGCGAATACTCCCTCTTTCGGATGCCGCGGCGTTCTCTTCATCACATCTCCTTCCGCCTTATCCAAACCTAATGCCATCGCTGGTAAACCGTCGGTAACTAAGTTCACCCATAATATTTGAATTGGAACCATCGGCAATGGTAGCGCCAGTAACATCGCAAATAACATAACTAAAATTTCGCCGACGTTTGATGCTAACAAATATCGAATAAACTTTCGAATATTTTCGTATATGTTTCTACCTTCTTTAATCGCTGATTTAATCGTCGCAAAGTTATCATCTAACAATACAAGCGAAGAAGCTTCTTTCGCAACGTCTGTTCCTGTAATACCCATCGCTATCCCAATATCCGCTGTTTTTATAGCTGGTGCATCGTTTACTCCATCTCCTGTCATCGCTACTATATGCCCTTTATTTTGCAATGATTTAACAATTTTTAATTTATGTTCTGGTGATACACGAGCAAATACGTAAGTATCTTCTACAACATTTTCTAGTTCCTCTATATCCATATTTGCTAGCTCAACACCTTCCACCACACGACCTCCTGGTGGTAAAACCCCTAATTGTTCCGCAATCGCCATCGCTGTTACTTTATGATCTCCTGTAATCATCACTGTTCGAATACCAGCTTCTTTACACTCTTTTACCGCCTGCGCTACCTCTGGTCTTGGCGGATCGATCATACCTTGTATCCCGATTAACATAAAATCTTTTTCAACATCTCTCTCATGTTCAGTGGAATCTGTTACTTTTAATGGCTTAAATGCAACCGCAATTGTTCGAAGCGCTTGGCTACCTAAACTATGAATAGCCGCCTGTACTTCTTTTCTATATAACTCACTCATCGGTTGCTGCTTATCACCCCATAAGATTGTTTGGCTCATTTGCAGGAGGACGTCTGGAGCTCCTTTCGTAACAACAAACTTTTTCCCATCTCGATCACGGACAATAACACTCATCATCTTTCGAGTCGAATCAAATGGGAACTCACGAATAATCTCGAACTTCCCTTTCAGTGCATCACGTGTTATTCCCGCTTTCATTGCTGCAGCTACAAGTGCTCCCTCTGTTGGATCCCCATCTAATACATACGCCTTTTTCTTTTGAATAATATTCGCATTGTTACATAGTGAACCGAATGTAAGTAGCTGATAAAGCGCTTTTGTCTTAGCTGGATTAACTTCTATTTCACCTTTCATAAAAGATCCATTAGGTTCATACCCTTGACCAGTCACTTTCCACAACTCTCCACCTGACCACATATGTGTTACCATCATTTTGTTTTGTGTCATTGTTCCTGTTTTATCAGAACAAATTACAGAAGCACAACCTAATGTTTCTACAGCTGGTAACTTTCTTACAATTGCTCTCTTTTTTATCATACGCTGTACACCAAGTGATAAAGCTACTGTAACGATTGCGGGCAATCCTTCTGGAATAGCAGCAACAGCTAAGGACACACCTGCTAAAAACATATGGTATACTTCATTCCCTTGATACACACCTGCTAATACAACGAGTGCTGTCAAAATAAGAGCTACAATAATTAATATTTTCCCGAGTTGCTCTAATCTTCTTTGCAGTGGTGTTTCCATTTGCTCTGCATTTTGCAACATATTTGCAATTTGGCCCATTGCGGTATTCATACCAGTCGCTACAACGACTCCTGTTCCAGATCCTCGCGTAATCATCGTACCCATAAAAGCCATATTTTTTTGATCACCAATTGAAACATCTTGCCCTTGCAATGCTTCTATCTTCTTTTGTACAGGTACTGACTCTCCTGTCAGGGCAGACTCTTCGATATATAAACTCGATGCCTCAACGAGACGGACGTCAGCCCCAATACGATCACCACTGGAAAATTTAATAACATCACCTAAAACAAGTGCTTTAGATGGTGCCTTTACCCACTTTCCATTCCTCATTACCGTAACTTGCGGGGCGGCTAGTTCTTTTAAAGCTTCCAATGATTTTTCAGCCTTTCTTTCTTGAAAAAAACCTAGAATACCATTGATAATAACAATGGCAACAATAGCTATAGAATCAATATATTCACCTAAAAATGCAGAAACAATTGTTGCTCCAAATAAAACAAGTACCATAAAATCTTTAAATTGTGCTAAAAATACCATTAGTGCAGAAGGCCTTTTTGCTTCTTCTAATTCATTTGTACCAAATTTCTTAATTCGCCCTTCTGCTTCTTTCTCTGTAAGTCCAACCTTTACATTCGTATTCGTTCTTTCTTCCACTTCATGTGCCCGCATTCCATACCAGTTCATCCTGCCATCGACCTCCTGATTCCAGACATACTCTATTGAAAGCTTATTCAGCCTCGTCCAAAAAAATGCTATAATTAACTTTTAGTTAGAAAGGAGTGTTCATTTATGGCATTCGATGGATTATTTACAAGAGCAATTACACATGAAATTGCAAATTCTCTTTACACAGGAAGAATTTCCAAAATATATCAACCTTCAAAATACGAGATTTTATTACATATTCGAGCAAACGGAAAGAACCAAAAACTAATTCTTTCGTCTCACCCTACATATGCGCGTATGCACTTAACGAATCAAAACTACGATTCACCAGCAATACCGCCGATGTTTTGTATGCTTCTTCGTAAACATTTAGAAGGCGGATTTATTGAAAAAATTGAACAAATTGACTTAGAACGTATTATTCAAATTACAGTTCGCAGTCGGAATGAAATCGGAGACGAATCATTAAAAACATTAGTAATCGAAATAATGGGACGACACAGTAACATTATCTTAGTAGATACGAAAACAAATGTTATTTTAGATAGCTTAAAACACATATCTTTAGCGGTAAACCGCCATCGTACTGTATATGCTGGAGCTGAATATGTTGCCCCTCCAGCACAACATAAGGTTAATCCGCTTCTTATCGAAACAGCAACTGATTTTATTAGACCGCTAGACTTTTTATCCGGAAACATGGACAAACAACTTGTCGGAGCATTTATGGGAATTTCCCCATTATTCGCAAAAGAAGTTGTAAAAAAAGCAGGTATGGCAAATGAAAAAGCATTATCTGAAGCGTTTTTCTCCATACAAAAACCATTACTAACTCATACATATTCACCAACAATGATTACTGCAAACGGAAAAGAATTCTTTTATCTTTTCCCTCTTACACACTTGCAAGGAGAAGAAAAAACATTCTCATCTGTTAGTGAATTGTTAGACCGTTTCTTTTTCGGAAAAGCGGAGCGAGACCGTGTAAAACAACAAGCTCATGATTTAGAACGCTTTATGCAAAACGAAAAAAACAAAAATGAGAAAAAACTTATTAAACTTGAAAAAACATTACAAGATGCTGGAAAAGCAGATAAATATCAACTATTTGGAGAGCTACTTACAGCCAATATGTACGCTTTGAAAAAAGGCGATAAAGATATTGAGGTCGTTAATTATTACGATGAAAATGGCGGTACTGTAAAAATCACATTAGATCCTTTAAAAACACCGTCTGACAATGCACAACGCTATTTCCAAAAATACCAAAAAGCAAAAAATTCAGTTGTTGTGGTAGAAGAACAAATCGAAAAAACCAATGAAGAAATTCTTTATTTTGATAGCTTACTTCAACAAATGGAAGCTGCTTCTTCAAAAGATATTGAAGAAATTCGTGAGGAATTAGCCGAAGAAGGATATGTGCGTAATCGTAAGACGAAAAATGCAAAGAAAAAGCCTACAAAACCAGTATTAGATAAATATGTAGCTAGTGACGGTACAGAGATTTTCGTTGGTAAAAACAATAAACAAAATGATTATTTAACAACGAAATTTGCCCGTCGGGATGAAATTTGGTTACATACGAAAGACATACCTGGTTCTCACGTTGTCATTCGTTCTTTAGAACCTGCTGAAGAAACTTTACTAGAAGCTGCAAAAATTGCCGCTTATTACAGTAAAGCAAAAGAGTCTAGCTCTGTACCTGTTGATTTTACAAAAATACGCCATGTGAAAAAACCAAGTGGTGCAAAGCTTGGATTCGTTACGTACGATAACCAACAAACAATATATGTAACACCAGATGCTGACATCGTAATGAAATTAAAAGCGTAAATATAAAAAATGCGTTGCTAGATAGCAACGCATTTTTTATATTCATTCACATTCGTTCCTATATCCATTAACTAATTCACACTATCTTTCTTTTATCATTTTATATATTGTCAAAAAGATTGACAGTGTCATTACGCATTTGTATAAATTTTTTTACAGTATGTATATAAAGTTCAACTCAAGTCAATGTTTTTATCCCCTACTAATTGCAATCTGAATTTTATTAACGGCACGCCTCCCACAAAATAGCTGGATAATCGTTTATTTTCCCTAATATATATTTTGGCACGCTATTTGCTTTATTCAATACTGTGAAAAGGAGGAATTAACATGACTTTAAAAATTAATAAAATCCAAAATCAACTACAAAACTATGAAATTGACGGATTACTTATTACCAAAAAAGAAAATCGCCAATATGCAACAGGATTTACAGGTAGTGCTGGCGCCGTCTTAATTGCTGCGGATAAAGCTGTTTTTATAACTGATTTTCGCTATGTAGATCAAGCGAAATCACAAATAAAAGATGCTGAAATTATTATGCACAAAGGAAATTTAGAAAAAGAAATCGCAAATCAAGTATCGAAATTAAACATACAAAAACTTGGAATTGAAGAAAACAACATGACATTACAACAATATAAAAACTTACAAAAATATGTACATGCGGAAATGATTCAAGTGTGCGAAATCATTGAAAATATTCGTCTTATTAAAGACATGCCTGAAATAGAGACAATGAAAATCGCAGCTAATATCGCGGACGAAGCATTTCATCATATCCTTACGTTTCTAAAACCAGGTATAAGTGAAACTGATGTCCGAGATGAATTAGAATTTTTCATGCGAAAAAAAGGAGCTACATCCTCATCGTTTCAAATAATTGTAGCTTCTGGCGTTCGTTCTTCTCTTCCTCATGGCGTTGCATCAAATAAAATAATCGAGCGAGGTGACATTGTTACCTTAGATTTCGGTGCACTTTACGACGGATATTGTTCCGATATAACACGTACTGTAGCAATCGGGGAACCATCAGAAGAATTCAAAAAAATATACAATGTTGTACGCGAAGCATTAAAACGTGGAACGGAAGCAATTAAGCCTGGAGAAACTGCGAAAAGTATCGATGATGTAACGAGAAATTACATTACAGAGCATGGATACGGTCAATATTTCGGTCACTCTACGGGGCATGGTCTTGGTTTAGAAATACATGAACCGCTTCGCCTGTCCCAGGAAAGTAAGGCTACCTTAGAAGAAGGTATGGTTGTTACAGTCGAACCAGGTATTTACATACCAAACTGGGGCGGTTGTAGAATTGAAGACGATATCGTCATTACAAAAGACGGGTATGAAGTTATTACAAAATCAAATAGAGATTTAATTGTTATTCCTTGTTAATATTATCAAATTTTCACAGGATTTTTTCTTTACGTATAGAATCCCTTATCTGGAGTATTTGTTTAAAAGAGGGGGAATTTTAATTGAATTTTGTAATTGATAAAATAGATGGTTTACAGCCTGAATTTTCAAAACTTGTTTCCATGATGAATTACGCTCGTTACACAACGATGCAAGCGGTGGAAGACTTAACAGTTGAAGAACTGGATTATTTATATGATGAGGAAGCAAATTCGATTGGTATGTTATTGTACCATATGGCCGCTATTGAATTTTACTACCAGATTCATACTTTTGAAGACCGTGAACCAACGGAGGCTGAATTAGAACGTTGGTTACCTGCTATTGAGTTAGGTGATCTTGGACGTGAGAAAATAAAAGGAAACGCTATTGAATTTTACTTAAATACATTACAAGAAGTACGTTCCAAAACAATCGAGACTTTTCAATCGTTACCTGATGAATGGCTATTTAAAACATCAGATTTTTGGAAGAATAAACCAGCAAATAACTATTTTAAATGGTTTCACGTATTTGAAGATGAAATCAATCATCGTGGACAAATTCGTTTAATTAAAAAGATGCAAAAATCTCATGCAGTAAAATGAAAAAATGCCACCGAATAAGGTGGCATTTTCTTTTATTCATTCACGAATAACTTTTTGTTTACTGTATTAGTGACTACCACTACCAACATTAAAATGCATATTAAATATAGCATTTTCACAATAAACAACCACCCTTGAAACATTACAATTCCATCTATTACCTCATTTCCTCTCAATAACAAAAACGGAATCGTACTAATTATAATGACAAACTCGATGCTGAAAACAATTTTCTTTTTTCGGCTATACGCTTTCCATTCATCCCAACGATACATAGGTGCAAAAATCAATACTCCTATACATAATATAACTGGTACCCATTCACTTTTAAGAAATTGCCCTGAAACAACTAATAATAGTAAACAAACGAGCACACCGTAATACCCTATTTTCTCTCTCATTCGTACTCCCCCATTCTACTTCTCCTTTAATATGTAACTTGCTATACTTATAACAATTTTCAGAAAAATAACTACTACAATTACAATATAAAGACCTTTTGCAGACGACATCCATTCTTGAAAAATAGACATTTTCTCCATTTGTTTCTGCCCTTCTATTAAAATAAATCCTACAAAAAGTGAGCAAACAACAATGATACCTATCATAATTCCAATACTTTTCTTGCTATATTGTTTCATATCATCCCAGTTATATAACAGTACAAAAACAAACCCGAAAACAGGTATGATACTGATCCATTCATTGTTTGTAAACAGGTTTAAAATGATTAATAGACTACAAGATATAACGAATCCCCAAAATCCAATTTTTTTGCGCATAAGTCCTCCTCTAATTCCATTTTTAGGATTAATTGTATTATAACATCCATTTTTTCTCCTTACCATTACAGTACATGAAATTTCACTTTTTTCTTTTTCCTATACTCACATACCTTCACTGCTTTCATACAATACACTACACGAATGCCTAAAGGATGTGACTGTTATGTGAGTTGAATTAACGCTATTACACGCTCTCTATGTTCTTTGTTTACTCACTATTATTACCTTCTTTATTCTCAGGAAAGATACAACGATTATTTGTATCGTTTTTATCTTTTTATTAGCATTAACCGCAACAAGTTCTATCCCTCTTGCCATTAGCGGGATCTTTCAAAGTTTCATTTATGCCATTACTGAGCTATTACCAACTATATTAATCATCTCCATTATCGTATCCATGAGTAACCTACTCGTTCATACCGGCATAAATGATACGATGATTTCACCATTTACAAAGATGATTCGAACACCTACACTCGCCTACTGGATTATCGGCCTTTTAATGATGACTATTTCTTTCTTCTTTTGGCCTTCTCCAGCTGTCGCCTTAATGGGAGCTATTTTATTACCGGTCGCTGTACGCGTCGGTCTGCCGCCAATTGGGGTTGCGATTGCTATGAACTTATTCGGACACGGCATCGCCTTATCTGGTGACTTCGTTATTCAAGGCGCTCCGAAATTAACTGCGGACGCTGCTGGTCTGCCTGTTTCTAGCGTTGTTTCTGCCAGTGTTCCCCTCGTTATCGTTACGGGCGTTGTGACAACTTCCGTCGCATTTTTCTTCTTACGAAAAGAATTTCATACAGGATTATCGCTACAAGACACCTCTTCATCATCTGAACTATCTAAAACTACTATTTTTTTATCTCCTCGCATAAAAAAATGGCTCGCTATATGTATCCCTATCGTATATATCCTTGATATCCTTTGTATGATCCAATTTAAACTACAAGGAAGCGATGCTACAGCGCTAATCGGCGGGACGACTGTTATTATGATTATCATCATTTCTCTCATCACCTATAAAGGGAATGGACTAAATAAAACGACCGATTATTTTATAGAAGGGCTCCAATTTGGATTTAAAATTTTCGGCCCAGTTATTCCAATTGCTGCACTTTTTTATTTAGGAGATAGCGGATTTGTAAAAATTATTGGAGACTATTTACCGAAAGGTTCACATGGAATCATTAATGACTTAGGAATCGCTTTATCTCAAACTGTTCCTTTAAACCAATATGTATCGGCAGGAACATTAACTATCGTTGGTGTCATTACCGGTTTAGATGGATCAGGATTTTCCGGCATTTCACTTGCTGGTTCAATTGCCAATCTTTTCGGAACAGCACTTGGGCATGGAACAGCTACCTTAACAGCACTCGGACAAATCGCTGCCATATGGACCGGTGGCGGGACTTTAATTCCTTGGGCTCTTATTCCTGCCGCTGCCATTTGTAAAGTAGATCCGTTTGAACTTGCACGGCGAAACTTTTTACCAGTTGTGATTGGCTTAATCGTCACCACAATCGTTGCGATGTTTATTCTATAACGTAAGCAAGTTTTCTCTTGCTTACGCTTTTTATTATGAAATCCAGCATTTATTACTGAACTCCAAAAGGGATTATATACATGTTAGCGAAGTTATATTAGGAGAGCATTTATTCCAAAACGTTTACGAGAAACAGATTACTTCCATTCGAAAAGGGGACATAACTATGAATGAATTGATTTTCGTCTTATTAATTTGTCCATTACTTATCTTTATCATTTCTGTTATTGGAACCCGCAAGACGAAAACGTATTACGTAATGCCGATTGTAACGTTTGCTAGTTTTTTAATAATAGGTGTGATCGCCTTTACTCCGAAGTTTTTCTTTTGGGTTGGCATGTATAGCATCTTCTCATTTATTGTTTCTTATATGACGCTATTATTTGTGAGAGGATATGAGGTTGTGGAAAACGCTAAATAGTTGTTAGCAAGGAGATTATAATATGATTTTCTTTAATATTGATGGAAATTTACATGAAGTTTTAACAGTGATATAAAAAAACGACCGCGTTCCCCCGCAGTCGTCTTTTTTCATATTACGCTGTGATCCAAGCCTCATTAGCTGGATTTTTACGCCACTCTTGTAATTTTTTCGTTTCAGCTTGTCCGATCATACCTTTTTCTGCTGCAACTTCAGTTAATGCACTGTAATCACTTAAAGAATATGATGCTACGTTTGCTGCTTCTAGTTTCTCTTTTCCTGACTCAAGCTCGTATGTGAAGATTGATACGATTCCTAATACTTCACAACCAGCTTCGCGAAGTGCTTCTACACATGTAATTGCACTGCCGCCAGTTGAAATTAAGTCTTCTACTACTACTACTTTCTGACCTTTTTCAGCTTTTCCTTCGATTTGATTCCCTTTACCGTGACCTTTTGCTTTACTACGTACGTAGCACATTGGTAAATTCATACGATCGCTTACCCATGCAGCGTGCGCAATACCAGCAGTTGCTGTTCCTGCAATAACTTCTACAGTTGGGAAGTGCTCTTTAATTAACTCTTCTAATCCAGCTGCAATCGCTTGACGTACTTTTGGATAAGATAAAGTTAAACGGTTATCACAATAAATTGGTGATTTCATACCTGAAGACCAAGTGAATGGATCATTCGGTTGTAAAAATACTGCTCCAATTTCTAATAAATGCGATGCGATTTCTTTTTTCATACTGTTACACCTTCCCACTGTTGTTTTACTGTTTTATACGCTTCAAGCGGATTTTCTGCTTTTGTAATACTACGTCCAACTACGATGTAGCTTGAGCCAAGTTCCCTCGCACGTTTCGGTGTTGCTACGCGCACCTGGTCATTTACATCATCGCTTGCAAGACGGATCCCCGGTGTTACTGTTACAAATTCATCTCCGCATACTTCACGTAATTTTGGAACTTCAAGCGTTGAGCAAACAACACCATCAAGTCCACTTTCTTTCGTTAATTTTGCATAATGAGCAACCGCTTCTTCTAACGTTTTCTCAATGCCGATCTCTTTTTTCATCATAGCTTCCGAAGTGCTTGTTAGTTGTGTAACTGCAATACAAATCGGTCTCTCTTTTCCTTCTTGCTTACCTTCCTCTAATCCCTCAATCGCAGCTTTCATCATGCTGCTTCCCCCAGCAGCATGAACATTTACCATATCTACATCTAGACTAGCTAGGCTACGCATAGCGCTTTTTACTGTATTCGGAATATCATGAAGTTTTAAATCTAGAAAGATCTTATGCCTTTTTTCTTTTAAGTACGTAATAATTGCAGGGCCTTCTTTATAAAATAACTCCATACCAACTTTGACAAATAACTCTTCCCCTTCAAAGTGGCGCAAGAATTGTTCTACATCTTGTTTCCCTGGAAAATCTAGTGCAACGATTAACGACTGTGACATGTTTGCTTCCAGCTCCTTCCTTGACATTCCGAAATGTGATCAAATCCTAATTCATCTAGTAATGCTGGTAACTCTTCAATAATTGTCGGACATACGAACGGATCAATAAAGTTCGCTGTACCTACTGCAACTGCGCTTGCGCCAGCGTAGAAGAATTCAATTACATCTTCCGCTGTTTCAATACCGCCCATTCCGATAATTGGAATGTTAACCGCTTGACTTACTTCATGTACCATACGAATCGCTACTGGCTTAATCGCAGGACCTGATAATCCTCCTGTACGGTTTGCTAAAATTGGTTTAGCTGTTTTTAAATCTAGACGCATACCAAGCAATGTATTAATCATCGTTAAACCATCTGCACCTGCATTTTCAATCGCTTTTGCAATTTCCACAATGTTTGCCACGTTCGGTGACAACTTCACGTATACAGGTACTTCAGAAACCTCTTTTACTCGCTTCGTTAAATCAGCAGCAATTTCAGGATTTGTACCAAAGGCGATACCACCTGTTTTTACGTTCGGACAAGAAATATTTAATTCTAGTGCATGGACATTAGGCGCTTTAGAAATTTCCTTTGCAACCGCTACGTAATCCTCAGCTTGTGAGCCCGCAACGTTCGCAATAATTGGAAGGTCAAATTGTTCTAACCATGGTAATTCAGAATTCATTACTTTTTCTAATCCTGGGTTTTGAAGTCCGATTGCATTTAACATGCCGCCTGGCGTTTCAGCAACACGAGGCGTCGGATTTCCATAACGTGGTTGTTCTGTCGTCGCTTTAATCATGATTGATCCTAGTACACTTAAATCGTAAAACTGTGCATATTCACGACCAAATCCAAAGCATCCAGATGCCGGTATAATTGGATTTTTTAATGATAATCCTGGTAATTCAACTTGCAATCTGTTCATAGTACAACCTCCCCGATTGGAAATACTGGTCCGTCGCTACACACCTTCTTGTAAGAATGTCCACTCGGATCTTCTTGTAAGTGGCATACACATGCGAAACAAGCTCCAATACCACAGCCCATACGTTCTTCTAATGAAATATAGGCTTTTTTCTCTTTGTAACGTCCTTCTAATGCACGAAGCATCGCTAACGGACCACATGAATAAAGAATATCAAATTCAATTCCGTAATTATCAATTACATCTGTGACAAATCCTTTTGTACCGTGTGTACCGTCTACTGTCGCAACGTACGTATCACCAAGTTCTGCAAATTTTTCTTCATAGAAAACAACATCTTTTGTTTGAAAACCTAAGATGTGAATCACACGTACACCTTTTGCAACGAGGCGCTGTGATAATTCATAAAGTGGTGGTACACCAATTCCCCCGCCTACTAGTAAAGCTGTTTGACCAGCTTCTGCTTCTTCTACAGGAAAACCATGTCCTAGCGGTCCTAGTACATCTACCATTTCACCTTGTTTTCTAGTTGCTAATGTTTTTGTCCCTTGTCCTTCTGCACGATATAGCATTGTAAATTCGTTCTTCTCTTGATCTACATTACAAATACTAATCGGGCGGCGCAGAAGGGGCGCAATGCCCTCTGCTACCTTAATGTGTACAAACTGCCCTGGTTCGTTCATTTGCTGTACTAACGTTCCTTGAAGCACTAATTCGTAAATGTTTTTTGCGATTTCTTTTTGGTTAACGACGATCATATTTTGCTTTTGCATCATGCATGTACCACCTCGTGACGCTTTGTTTGCGTAATTTCTTTCATTGAATGAGCTGAGAATGTCATAGATTCTAATACTCGTAAGATTGCTCTCGTTGTATCAAGTGATGTTAAGCAAGCCACACCGTTTTCTACTGATTCACGGCGAATGCGGAAACCATCACGCGCTGGTTGTTTTCCTTTTGTTAATGTATTGATTACAAACTGTGCTTTTCCTTGGCGGATAATATCTAGTAAGTTGTAGTCTTCAGAATCAATTTTGTTTACAACTTGTACTGGGATATTTTGCTCTGCTAATGTTTGTGCCGTTCCAGCTGTTGCTAATAAGTTATAGCCGATTTCATGGAAACGTTTTGCAATTTCCATCGCCTCTTCTTTATCTTTATCCGCTACAGTGATGATTACGGATCCGTGCGTTGGGATGTTAATTCCTGAGGCAACTAGCCCTTTGTATAATGCTTTTTCAAGCGTTAAGTCTTTCCCCATTACTTCCCCTGTTGATTTCATTTCAGGTCCTAATGTTGTATCAACTGAGCGTAGTTTCGCAAATGAGAATACTGGTGCTTTTACATACACTTCTTTCTCTTCTGGGTGATAGCCCGTTCCGTATCCTTGCTCTATTAGGTTTTGACCTAAAATAACTTTCGTTGCAACATTCGCCATCGGTACGCCTGTAATTTTACTTAAGAATGGTACTGTACGGCTCGCACGTGGGTTTACTTCAATTACATACACTTGATCTTTGAATACTACAAACTGGATATTTAGTAATCCAACAATGTTTAATCCTTTTCCAAGTGCAATTGTATGTTCAATAATTTGTTCTTTTAGTTCGTCAGATAAGCTTTGTGGTGGATATACTCCAATTGAATCCCCAGAGTGAACTCCAGCGCGTTCAATATGTTCCATAATACCTGGAATGAACACATTCTCACCGTCTGAAATTGCATCTACTTCAATTTCTTTACCAACCATGTAACGGTCGATTAATACCGGATGCTCTGCATGAACTTTAACTGCATTTTTCATATAGTGCAGTAGTTCTTCTTGACGATATACGATTTCCATCGCACGTCCACCTAGTACGTAAGATGGCCTTACTAATACTGGGTAACCAATTTCTTCAGCGATTGCTACCGCTTGTTCTACAGTTGTTGCTGTTTTACCAACTGGTTGCGGGATGCCTAATTTTGTTAATGCAGCTTCGAATTTATCTCGATCTTCTGCGCGGTCTAAATCTTCAAGTGATGTTCCTAAAATTTTCACACCGTGTTCTTCTAATTTCGCCGCTAAGTTAATTGCCGTTTGTCCACCGAACTGAACGATAACACCTTCTGGTTTTTCTAAATCAATGATGTGCATTACATCTTCTATTGTTAGTGGTTCAAAGTATAATTTGTCAGAAATACTGAAGTCTGTTGAAACTGTTTCTGGGTTGTTATTTACAATGATTGCCTCATATCCAGCTTCTTTAATTGCCCATACAGAGTGAACTGTTGCGTAGTCAAACTCAACACCTTGACCTATACGGATTGGACCAGACCCTAGTACAACCACGCTCTTACGATCTGTTATAACCGATTCATTCTCGTCACCGTATGTGCTGTAGTAGTAAGGTGTTGCAGATTCAAACTCTGCCGCACAAGTATCTACCATTTTATAAACAGGAGTCATATTGCTTTCTTTACGCATATCGTAAATTTCACGCTCTGTTTTGTTCCAAGCATTGGCGATGTAATGATCACTGAATCCCATTTCTTTTGCAGACTGTAACACTTCCATATTTCCTGCATTTTCTTTTACTTCGTGTTCCATGTTTACGATGTTTTCAATTTTTTGTAAGAAGAAGAAGTCCATTTCACACCATGAATTAATTTCTTCTTTCGTTACACCTTGACGGATTGCTTCTGCTACAACGAACAGACGCTCATCGTCAGCTTTTATAATACGTTTTTTCATTGTTTCTTTATCAAGTTCTTTTAAATGGTCTAATTCTAAGTGATAAATCCCTAGCTCTAAAGAACGAACCGCTTTTAATAATGATTGCTCTAAGTTACGTCCAATTGACATAACTTCACCAGTTGCCTTCATTTGTGTACCAAGCGTTCTGTTTGCTGATTCAAACTTATCAAATGGCCAACGTGGAATTTTTGAAACGACATAGTCTAATGCTGGCTCGAAGCAAGCGTATGTTTTTTGTGTTACTGGATTTACAATTTCATCTAATGTTAAACCGACTGCAATTTTCGCTGCTAACTTCGCAATTGGATATCCAGTTGCTTTAGATGCTAGTGCAGATGAACGACTCACACGCGGATTTACTTCGATTACATAGTATTGGAAGCTATGCGGATCTAGTGCAAGCTGAACGTTACAGCCACCTTCGATTCCTAATGCACGAATAATTCGTAATGAAGTGTTTCGTAACATTTGATACTCACGGTCACTTAATGTTTGGCTCGGTGCTACAACGATTGAATCACCTGTGTGAACCCCAACTGGATCGATATTTTCCATGTTACATACTACAATCGCGTTATCATTCGAATCACGCATTACTTCATATTCAATTTCCTTACAACCAGCAATGCTCTTTTCTAATAAACATTGTGTTACTGGACTATGTTTTAATCCACCTGATACGATTTCAATTAGTTCTTCTTCATTACTACAGATTCCGCCACCTGTTCCCCCCATTGTAAATGCTGGGCGAACAATAACTGGATAACCAATTTCTTTTACAAATTCATGTGCTTCTTCTAACGTATGAATAATGGTACTAGATGGAATTGGTTCATTTAATTCCTGCATTAATGTACGGAATAAATCACGATCTTCCGCTTGCTCAATTGCTGATAATTTTGTTCCTAAAATCTCAACTCCACATTCTTCAAGTATGCCTGATTTCGCAAGTTCAACAGCCATATTTAGGCCTGTTTGACCACCTAATGTTGGTAGGATTGCATCTGGACGTTCTTTACGAATGATACGGCTTACGAATTCTAATGTTAATGGTTCTATATATACTTTATCTGCTGTTGCAGTATCTGTCATAATTGTTGCTGGGTTAGAGTTAACAAGGATTACTTTGTAACCTTCTTCTCTAAGAGATTGACAAGCTTGTGTACCAGAGTAATCAAACTCTGCTGCTTGCCCAATTACAATTGGTCCTGATCCGATTACTAAAATTGTGTTAATGTCTAGGCGTTTTGGCATAACTCTTCCCCTTCTTTCTTGAAGTTTTCAATCATTTCTAAGAAATCTTCGAATAAATCATTTGCATCTTCTGGTCCCGCTGAAGCTTCTGGATGGTATTGTACTGTAAATGCTGGAAACTTCGTATGACGAAGACCTTCTACTGTTCCATCATTTAAAGCAACATGTGTAATTTCAAGATTTGTATTTTCAACTGACTCTTCTTCTACTGCGTATCCATGATTTTGAGAAGTAATTGCTACTTTTCCAGTTGCAAGATTTTTTACTGGATGATTTAAACCACGATGACCGAACTTCAACTTACTTGTATTTGCACCAGATGCTAATGCGAATAACTGATGTCCTAAGCAAATCCCGAATAAAGGAATTTTACCAATAATGTCTTTTAACATTTCAATTGCTTCTGGTACATCTTTTGGATCCCCAGGTCCATTACTTAACATAATTCCATCTGGGCTAAGGCGTAAAATCTCTTCTGCTGTTGTATTGTAAGGTACTACAATTACATCACAGTCACGCTTATTTAATTCTCTTAAAATACCATGTTTCATTCCGAAGTCTACAAGTACAACTCGATGACCACGGCCTGGGCTTGGGTATGGGTCTTTCGTTGATACGCGTTTTACATGATCTGTAAATACTGTCGCTTTTAATTGGCTCACAATGTACTCTACATCTGCATCCATGTTACAAAGTCGTCCGCGTAATGTACCGTATTGACGAATTTTTCTCGTTAATTTTCTCGTATCAATTCCTGCTAATCCTGGAATGTTTCTTTCTTTTAAGTAATCATTTAACGAAATTTCATTACGGAAGTTTGATGGATGATCACAAATTTCATTTACGATTAAACCATTTACAGATGGGTGAATGGATTCAAAATCGTCACGGTTAATGCCGTAGTTTCCGATTAATGGGTACGTAAATGTTACGATTTGACCGCAATATGATGGATCAGATAATGTTTCTTGATATCCAGTCATTCCTGTTGTAAATACAACCTCACCTGACTTTTCGATTTCGCCTCCGAAACCTTTTCCAATTAATACTGTTCCATCTTCTAAGATAAGTTGTCTTTTCATACTAATGCACTCTCCTTTTGCCATGCGATCTTACCGCCAACGATTGTCATTACCGGCCATCCTTGGCATTTCCAACCTGCGAATGGTGTATTTTTTCCTTTTGATAAGAATGTTGTTGGATCAATCTCTTCTTCTTGTTCTAAATCAATGATTGTAATATCAGCTACTCTACCTTCTTTCAGGCGACCTGCTTCTAAACCGAATGTATCAGCTGGTTTTTCTGTTAAGAATTGAATTAGCTGTTCTAATGTAATAATTCCTTTTTTCACAAGGTTTGTGTATAGAAGTGGGAATGCTGTTTCAAAACCAGTAATTCCGAATGGTGCTCTTTCAATTCCTTGTGCTTTCTCTTCCGCTGTATGCGGTGCATGGTCAGTTGCGATCATATCGATCGTTCCATCTAATAGCCCTTCAATTAACGCTGCGTGGTCTTCTTTTCCACGAAGCGGTGGGTTCATTTTAAAGTTAGGATCAGCTGATGGGATATCATCTTCACATAACACTAAGTGATGCGGTGTTACTTCTGCTGTTACTTTAATTCCAGCACGTTTTGCATCACGGATTACACGTACAGACCCTTTCGTACTTACGTGACATACGTGATAGTGACAATCTGCCGCTTCAGCAAGCAGTATATCCCTTGCAATATGTACAGATTCACATACTGATGGGATACCGTTTAATCCGTGTTTCTCAGAAAACTTCCCTTCATGTACACAACCTTTATTAATAAGTGTATTTTCTTCACAGTGTGCAACTACTGCCATATTCAACTTCGCTGCACGCTTCATAGCAGCTAGCATCATGCTCGCATCTTGTACGCCTACTCCATCATCAGTGAAAGCGAATGCTCCAAGCTCTTTTAACGTTTCGAAATCTGTCATTTCAGAACCTGCTTGACGTACTGTAATTGCTCCATATGGTAATACATTTACGTGAGCTTTTTCTTTAATACGTTTTTGTAAGTCTTCCATATGTTCCCTGCAATCTGGTACTGGACGTGTATTTGGCATTGCGCAAATTGTAGTGAATCCACCTTTTGCCGCTGCTAGTGTGCCTGTTGCAATTGTTTCTTTATGTTCACCACCTGGCTCACGAAGATGTACATGTACATCTACTAATCCAGGTGCGATTAACTTTCCGTTCACATCGATTACTTCAGCATTATCTGCCGTAATATTTTCTGCTACTTTCGCAATTTTACCGTCTTGTACGAGAAGATCTGTTGCTACGATTATTCCTTCTTCATTCATATAACGACCATTTTTAAACAAATAATTCATGTTTCATTCCTCCTAATACATTTGGTAAGGCGCGTTTTAGTACAGCCATTCTTACGTAAACTCCATTTTCCATTTGTTTAAATATGCGTGAACGCTCACACTCAACAAGTTCACTTGCAATTTCCACATCACGGTTGAAAGGAGCTGGATGCATAATAATGCTTCCTTCTTTCATACGTTTTTCTCTTTCAAGCGTTAATCCGTGTTTTTCATGATACTCTTTCATAATGTCTGTTTCATAATGATCATGACGCTCATGCTGTACACGAAGTAACATCATCACATCAACTTTTGGAACTAGCTCATCTAAGTTTTTGTACGTTCCAAATATGTTTTTTTCATCTTTCCACTCTTCTGGGCTTGCAAAATAAATCGTTGCCCCAAGCTTCGTTAATGTTTCAGCATTGGATCGTGCTACTCGGCTATGGCGAATATCTCCAACAATTGCAATCTTTAAACCTTCAAAACTTCCAAACTCTTGTTTAATTGTTAGAAGGTCGAGCAGACATTGCGTTGGATGATTTCCGCATCCATCTCCAGCATTTAAGATTGGAATGTTTACTTGATCTTTTAGCTCATCGAAGTAACGATCTTGCTCGTGGCGGATGACTACCGCTTTTGTTCCGATTGATTCCAGTGTTTTTATCGTGTCGTATAACGTTTCTCCTTTTTGTACGCTAGATGAATCTGCTGAAAAGTTTAATACGTCAAGTCCTAATCTCTTCTCAGCAACTTCGAAGCTAAATCTCGTTCTCGTACTATTCTCAAAGAACAAGTTCGCAACAAAAGTTTGCTCTGTTGTTTTGCTCTCTTTCCCATTCGCGAAATCTTCTGCGTCTTTTAGGATTTCTGAAATTTCTAGTTCCGATAATTCACTCATCGTTAACAAATGGCTCATCGTCATCCCTCATCTTTCTGATTTTTATGATAGCACTTATGGATATTTATAACAACATTTGCATAAAAATACCCTAGTCATGTGAGACTAGGGTGCAAGGAAGAAGCCACCCTTTTCTGTCTCACAGGACTGAATTAAAAGGTTGTTTTTATGAAGCAATCTGCTTAGATTGTTTTATTTGTTTCGTTTCTGGTAGTAGTAGATTTAACAGTACACCTACAATTGCTGCTAGTGCCATTCCTTCTACTTGGAACGATTCTCCTACGTGAAGTACCGCTCCGCCAATACCAATTACTAGTATAACTGATGCAATCATTAAGTTTCGTTTGTCACTTAAATCTGTTCTATCATCTACCATCATGCGTAAACCACTTGATGCGATTACACCGAATAGTAAGATTGATACACCACCCATAACTGGTGTTGGAATCGAGTGGATCAGTGCTGAAATCTTCCCGATAAATCCAAACATGATTGCGAATACTGCTGAACCGATGAATAAGTATACACTATACGCTCTCGTAATTGCTAGCACACCGATGTTTTCACCGTATGTTGTATTCGGTGGTCCACCGATTAGTGATGCGATTAATGTTGCTACCCCATCCCCAAAGATTGAACGGTGTAAACCTGGTTTTTCAATTAAATCTCTTTTAATAACATTTCCAAGTACAATTTGATGTCCGATATGTTCTGAAATTGTTACTAGTGCTACTGGCACCATTAAGAGCACAATCTTCCACGAAAACTCTGGTGTGTATGTTACAAACGGTACTGTGAAATCAGGTACGACAAACCATTTCGCCTCAGCTACCGGTTTTAAATCTACTAGCCCTTGGAAGTAAGCGAAGATATATCCGCCGATGATTCCAAGTAACACCGGTATGATGCTGAAAAATCCTCTTCCAAATATGGAGCAAATGATTGTAATTGCTAATGTTACTAGTGCTACTGAAAAGTGTGTAATGCTATACTTACCATCCGCACCGTTCATCGCCATGTTCACTGCTGTATGTGCTAAAGCTAAACCGATTACCATTACTACCGGACCAACTACGATTGGCGGAAGTAATTTCATAATCCACGCTGATCCAGATTTCTTAATTCCGATTGAAATTAAGATGTACACCAGTCCTGCAAGTAAACCACCAAGCATCGCTGCTCCGGGGCCACCTGCTGTTTTTGCTGCAATAATCGGTGCGATAAAGGCGAATGATGATCCTAAATACGCAGGTACTTGACCTTTCGTTATAAGAAGAAACGCTAGCGTTCCTAATCCACTTGATATTAACGCTACTGACGGATTCAATCCTGTTAAAAATGGAACAAGCACTGTTGATCCAAACATCGCGAACAAATGTTGTATACTTAAAAATAACCATTTTCCCGGTTTCGGTACTTCATTAACGTCTAACACTGGCTTTTGTTCCATTGTTACATCCTCCTTCAGTTTAAATCTTTGCAATAAAAAAACTCTTTGTGCCTGTGCACAAAGAGTCCTATACTTTCGTATGCCAAATTTGACATATGAAAGCCAAGACCCTTTGGCAGCCTCACAGGACTACATTTAAAAGGGCTTTACTTATCGTATATACTTACTCGATCTTGTTGATCTGTCTCTTGCAAATCAACTTCGATACGCTCTTCACTTGATGTTGGAATGTTCTTTCCTACATAATCAGCGCGAATTGGTAATTCACGATGTCCTCTATCTACAAGAACAGCTAATTGAATTTGTGATGGTCTTCCTAAATCCATAAGAGCATCCATCGCAGCTCGAACTGTTCTTCCTGTATACAATACATCATCTACAAGGATTACTTTTTTCTTCGTAATATCTACTGGAATATCTGAACCTTTTACTAGTGGTTCTTTATTCTTTGATTGAAGTGTTAAGTCATCACGATATAAAGTTATATCTAACTCTCCTACTTCCATCTCTTTTCCTTCAATTTGACCAATTCGTTCTGCCAAACGTTGTGCAATAAAAATTCCACGTGTTTTAATTCCGACAAGAACACAATTATCGACACCTTTATTTCGTTCCACGATTTCATGACTAATTCGTGTTAAAGCGCGGCGAATCATTTGGTCATCTAAAACGACAGCTTTTTCCTGCATGCTCTACACCTCCAAGCTATTTTTCTTGCGTGAGAGTAATGGTATAAAAAAAGTCCTCTCAGCGTGTGCGAGAGGACTTTTGAAAAAAGGGTACAACATACCCTAAGTATTTCAAACCGTTACCTTCTCAACCTCACGGGGCTGTGTTAAAGGATCATTATTTAACTGTTGTCAGTATCTCAGTTTTCTCATGATTTGTCAATACTATTTCCGTAAAATATTTAAAGTCTCTTCAAACACTTCTGGAATCGGTGCCTCAAACTGAATATATTCACCAGTACGAGGGTGGTCAAATCCTAAAATACCTGCATGAAGTGCCTGTCCATTCATGTCTAATGTTTTCTTTGGTCCATACTTTGGATCTCCTGCAAGTGAATAGCCAATATATTTCATATGAACACGAATTTGGTGTGTACGTCCTGTTTCTAAGCGACATTCTACAAGTGTGAAATCTTTGAAACGCTCTAACACTTGGAAATGCGTAACAGCATGCTTACCATTTTCATCAACTGTCATACTTTGACGTTCTTTCTTATCACGAGCAATCGGAGCATCAATCGTTCCCTTATCATGCGGAATAACACCGTGTACAATCGCTTTGTAACGTCTTGTTACTGTTTTTGCTACAAGTTGATTTACAAGTGATTCGTGTGCCATATCATTTTTAGCAACCATTAATAGGCCAGATGTATCTTTATCAATACGATGCACGATACCAGGACGCATTACACCGTTAATGCCTGATAAATCTGTACAATGATGCATAAGACCATTCACAAGTGTGCCACTTGTATGACCTGGTGCTGGATGTACAACCATACCACGTGGCTTATTTACAACAAGTACATCTGCATCTTCATAATAAATTTCTAAGTTCATATCTTCCGCTTGAATATCTAACTCTTCCGGATCAGGAATCGTTACTGTAATTTCATCATTTTCTTTAACTTTATAATTTACTTTTACCGATTTCCCATTCACTGTTACAACATCATCTTTAATCCATTGCTGTACTTGTGAACGTGACCATTCACTGTTAATTTCTGCAACGAATTTATCGATTCGCTCACTTTTTTGTTCTTCTGCAACTGTTACCTGTACTACTTCACTCATTCAATTACTCCTTCGTTTTCTTGCCTTCTAATAATGTTTGAATAATAATTAATACAACACCAATACATAACGCTGAATCAGCTACATTGAATACTGGATAGTTGTACGAGAAAATATACACGTGAATAAAATCCACTACTTCTTGTCTAAATACACGATCAATAAAGTTACCAATTGCTCCACCTAAAATTAGACCTAATGAAATTCCTAGAAGCTTGTCTGTTTTTGCATATTTTTTCATATACATTACGATAAATACTACAAAGACAACCGTAATAATGTAGAAAAACCACATTTTATTTTCTAAAATCCCCCAGGCAGCTCCTCTATTTCGATGTGATGTTATGTATAATACATTATCGATTATCGGAATGCTCATACCCAATTCCATGTTCTTTACAATTAGCCACTTCGATATTTGATCGATGGCAATGACAAATAACGCTATTACATAATATATCATTTTCATTTCCCCCACAAAGACAGTGTACCTCAAAATTTTAGCATAGCTGCTACCTTTTCACAATGAACCTTTATAGAAGAATAAAATAAATTAAAAAAAGGTAATATAATATCGTTATGCGTATTCATACATTTACCTTTTCATAGAAAAATTCATGAATTGTACGGGCAGTCGGCATTGTTTTCATTTGCTTTGTCGAAATTACTCTCCCCGTCTCTTCACAAATACCGTACATATCTATTTCCATTTTAAATAATGCGCGTTCTACATCCTTTAAGTCCTCTTTTATATCATGTAATAGCAATTTTTTCTTTATCTCTTCCTTAATTTCATATCCAAGCTCTTGGCTGAACTCAGCATCATATTTGTGCATTACTTCTTTAGCTAGTCTCTCTTGCAACTCTTTTCTCATCAATTGCAATTCTTCTTTTATTTCCATGTAAATTTCATTCACGTGTACATTCCTCCTAGCTGTAATGTACAGTTAGTGTGTCCGAAATTTATTTGCTTACCTCACACACATTTTTCCTTCACAGGAAAGAGCCTGAAAGTTATTTCGATATACCATCAATAAAAAAACTGACTGCATCAATAGCAGTCAGTTTTTTTATTATTTTACATAGTTTTCTTTAACAACTGATGCACAACGCTCACATAATGTTTCATGTTCAGCATCTTTACCAATTGTTTCTGAAACTACCCAACAACGTTCGCATGTTTCACCAGTTGCTTGAGAAACAACAACCGCTGTATGCTCATACTTAGGCGCATCTGCTGGAGCTTCTTCCATCATACCACCAAGTTTATATTCAGAAACGATGAATAATTGCTTCAAGTCTTCGCTAATAGACTCTAACATTACTTTCATTTCTGCAGTTGGGTAAAGGGTAATGCTCGCATTTAATGACTTACCAATTACTTTCTCATTACGAGCTACTTCTAACGCTTTTAATACGTCATCACGTAATGTCATAAATGCATCCCATTTCGCTTTTAACGCTTCCGAACCCTCTACTTCTGTAGCTTCCGGCATGTTAGTTAACTGTACGCTTTCTTCTGTTACACCTGGAACATATGGCCATACTTCATCAGCTGTATGAGGTAAGATTGGTGTTACAAGTTTCGTTAATGCAACAAGAACGTCATATAATACAGTTTGAATTGCACGACGATCCGCGTGATTTGCACCTTCAATGTATAAAATGTCTTTTGCAAAGTCTAAGTAGAATGAACTTAGATCAATTGTACAGAAGTTGTGAATAGCATGATATACAGCAGCAAAGTCATATGTTTCATATGCTTCTTTTACTTTTGTAATTAAGTCATTTAACTTCACTAACATGTAACGATCTACTTCACGAAGTTCAGCTACCGCTACTGTGTTTTCACTTGGCTTAAAGTCATCTAAGTTGCCTAATAAGAAACGGAATGTGTTACGGATTTTACGATACACTTCTGCTACTTGTTTTAAAATATCATCTGAAATACGTACGTCAGATTGATAGTCAACAGATGATACCCATAAACGTAAAATATCTCCGCCTAATTGATCCATAATTTTCTTCGGTACGACGATGTTTCCAATCGACTTACTCATTTTACGTCCTTCACCATCTAGTACGAAACCATGGCTTAGTACGCCTTTATATGGAGCTTTACCTGTTACAGCAACCGCTGTTGATAATGAAGAGTTAAACCAACCACGATATTGGTCAGATCCTTCTAAATATAAATCAGCTGGACGTTGTAAGTCATCGCGCTCTTCTAATACCGCTTGGTGAGATGAACCTGAGTCGAACCATACATCCATGATATCTGTTTCTTTACGGAATTCACCATTTGGGCTACCTGGATGTGTAAATCCTTCTGGTAATAAATCTTTCGCTTCACGCTCAAACCATACGTTAGAACCGTGTTCACGGAATAAATCTGCTACATGGTTAATTGTTTCATCTGTAATAATTGGATCACCATTCTCAGCATAGAATACAGGAATTGGCACACCCCATGCACGCTGACGAGAAATACACCAGTCACCACGGTCACGAACCATGTTATGAAGACGAGTTTCGCCCCATGCTGGTACCCATTTCGTTTCCGCAACAGCTTCTAATAACTCTTTACGGAATGCTTCAATAGATGCAAACCACTGTGCTGTCGCACGGAAAATAATTGGTTTTTTCGTTCTCCAATCATGTGGGTATGAATGCGTAATGAATGTTAGTTTCAGTAACGCGCCTACTTCTTCTAATTTTTCTGTAATTGGCTTGTTAGCTTTATCATAGAATAAGCCTTCAAATCCAGGTGCTTCATTTGTTAATACACCTTTATCATCAACTGGGCAAAGTACTTCTAATCCATACTTTTTACCAACAACGAAGTCATCTTCCCCATGTCCTGGTGCTGTATGAACACAACCTGTACCTGCATCTGTTGTTACGTGATCTCCTAGCATAACTAATGAATCACGCTCGTAGAATGGGTGTTTTGCAACTGTATACTCAAGTTCGCTACCTTTTACCGTTTTCACAACTTCAGCATTTTCCCACTCTAACGTTTTTGCAACTGTCTCAAATAATTCAGAAGCGATAATATATTTCTCATCATTTACTTTTACAATGCTATATTCAAGCTCTGGATGAACAGAAATACCTAAGTTCGCAGGTAATGTCCAAGGAGTTGTTGTCCAAATGATAAATTTCTCATCACCTTCTAATACGTTCTTTCCGTCTTTTACAGGGAACGCTACATAAATAGATGCTGATTTTTTATCTTGGTATTCAATTTCAGCTTCTGCTAAAGCAGACTCACTTGTTGGAGACCAGTAAACTGGTTTTTGCCCTTTATAGATGTAACCTTTTTTCGCCATATCACCAAACACTTTAATTTGTTGTGCTTCATAAGCTGGCTCTAAAGTAATATATGGATTATCCCAATCTGCACGTACACCTAGGCGCTTAAATTGTTCACGTTGACGTTCTACTTGTTCATATGCATACTCTGCACATAACTTACGGAACTCAGCAACTGTCATTTCTTTACGTTTTACACCTTTATTCGTTAACGCTTGTTCGATTGGTAAACCGTGCGTATCCCAACCTGGAACATATGGTGCACTGAAACCAGTCATTGACTTATAGCGAACAATAAAGTCTTTTAACACTTTATTTAATGCATGTCCCATATGAATGTCACCATTCGCATATGGAGGTCCATCATGCAACACAAATAAAGGACGGCCTTTTGTATGTTCTTGTACTTTTTCATAAATATTCATTTCAGCCCATTTTTCTTGCATTGCAGGCTCACGTTTTGGTAAATTCCCACGCATTGGGAACTCTGTTTTTGGCATCAGTAATGTATTTTTGTACTCCATGCTCAATTCCTCCTTACATGTATAAAAGAAATACTTAAAAAACGGAATAAAAAAGAGACCTTCTCATCCCAAAAAGGGACGAGAAAGTCTCCCGCGGTACCACCCTAGTAGATTCTATACATATGTATAAAACCCTCTTTATATTCTTAACGCGAATACACGCCTACGCTTACTCTATTTGTTCAGCGCGGAACTCCAGGGTGATATTCCCACTAATCTCCTTATCCTGAGCTTACACCGTCCTCAGTTCGCTATATAAGGTTTGAAAAGGTACTTATCCCTATCTTCGTTTTTCTTAATAAATATGTTGTTTAAAATTATATGTAATAATGAGAAAAACGTCAAGCTTACACTGTTTCTTCTTTTTTCAACAGCTCATCTACTTCGTCTTCTAACTCAATTAGTTTATCCCAATCATCGTTGTTTAGCATTTCAAGCTGTGTCTCTAATAACATACGGAAACGAGTTCGGAATACTTTCGCTTGTTTCTTTAGCTCTTCAATATCAAAAGCAACTTTTCTTGATTTTACTAAAGCTTCGTTAATGATACGATCTGCATTTTTTTCAGCTTCACGTACGATTAATTTCGCTTCTTTTTGCGCATTACGTTTTACTTCTTCCGCTGCTTCTTGTGCAACAACGATAGATTTGTTTAACGTATCTTCAATGTTAGAAAAATGATCTAACTTTCCTTCTAATTGCGCAACCTTTTCTTCTAAAGCTTTTTTCTCACGAATGACTAATTCATAATCTTTGATAATTTGATCAAGAAACTCATTTACTTGATCTTCATCATAGCCACGGAATCCGCGACCAAATTCTTTGTTATGAATATCTAATGGTGTTAACGGCACAACGCCACCTCCAAGTAGTTATCTAAATTTCCTCTTTCAATTATATCTTTTCTTCGACAAAATAGGAGGATTTCCTTCTAAAAAACCAATCATTTTAGTATACCATACAAAATTCTCCATTTGTCGCGTTTTGTTCTACCTTCTACAGAAAACAATTTACTTCGCCCATATCCTCTCACCGAAAACACATCTCCTGGATAACATTCATAAGAAGTTTGCTCTACTGTTTTCCAATTGACTTTTACTAAACCATTTTTTATGAAAGGTTGCACTTTCTGTCTGGATATATGTAACATTTCAGCCAACATAACATCTAAGCGAAGTGAAGAAACCGTTCCAGATTTCTCTCCCCACGTTTCATGAGTCTGTAGAATTTGTTCTCCTTGTACTGCTGATAAGGAGACTTTTACTTTCCCTATTGCTTGTAAGTTCATCTCAATGTAAGATACGATTTCTTTCGCAACTACAATTTGGGCACGATTTTCTTGAAGCAAAATATCACCACATTTTTCTCTCGTTAAACCAAGTGACATAAATGTACCTAATATTTGCCTATGTTCTAGCGTATAAAACTTGGAAGGATAGTCAATTTCTAATACTTCTACTTGAAATTCTTCTTCATTTAATTCTAGATAGTCTGGATAAATAAGTGCTCTTCTACGCTCTGCGTAAGGCGTTGCACCATCAAATTGCACAGCTACATCTCCTTGTCCAATTACCATAGAAACAATTTGTTGCTGTCTTGGATCAAGGAAATCTGTTAGTTTCACTTGATGGTACTCTGCTGCTCGCTTCCACTCTAGCACTTTATCTACAAAGACCTCTTCATCAGGTCTGAAATGTTCGTAAATGCTCATGTATTTAGCCTCTTATTACAAGAAATAGCTGAACAAACTGAACAAACCACTTTTAGCAAGTTTTAACGCAAAAATCGCAACGAGTGGAGAGATATCAATCATACCAAACGGCGGAATAAATCTGCGAAATGGTTCTAAATACGGTTCACAAATACGTGCAAGAAAATCTCCAAAAGTTGATTCCTTTGCACCAGGAAACCATGATAGGAGGATGTAAATGATAAGTGCCCACGAGTAAATCTCGATAGCAGTAAGTAAAACATTTAAAACGGTTGTCATGGCGTATTACCACCTCTTTATATTTGTTTCTTCTTCTTCGCCGAATAATTCTGAAATTGCACCAACAATATCTACATTTTCAGGTGTACACATAAATGTTTTCGGTCCTATTTTTTGAATGTCCCCGCCTATAGCGTATACAGTACCACTTAAAAAGTCAACGATACGTACTGCTTGATCAGTAGACATTCTTTGCAAATTAATTACAACAGCTCGTCTACCTTTCAAATGGTCCGCAATACCTTGCGCTTCCGAATACGTGCGTGGTTCTAATAAAACAACTTTTGAAGATTGCTTTGCCGTTTCAATGCTCACAACATTTTGTTTCGGTTGTGCTTTCGGAAACGTAACATCTTGTTGTTCCGGCGGATCTTGCTGCTTCTTCATGTCCGTTTGCTCCTTTTCATAGCTATATTGAGCTGCTTCTTTTTCTTCTGGTGTATCAAAAAAGAAGTATTTTACTTTTGACCAACTCATAATAAGATTCTCCTTCCTTTTACGCTTTTCCTACTAAAATCGTTCCCAAACGAATATATGTAGCACCTTCTTCAATTGCAATCGTGTAATCATTGGACATTCCCATTGATAATTCTTTACATGGCGCATGTAATAGATTTAGCTCCTGCACCTCTATTTGTAGCTTGCGCAAGTCCTTAAAGCAGCGACGAACTTCTTCCTCTTCTTCTGTAAATGGCGCCATCGTCATTAGTCCAACCACTTCAATCTTATCCAATTCTTGCAAACTTTGAATAAAAGAAACTGTTTCTTCTATTGCCAATCCTTGCTTTGATTCTTCAGATGAGGTTTTCACTTGAATAAAGCATTTCACTTTCTTATCAGCACGTTTCTGAATTTCTTTCGCCAGAGAAAGACGATCTAACGAATGTAAATAATCAATTTCATTAATGATTTCTTTTACTTTTCTCGTTTGTAATGAGCCAATAAAGTGCCAATTAACTTTTGAGCCAAAATGCTCGTATTTCTGTAAGAAACCTTCATTTCTATTTTCACCTAAATCGATAATTCCAGCTTCCATTACTTCGTTTGTTTTTTCAATCCCTACAGTTTTTGTAACTGCAACAAGTTTAATATCTTGCAACGAACGTCCAGCTCGTGTGCAAGATTCTTTAATAGCTTCGTTTACAATTATTAAATTTTCTTGTACTGTCACTTGTTTTCTTCCTCCTTAAAACCTATGAAACTCAACATTCTCCCTGTCTTCCCTTGATCACGACGATGAGAGAAAAATAGTTGTTCTTCACAGCTTGTACAAAGAGATGACATTACAATATGCTCTTCTTTTATGCCTGCTTGTACACATAATATACGATTAATTTCTTTTAAATTAATTGCGTACTGTCCATCAGAAATTTTTTTATATGGGACAGAACCGTTTACTACTTGCTGTGCCGCTGTTAACACTCTATCATCAACAACATAACAACAAGATCCGATTGCCGGTCCAATTGCAACATGAATTTCATCACTTGAAATCCCTTCTGCACTCCATTTTTGAATCATTTCATTTGCAATCTCTTTTACAGTCCCTTTCCACCCGGCATGCGCAAGTCCTATCATACCATGTGATGGTGCATAAAAATAGAGTGGGACACAATCCGCGTAACAAGACGTTAAAAGAACATCGTTATTAGTCGTATAAATGCCATCTGTTTTTGAAATGCCATCCTCATATGAATAGACGCCACTTCCTTTTTCTTGTTGTCCTACTTTTTCAACATGGTGATCATGAACTTGTTCAGAGCAAATCCAGTTTTCCAATGGTTTTTGTAACTTATTTGCTAAAATGCGTCTGTTTTCATGAACGTTCTCCACGATATCATTCACATGTAATCCTAAATTCATCGCATGAAAGGAGCCCGTACTTATCCCACCATCTTTTGTCGTAAATCCAGCAGTAATGTTTCCAAGTTCTTTCCACGCTTGTAAATACAGTATACCGTCCACATATTTAAATGGTTCTCTCATAAAGCGGCTCCTTTTTAATTAAAATAACAGAAAAAGCATGGTACTTCCTGTCTATTTTACCATACTTTTATTTTTTCATAATACCAACAGAAAAAAAAGAGGAATTTGTAATATTCTTTATGAAATTGTCGGTGTTTGTATTGATTCTGTTACAGAATTAACAGGATTTACTCTTACAAGTATGACATCTTCCCCGATTTTCATAACTTCCTCCCAAGGAACTATAATTTCTACGTCTTTCCCAAAAATCCCAAGCATACGCGCCTGTTTGGAAATAATAATAGAGCAAATCTTCCCTGTATCGATATCAATCTCAATATCTCCAATATTTCCAAGCCTTTTCCCATCTGAAATATTTATAACATCCTTCATCTGTAACTCTGAAATCCGTATCACTCTCATCCTCTCCCTTATATGGCGAATTGGAAGTACACAGACTACTGTATTTCATATTAACAGGAAGTAACCGCTACTAAGGTTCATATTATTTTCATTATATGAACACGACTTCATTGCTATGAACGCAAACTATAGTACATATAAAAAGGCCTCACCATAAATGGTGAGACCTTATCCTTGAATCGTTTTATTCATTTGTTTAATAGCCGATTTCTCTAAGCGTGATACTTGAGCTTGAGAAATCCCGATTTCTTCTGCAACTTCCATTTGTGTTTTTCCTTGAAAGAACCGTTTTCGGATAATCATCTTTTCACGATCATTTAAACGCTTCATGCCTTCTTTCAGCGCTAACTCTTCAACCCACTGCTCGTCCTTTTGTTTTTCATCACTTAATTGATCCATAACAAAGATAGGATCTCCCCCATCGTTATAAATCGGCTCAAATAATGACACTGGATCTTGAATCGCATCTAAAGCAAATACAATCTCTTCGTGAGTCACTTCTAGCACTTTTGCAATATCCATTGCCGTTGGTTCTTTTGAGTTTTCTGCGATCAATTTTTCTCTTACTTGCAACGCTTTATACGCAATATCTCGTAACGAGCGAGATACGCGAATCGGATTGTTGTCACGCAAATATCTGCGTATTTCTCCAATAATCATCGGCACAGCATACGTTGAAAATTTTACATTTTGGCCTAAATCAAAGTTATCAATGGATTTCATAAGTCCGATGCAACCAACTTGAAATAAATCGTCAACATATTCTCCTCTGTTATTAAATCTTTGGATGACGCTCAATACAAGACGTAAGTTTCCATTCACTAATTTCTCTCTTGCGCTTATCTCTCCACTTTGCATTTCACGAAATAATTTACGCATTTCTTCATTTTTTAGTACTGGAAGTTTTGCTGTATCAACACCGCAAATTTCTACTTTGTTTCTCGTCAAAGTGTTCCCTCCTATCGGGAGTTGCTGTACAGTGTAAAGTATTTCCTTTGAAGGGGATTTTATGCATGTGGTTTTCTCTTCATTTTTCATTTTAATTACCTCTTCTTCTACAACTAAACAGAATAAGACCAGCCTACATAAAGGCTGGTCTTATTCTTTACACCATTTTATTAAATTCTTTTCGTAACCTTTTTATGATTCTTTTTTCTAAACGTGAAATGTATGACTGTGAAATCCCAAGCATATCCGCCACATCTTTTTGCGTCTTTTCCTCTTCTCCAGCAAGCCCAAATCGAAGCTCCATAATTTGTTTTTCCCGATCATTTAATTGATGCAATGCTTTCATTAGAAGATGACGATCTACAGTAGCCTCTAAATCTTTTGTAATAATATCATCATCTGTACCTAATACATCTGATAACAACAGTTCATTCCCATCCCAATCAATGTTAAGCGGTTCATCAAAAGACACTTCCGAACGATTTTTATTATTTCGGCGCAAATGCATTAAAATCTCATTTTCTATACAACGAGATGCATATGTTGCTAATTTTATTTTCTTTTCTGGATTAAATGTATTTACCGCTTTAATAAGGCCAATTGTTCCTATACTGATTAAATCTTCAATATTTATCCCTGTATTTTCAAATTTCCTTGCTATATATACAACTAGCCGTAAGTTGCGTTCAATAAGTAATGACCTTGCCGCTTGATCGCCTTTTGGCAATTTATTCAAAAGAACTTCTTCTTCTTCTTTCGTTAACGGCGGTGGCAACGCTTCACTTCCACCAATATAATAAATTTCATCGGTCTTAATTCCTAGTTTCAGCAATACTTTATACCAAAGGTATACTAAATAAAATTTTAATTTCATCATATTATCCCGCCTCTCATAATTAAGCAATTACCATTTTTTGCGAAATCAACATTTTTGGATGTACAATGCATTGATACTCTCCATTGGTAGACAGTTGTTGTGTATTTAGCCCAATCAATACTTTGTTTACAACGATTGAACTACCTTCATGATCAACTTGCACACTATCAGGCTTAATTGCCCACAAAAATTGACTCTCTACTCCTACTGCTCGGAAAGGAATTAAGCGTAATTTTGTCGCCCATCCAGAATCTTTTTCTGGTATTTGAGGAATTTCTGTTTTGGAATAAATTTGTTCTGTTAACCAAGATGGCAAACAATGTTCTAATGATGAAATATGCATAATCATTACGGGTGTTTTTGTTAACGGGTCGTAAAGTTGATTCCCACTGTCAATTAAACCTGCTAGTTCCAATTCTTCTTCAGCTAATTGAATTTTCACTTTCACGATTTGGTCATAGTGTATTTTCGTGATTTCTACGCTTTCAATACGCTTTTTAGAAAAATAATAAATTACTGGAAAACCTAAAATAACAAACAACCAACTAATTGGATCACCGTAAGAAATCGATTGAGATTGAACCAATCCATTTACCATCTCATTCGTTTGCAAAAAGAAATGAGTTCCCATTAATCCTCCGCCAACCATAAAAGTGACAAAGTAAAAAGTAAAAACAGTTTGTGTATAATTTCTAAACGTTGTAAACCCAAAGGCTGTATACACAATAAGTAACGAGTACAGTAGTTTCATAATCGGATGTGTCATCATAGAAGCAAAAGGAGTAAAGGCAAAAATAACAATGGTGGAACCTATAAATGCCCCTAACACAAGCCTCCATCTTTTGATCTTCTTTTTTAACACGGTAGCTGTTAATAAAAGTAAAAGAAAATCAATGCAGGCGTTTAACAACCAAACAACGTCGGCGTAAACAACCAAACAATTCACCTCTTTTTTTAAGTTGAGACTAGTATAATGCATATCCAATGGGAAAGTGTGTCAATTTGCGGAGGTGTTTTTTTGTTATTTTGTGATTTCTAGACATAATCTGTCGGTAAAAAATAAAAGTATAGTTTCATAGAATGATATGTTTTTATTTTTTACCGACAAATGGGCTGAACTATATGTAACGAAAATTAAAAATCCTGTACTACAACTTTAACGCGCAATTTTAATCAGTAGAATCGGTTCCTTTTAACCCACATAAACCGAGCTTTTACGGGCAGTTAATGCGAGATAAATTTAAATATACAAAATAAAAAAAGACCTGCTTAGCAGGTCTTTTCCATTCAGAAACAAAAAAGGAGCATGAATGCCCCTTTTTTTATCGTCTACGACGGTTACGTAAAAATGCTGGAATATCGATATCATCTGAATCTGAATGACGCTCATGTACAACCGGCTCTTCACGCTTCATTTCACGTTTTACTTCACGTTGTTTTGAAGGCTGAGCTACTGGTTGTTGCTGTTGTTGCGTGTGATTCGCATTCGGACGAATCATTGGTTTTGGTGGTTGAGTTGCAATACTATCATCAAAACCAGTTGCAATTACAGTTACAATGATATCATCTTTTAATCCTTCATTAATAACAGAACCGAAGATCATATTTACTTCTGGATCCGAAGCTGAAGCTACAATGTCTGCTGCTTCTTGTACTTCGTATAAGCTTAAGTTAGCTCCACCCGTAATATTCATAATAACACCTTGAGCTCCATCAATAGATGTTTCTAGTAATGGACTAGAAATCGCTTTTTTCGCAGCTTCAGCAGCACGATTTTCCCCATTACCAGAACCGATACCCATTAAAGCAGAACCTCTATTAGACATAATTGTTTTTACGTCTGCGAAGTCTAAGTTAATTAGACCTGGTGTAGCAATTAAATCAGAAATACCTTGTACACCTTGACGTAATACGTTATCTGCTTCACGGAACGCTTCTAACATTGGCGTATTTTTATCAACAATCTCTAATAAGCGATCGTTTGGAATTACAATAAGTGTATCTACATTTTCTTTAAATGCCGCAATACCAGATGCAGCTTGTGTTGCACGCTTACGTCCTTCAAACGTAAATGGACGTGTTACAACACCAACTGTTAATGCACCTAGTTCTTTTGCAACTTGAGCAACAACTGGAGCTGCACCAGTTCCAGTTCCGCCGCCCATACCAGCAGTTACGAATACCATATCTGCACCACGAAGTGCTTCTTGGATCTGTTCTTTACTTTCTTCTGCCGCTTTTTTCCCTACTTCAGGGTTTGCGCCTGCACCAAGTCCACGCGTTAATTTTCCACCAATTTGCATTTTTGTTTCAGCTTTTGATAGATTTAACGCTTGTGCATCAGTATTCACAGCGATAAAGTCAACACCTTGTACACCGTGCTCAATCATACGGTTTACAGCATTGTTTCCGCCACCGCCGACACCGATAACTTTTATATTCGCTAATTGATCTTGAGTAGTATCAAACTCTAACATGTCGAAATCCCCCTAGAACCTCATTTTTCGTGTCCAATTTTAATCCCATAAATAACGGAATACACGTTTTACTTTTGACATCATACGGTCATCATTTTGATTATTATTGTTTTGATTACGGGTTTTTTGTTTCGCAGGTTGTTGTTGTACCGGCATTGGTGCTGGTGCTGGTACTGGTTCAAAATGTTCTTGCTTTTCCTGCACATTTTTCCCACGTAATTTAGCTTTTTGATATGAATGTTTAATTAATCCAACTCCACTTGTATATTGGGGCTCACGCACACCAATATAGTCAGGAGTTGCTACACGAACATTTTCATGTAAAATATCATATGCAAGATCAAGAACACCTGGCATAGAAGCTATTCCACCAGTTAGTACATACCCAGAAGCTACTTGCTTTACTCCTAACTTACGTACTTCATCTTGAACAAACATTAAAATTTCCTCTACACGAGCCTCGATAATATCCGATAACTCCAACTGAGAATATTGTTCTGTTTGATCGCTTCCCATAATAGGAACTGTAAACATTTCTTCTTCCGATGCTGTATCATAAAAAGCATGTCCATATTTCAACTTAATTTGATCTGCATTTTCTGTTGAAGTTTTCAACCCAATCGCAATATCCTTCGTTATATGGTCTCCACCTAATGGTAATACGCTTGTCGCTTGTAACTCTCCATCTTTAAAAATAGATAAAGTCGTAGATCCTCCCCCCATATCAACAAGGGCTACTCCTCTATTTTTTTCATCCGAAGATATAGCAACTGTTGCAGCCGCTAAAGGTTGAAGACAAATATCAACAATTTCAAGACCTGCTTTTTCTACACAACGAAGTAAGTTATGTAGTAAGGTTCTCGATCCTGTAATAAGTGTACCTTCCATTTCTAATCTTACACCGATCATTCCACGTGGATCGTTAATCTCGTCAAGACCGTCTACGATGAACTGTCGAGGTACCACATCAATAAACTCACGTTCTGGAGCAATTGACACAACTTGTGCTGCATCTAGAACGCGTAAGACATCTTCATTCCCGATTTCACGATCTTCATTTGAAACAGCGACTACTCCATGACAAGGAAGTAGCTGTACCTGGTTTGCATTGACACCTACTACAACTTGCTCAATGTGGATTCCCACCATGCGCTCAGCTTGTTCAATTGCTTTTTTAATTGATCGAACAGTCTCATCTATATCGACTATCGATCCCTTCTTTAAACCATTCGATTTTACATTTCCAACACCAATAATGTTTAAGCTGTCATTAACCATTTCACCAATGATGACTTTAACATTGGATGTACCGATGTCAAGACTAACATATATTTCATTGCTGTTCATTCTTTGGCACCTCCTTCTTTATTTATACCATACAACTCAATATATGGAACAACAATCGCAACTTTACTATTTATAAGAAAAATATTCAACGTCTTTATACGTTTCCCTTTTTTAACCCTATATTTTTCTTATTTTTATTTAACATTCATTTAAGAATATCGCAGTAACCTGTAAAGAACTGCTTATCTTGAAATAATTTTATTTCAAGTGTAAAAATTACCGCCAAGTATAAGTCTACACTAAGATGTACTCATAGAAAAGTGAAACTTGTACCAATCCTAGTATGAATCTAAGAATTTTTACATATTTTTCATCAAATGAACCATTCTAGTAAATTCGTATGCATATGATAGAACATTCGTTTCTCTTTTTTCTATATTAATGCAGTGAATACTACCGTTCTATTCTTTTTTTTCTTCTACACCTAACTCTTTCGTATATGCACCTACTTCTAAGTCAATTAACACCTTCTTACCTGGCTCAATTGTTTTTAAAATAAGTGGATAAGTTTCCATACGCTTTGCGAAATTTTGAATCGTAGTGCTCACTTCATATCCTTCATTCATATATAAAGTAAGATGGTCTTCATTCGCATTCGTCGGTGAATAACGAATTTCAGAAATAGACCTTAAAATAGTCGGAGTTAACTTTTCTAGTTCAGCAATTAGTCCCTTCATTTTCTCCTCTTTAAAAGGTTCAAAAATTGGTGCTGCAACAGGAAGTTTTCCATTCGGGAGTACATCAAGTGTTTTCCCATTTTCTAATAACGGTTGTAATTTTCCATCTTTGTTTATATAACCAATCGTTACATATTCTTTAATATGAACATCAATTTTGTTTGGAAAACGCTTTTTTACATTTACTGCTTTAATTTCTTTTCGTTTCGTTAAATTTTCTTCCGCTTTATGTGCTGTCACTCGGAAATAACTTGTATCATATGTCACACCTGATTCCTTCATTACTTGGTCATCTGTCATATAATGATTTCCATACACACTTATCTTTTTTATATTACTAAGCGGAGACCGAAAATAAATTAAAAAGAGTACTAATAAAAATAAAATTGATATGTATAAAATCAACCGATGATTAACATTTTTTTTGTTTTTTTTCTTTTGATTTTTTAATTTTGGTACACGATCTTGTAGTTTAATCACTTTACTATTTTTCATGTACGATCCCCCTATGTAACATAAAAAACGGCATGTTCCTCATGCCGTTCTTATCTTCTTATTATAACATAAATGATAATGAGCGGAATGAATAACCGTTATCTTCCAATGATTTCTACTTCTGTGTGCATTTCTACACCAAATTTATCCTTAATTGTATGCTTTATTAATGAAATCAAATCTAATACATCTTGCGCTGAGGCTCCCCCAGTATTAATAATAAAATTCCCATGCATTTCAGAAATTTGAGCTCCACCTATTTGATAGCCACGAAGCCCAGCTTTCTCTACTAAATCTCCTGCAAAATACGGGATTGGATTCCGAAACACACTTCCAGCACAAGGATGATTCCACGGTTGTGTTTCACGGCGGTAATCTTTATTCTTTTGCATGTTTCTTACGATTTCCTCACGCTCTCCTACCTGTAATTGAAACTCCGCCTCCAAAACAATACCAGGACGTTTCGTTTGCAATACAGATGTACGATATGAAAACTCCATTCCTCTATTCGTTAACCATTCAATTGTTCCGTTTTCAAATAGAATTAGAGCCTTTGACAATATGTTTGATATGTCTGATTTATGTGCTCCAGCATTCATATACACTGCACCACCGACACTCCCTGGAATACCACTTGCAAATTCCAATCCAGCCAACCCTTGGCGACTAAGTAATGTTGACAATTTAATAAGGGGATATCCGCCACCAACTCTTACCCTATGTTTTTCGACCTCTAAGTGGTCTAATCCTTCTCCTAAACGAATAACAACGCCTTCTATCCCTTTATCAGATACAAGAAGGTTTGAACCTCGACCAATTACAGTCCACTTTATTTTATATTTCTTTACTAACTGCAATATTTTCTCAATACCGGCAACATGCTTTGGCACAATTAAAATATCAGCTGGTCCACCTATCTTCATAGTTGTATAACGTGCTAACGGCTCGTTAACTAACACGCGACCAACATTTGCTTCTATAAGCTCATTTACTAATTGTTCCATAGACGCTCTCCCCCAATATTAAGTTTCCTTATTACAGTAATATGCAGGGCGTTCACCTAACGTTATTTTTTCACAAGCTTATTCATTACTCCATACAACTTATTTGCTGCATCAGGAATACCTAGTTGCTTAGCAGCTAGCTTCATATTTTGTAATGTTTGTGTATCTAATAAAATCTCATCAATATCACGAATAAGCGTTTCAGCTGTTAATTCTTTTTCAAGTAACATTTTCGCCGCTCCTTTATCAACAACTGAAAGTGCATTCTTCTCCTGATGGTTATTTGTTACGTACGGACTCGGAATTAACACACTCGGCTTACCTAATGCTGTTAATTCTGCAAGTGTTGTTGCTCCGGCTCTTGAAACAACAAGATCAACGCCGGTTAGTACCTCTGGCATATTATGAATGAAAGGTTTAATAATAACATTATTCGGATTGCCTTTTTCCTTCACAGCATCCATCACTTTGTCATAATGCACTTCACCTGTTACGTACAATACTTCGTAACTTTTATTTCCAAACTGTTCAATCGCTTCTACGAAAGCATCGTTAATCGGTCTAGCTCCGCGACTTCCCCCAAAAATAAGTACGGACTTTTTAGGAAGAGATAGACCAACTGAACGTTTCCCTTTCATTCCGTTTTGATCCATTACCTCTGATGCTCGCGGATTACCTGTCATTACCACTTTTGACTGTGGAAAATGTTCTGTAGCTGCTTCAAAACAAACCGCAACTTTATCAACGTAACGACTTAAAAATTTATTCGTTACACCTGGTACACTATTTTGTTCATGTACAATAGTTGGAATACCTAGTTTTGCTGCCGCATATACAACAGGTCCACATACGTACCCACCCGTTCCAATCACTATATCCGGATTAAAACGACGAATATATCGTTTACTATCTTGTACACCCTTTAGAAAACGCATAACCGTTTTCACATTATCTAACGATATTTTTCGTTTAAATCCACTTATAACAATAGATTGGAACGGAATACCAGCTTTTGGAACGATGGTACTCTCTAATCCATTTTCTGTACCAATGTATAAAAATCTTGCTTCCGGATTTAATTTTTTTATTTCTCTAATTAAAGCAAGAGCTGGATAAATATGGCCTCCAGTACCCCCACCACTTACTAATACTCGCACTACTAATTCCTCCACTTCCCTGTTCTTATTCAATTGTATTTATTTCCATATACATATTGTATTTTCCACACATACGAAAAACCCTGTCTTTTAAACAGGGTTTAATAGCGAGAATGGCGACTTATATTCAATAATACACCTACTGCCATTAACATTAAGGTCAAACTTGATCCACCATAACTTAAAAATGGCAAAGTAATACCCGTAACAGGCATTAGTCCCGTTACAACACCAACATTAATCATTACTTGAATCGCAATCATCGCCACAATACCTACTGCTAAAAACGTACCATATAAATCTGGCGCTCCTAATGCTATACGAATCCCGCGCCATAGTAATAGACTAAATAATAATAACACAAATGAACCGCCAATAAAACCTAATTCCTCGGATAAAATTGCAAATATAAAGTCTGTTTGTGGTTCAGGTAAATAAAGAAATTTTTGTCTACTTTGCCCAAGTCCAAGCCCAAATAAACCACCAGGTCCAATTGCGAGTAACGATTGAATAATTTGAAATCCACTTCCGAGCGGATCCGACCACGGATCTAAATATGATGTGATGCGTTTCATTCGATATGGTGCTGATGCAATTAACCCTACAAATCCTGCTACACCAAGCAAACCAAACATTGCAAAATGAAAGACCCTTGCTCCCGAGATAAATATCATAATAATACATGTCCCAACCATTACCGTTCCCGTACCAAGATCTGGCTGTAACATAATCATCCCAAAAGCAAGAAATACAAAACTAAGAGCAGGTAGTAATCCACGTTTAAACGATGTAATTAACTTTTGTCGTTCCGCTAAAAATTTCGCTAAAAAAATAATCATCGCGAATTTCATAAACTCTGACGGTTGAATGGAAAATGCACCGATTCCAATCCAACTTCGTGCTCCCCCACGGACAAGACCTACTCCTGGAATTAGAACGAGAATAAGAAGAACGAAACAAACTAGCAAAATTACTTTTGAATATGTCCGCCACACCCAATAATCAATTTTCATGATAAAAAACATAGCCACTACACCAATACTCGCAAACAACAATTGTCTTTTTGCAAAAAAGAATGAATCCCCCATTTTATAAGAGGCCCAAACCGCACTCGCACTATAAACCATAATCATTCCGATTGTTAACAACGCAAGTGTAACGATAATAAGAATATAATCAGGCGTCTTCTTCATTAGCCATGAACACCACCTCTTTAGGCAGAATCTTTTGCCCTATGTAACAAAACATCAGTAGGTGTTAGCCTACTGATGTTTTGATTTACTTTATATAAGTTTATGCACAGCTTGTATAAAAATGTCTCCTCTTTCTTCAAATGTTTTAAATTGATCCCAGCTTGCACATGCTGGGGAAAGAAGAATTACATCGCCCTCTGTAGAATGAGCATAAGCTTTCACTACTGCTTCATCTAAAGTGTCGACACTTTCAATTATATCTAATCCCACTTTTTCTGCTGCTCTTACTAATTTTGGTGCTGTTTGTCCAAATGTTACAAGCGCTTTTACATTTTTGAAATATGGAATTAAATCATCGAATTCATTTCCACGATCAAGCCCACCTGCTAATAACACAATTGGTTGTGTAAACGCAGATAAAGCTTTCTCAGTCGCTAACATATTCGTCGCTTTTGAGTCATTATAAAACTTACGGTTGTTAATAGTTGTTACATATTCTAAACGATGTTTTACACCTGTAAAACGTTTTAACACAACCGTAATAGCTTCATTAGAAACACCTAATAGTTTCGCAATACTCATCGCAGCTAAAATATTCTCTAAATTATGCTGACCAGGTAAAACAATATCGCTTACTTCAACAACTTTTTCACCTTTGAAATAAAGAGCGTTATCTTTTATACACGCACCATCTTCATTTTCTTTCGCTGTCGAGAATAGTATTTTTTGACCTTTACTATAAGCAGATAAAGCCATCACATCTGCATCATCTGCATTTATTACACTATAATCGTTTTCTGTTTGGTTTTTAAAAATATTAGCTTTTGCTAAACCATATTCTTTCTTCGTCCCATGATAATCTAAGTGGGCCTCAAATAAGTTTAAAAACACAGCGATTTTAGGCTGGAACGATTCTACTCCCATCAGTTGGAACGATGAAAGTTCTGTAACTACAACTTCATTCTCTTTTGCATCCTGTGCTACTTCACAAGCTACAGTGCCTATGTTCCCTGCAATAATAGGATGCTTTCGTCCTTCTTTTAGCATTTCAAACGTAAGCATTGTCGTCGTCGTTTTACCGTTAGACCCCGTAATGCCAACAAATGGCGCTTCTGAAATACGGTATGCTAATTCAACTTCCGTAACGATTGGAATCTGCTTTTCTTTCGCAGCAACTAATATTGGGTTAGAATACGGAATCCCTGGATTTTTTACTACAAGAGAAATATTTCTCTCTAATAATTCCAAAGGATGCCCCCCGCATACAACGTCCATTCCTTTTGCTTGTAATTCTGCAGCAAGCGTATTTTCTGCTAAAGGCTTTCCGTCATTTACAATAACATTTGCCCCTAATTTTTGTAACAAGGTAGCTGCTGCATAACCACTTTTTGCAATGCCTAATACAAGAATATTTTTATTTTGAAATTCAGTTACAGTTTTCAATTACATCCACACCCCGATATAAATTCCTAACATAGCTAATAAAAATCCTACAGACCAAAACGTCACAACGACGCGCCATTCTGACCAACCACATAATTCATAATGATGGTGTAATGGACTCATTTTAAAGACACGCTTTCCGGTTGTTTTAAACGAAATGACTTGAATAATAACAGATAAAGTTTCCATTACGAATACTCCACCAATAATTACAAGTAACAATTCTTGTTTTAGTAAAATTGCTACAGCTGCGATCGCTCCACCTAAAGCTAAGGAACCCGTATCTCCCATAAATACTTTCGCTGGATTCGCATTGAATACTAAAAATCCAAGTACAGCTCCTACAACTGCCATACAGAATATTGCTACTCCGAATTGCTCTTGTGCCACAGCAATAATACTAAACGCTCCAAATGCAATAGCGGCTGTTCCCGATAATAAACCATCTAACCCATCAGTTAAGTTAACTGCATTCGACCCACCAATAAGCATAAATAATACAAGAACAAAATACGCCCAGCTTAGTTCAAACTTAACATCCGTCCCTGGAATCATAATGTATGTGTGAAATGCTTGCCCTTTTCCAATTAAAAAGAACGCAATTGCAATAATAAGCTGTCCTAGTAATTTTTGTTTCGATGTTAAACCAAGATTTCTTTTCTTAACTACCTTTATGTAGTCATCTAAAAAACCAATTAATCCATAACCAAATGTCACCAATAATAGTAACGAAACCTCTGCACCTAAATGATTAAACTTAATTGCCATAATTAAGGTCGTTACCATCATAGATACATATATGACAATACCACCCATCGTTGGTGTCCCTGATTTTTTTTGATGTGACTTCGGTCCCTCATCACGAATACTCTGTCCGAACTTTAATTTTCTTAAAAATGGAATAAACAGTGGCGAAAGGGCAACAGAAATTAAGAATGCTACCCCTGCCGTTACTAATAAACCTTGCTCAAGCACATGTAGTCCTCCTCTCACGTTGTTACTCTTCGCTGTTTAGACGCCCTGTAATTGCTTCTTTAGCAACTTCACGATCGTCAAAATGATGAACTTCTTTACCAATAATTTGATACGTTTCATGCCCTTTACCAGCAATAATAATAATATCTTCTGCTTTGGCTTTCGAAATAGCATAACGTATCGCTTCTTTTCGATCAACAATTACTTCATAATTATTCCCTTTTGCATCTTTTATCATATCATCTAGAATAGCCACTGGATCTTCGCTTCTTGGATTGTCTGATGTATAAATCGCTTGAGTTGCATATTCTACCGCGACACTTGCCATCACTGGCCTTTTCGTGCGATCTCTATCACCACCACAACCAACGATACAATACACATCACCGTTCGCAAACTGTTTCGCTGTTTTTAGAACGTTCTCTAAGCTATCAGGTGTATGTGCATAATCCACAATAACTGTGTAATTTTGCCCACCATCAACAACTTCAAAACGTCCAGGCACACCAGCAAGCTCTTTAATTACATCAATAATTGTTTGTAAGCTTACGCCCGAAACAAGCCCTGCTGCTGTAGCAGCCAACACATTGTATACATTAAACTTACCAATTAATTTCATCGTAACATCTACACTTTCATACGGTGTTACAAGTGTAAATGTCGTACCACCGCTCGTCATAACGATATCTTTAGCCATAATGTCACTTGAAACATCTATACCGTAAGTTACAACAGTTGCCGCTGTGCTTCTCATATACTCTTCCGTAACTGGATCATCGCTGTTCAATACAGCGTATTTTTTACGATTATGATTATAACTATTGCCAAGCTGTGCAAAAAGCAAGCCCTTCGCATGTTTATATTCTTCCATCGTTTTATGATAGTCTAAATGATCTTGTGTTAAATTCGTAAATACTGCAACATCATAATCGCATCCGTGTACACGCCCAAGATCTAAAGCATGAGACGAAACTTCCATTACTGTGCTATCTACACCTTGTTCAACCATTTTTGAAAACGTCTGTTGAAGTGTTAGTGCATCTGGTGTTGTATTTTTCACCTCAAATGTTTCATCACCGATTTTCATATTAATCGTTCCAATTAGCCCTGTTTTGTGACCATGTGCGCGCATAATTTCATCCATAATATGCGATGTTGTTGTCTTTCCATTTGTACCTGTAATACCGATTAAATGTAACTTGTGTGTTGGTTGACCATAAAAATAATCAGCTAAAACCGCTAACGAACGAAAAGTATTTTTCACAAGTACAACTGGAACGTCAACATCAATTGGTCTTTCCGCAACAATAGCAGCCGCTCCTTGTGCCGCTGCTTGCTTAGCAAAATTATGGCTATCAACCGTATACCCTTTCATACATACAAATAAGCTTCCTTCTTTCACTTTACGTGAATCAGCTTCAATAGATGTGATTTCTGGATTTTCTTTTGGAACAACTGGAAAATCATGCAAACATGATACAAGTGTATGCAACTTCATTTCACTAAACCCTCTCTACATTGTTTATTTATCTCTTTTTTAGTAAGCAACACATTACCTCCTAGTTAATTTAAATAGGAGGTACGTGCTACTATCGTCTAATACATAGACCTATTTATTAATGAGACACTTCCCGTCTCAAATTAAGTAACTCTTCTATAAAGAACTCACTTCCACCAATTGTACCATAAAACACATTATGTTACCTTTAATTCCCGAAGTAAATTCTAATTTTTGAGCCTTCTTTTACCTTGGCCCCAGCTTCTGGTGATTGTTTAATTACTTTCTCTCCATCTCCGCTTATATCTAGCTTCAAATCAACAAGTTGAGTTTGTAAATCTTTCTTTTTCATGCCAATTAAATTCGGAACTTCAACAGTTGGTGTGTCGCCCCATTTATATTCTTTCTCAACTTGTTCTTTTCTAGGTTTCACTCCCATAACAGGAAGTGCATCCCGAAGAATATTCCCAACAATTGGAGCCGCTACTACTCCACCAAATTGAGTGACTCCTTTTGGATTATCGACAGCTACATAAACAACAATTTGCGGATCATCCGCTGGAGCAAAACCAATAAAAGATACGATATAGTTATTCTCTAAATATTTACCATCTTTCACCTTTTGAGCAGTACCTGTTTTTCCACCTACACGATATCCGTCAATAAACGCACCTTTACCAGATCCCTTCGCTACAACATTCTCTAATGCATAACGAACTTTTTCTGAAGTTTCCTCGGAAATAACTTTCCTTTTATCAACAGGTGTTTTTTTACTAACAACTTGATTATTTTTCGGATCAATAAATTCCTTAGCTATATATGGTTGGTATAACGTTCCACCATTTACAGCCGCTGCTACAGCTGCTACTTGTTGAATTGGTGTAACAGAAACACCCTGCCCAAATGAGGTTGTTGCTTGCTCAACTGGACCAACTTTATCTAAATTAAATAAAATCCCACTACCTTCACCTTGCAAGTCGATTCCAGTCTTCTGTCCAAAGCCGAAGTTGCGAATGTATTTAAACAACCTGTCTTTACCAAGACGATCACCAAGTTCAATAAACCCTGGGTTACACGAGTTTTGAACGACTTCTAAAAACGTCTGGCTACCATGACCTCCAGCTTTCCAACATTTTAATCTGGCCCCACCAACTTCAGCTGCTCCATCATCATAAAACGTATCTTTCTCTAAGTCTACTAAATTTTCATTCAAAGCGGCCGCTAACGTAATAATCTTAAATGTTGAACCAGGCTCATACGTACTCCATACTGGTAAATTTCTATTATACACTTCTGGAGAAACACTTTGAAAATCTGCTGGATCAAAACTCGGTCGACTCGACATGCCTAAAATCTCACCATTTTTTGGATTCATTGCAATTGCAATCATACCGTCGGGATTATACGTTGACTCTGCGATATTCATTTCTCTTTCCATAATTCTCGTAATACGCGCATCAATTGTTAAGCCTAAGTTCAATCCAGCTTCTGGTTTTTTGAAATCATCACCAATATTAGGCATTCTTTGTCCTTTCGCATCTGCAAAAAAACGGACATGACCTTTATCACCATTCAGCTCTTTATCATAATATTTTTCTAACCCCATAAGACCTTGATTATCACTACCTGCAAACCCTAATACGTGTGATAAAAAATTCCCAAATGGATAGTACCGGATAGAATCCTCTGCAATATAAACTCCCTTTAAACTTAATCCTCGTACCTCTTTCGCTTTGTCATGCGATATTTTCCTGCCACCCTTATCTAATCTCACAATTGATTCCTTTTTTGTAACCCTCTTATAAATCTCGTCTTTTTCCACACCTAATACTGCAGCTAACTTCTCTGCAGTCTCTGCTGGTTTTTCAATTTGCCTCGGTACTACAAATACCGTTGGGGCACTTTTATTTGTGGCAAGTTCCACACCGTTTCGGTCTAAAATTTTCCCTCTTTCAGGCTCAAAAGTAATATTACGACTCCACGAATCTTTCGCGCGATCCGTTAACATATTCCCAAGAAAAAACTGTACATATCCAAGACGAATATCGATGATAGTGAAAATAAGTATACCTGATATAAGTATAAAAATAAGTCTTTTTCTAACCGTTACATTTGATACACGCATATTGGAACAAGCCTCCCTTACGCCTAGCTTGTTCCAATATATGCTTGTACTTATTTAATTAGAACTCCTTGCTTCTTACCATTATGGTTTTTCTGCTTCTTGTTGCGGTTCAAGTGGTGGCACTAGTGTTACACCTAATTCTGTACCCGGTTGCAGTAACGTTCCTTCTGCTACACTTTGTTCAGTTACGTATCCGGTACCAGAAGGTTTTAAGTTAAGCTGTAATGTTTTCGCCAAATTCATAACATCACGCAGTGCCCACCCTTGTATATTTGGCATTGTTGGCTTATCTCCCACTAAGAAGACTCGATCGCCTTTTAATGTTTGTTCAGTTGCTTTTGGTACTTGTTGCTGCACTTTTCCTTCACCTAGTATGATTGGACGGAGTTTTGCTTTTTCAATTGCTTTCCCCGCTTCAGCCATCGTTTTACCAGTTACATCCGGAACAGCAGTTTGTTGCTCTTTTAAATGTTTCTTCGGATCTTTCACTTCATTTGGCTTTATCTTTAAATACTCTAAACTATTTTTTGTTACATATTTAAAAATATCAGCTAACGGCTGTGCACCGTTCTCATCATCTTTCAATTTCGGCTGTTTAACAGCTACATACACAACAAGTTGCGGATCGTCCATCGGCGCCATCCCTAAGAATGAGAATATATAATTCTCTCTCCCTGTCATATAGCCACCTTTTCCATCCGGAATTTGCGCTGTCCCTGTTTTACCACCAACTGAATATCCATCGACTTTATAAGCAGTTCCTGTTCCTTTCGGAGATGTAACAACACGTTCTAACAACTGTCTTACTTGCGCTGCTGTTTCTTTTGTAACAGGCTTTCCTACTTCTTCTGGTTTATGCTCTAATTTTACTTCCCCTGTTATCGGATCTACAATTTTGTCAATCGCATATGGTTTCATCATTTTCCCATCATTTGCAATTGACGTTGCAGCTTGTACAAGCTGAATTGGCGTTACAGTAGACCCTTGTCCAAAAGCCGTTGTTACTTGCTGTATTTGCTGATCAAATAAAATTGTATTAGAACCTTCACCAGGTAAATCAATATTTGTTTTCTCATCTAGCCCAAAAGCATTAATATATTTACGGAAACGTTCTGGACCAAGTTTTTGATCACCTAAAATAGCAAACGCTACGTTTGAAGATCTCTCTACCCCTTCATCGAAGGTAATAGAGCCCCAGCCAGCACCGCCATTATGATCTTTTATTTTCCGGTTTCCAACTTGATATGTACCAGACTGATAATAATCTTGTCCTTTGTACACACCTTCATTAATAGCTGCCGCTAATGTGAAAATTTTCATTGTTGACCCCGGTTCAAATGCATTTGAAATCGCATCATTGAAGAAATATTTAATTTGACGATCATTAGGATCATAACTAGGTTTAGTAGACATCGCTAATATTTTTCCAGTTTTCGGATCCGCAACAATCCCTATTAAACTTTCTGGATTATATTGTTTACTCGCCGCTTTCATCGCATCTTCTAAATAACTTTGAACCCGTTGATCCATTGTTAAATACACGTTATCTCCATTTTTTGGTGCCTCTACGTTCACTTTGCCACCATCAAGAGATACACCTTTACGATCGCCTGTATATGCTACCTTTCCGTTAGAAGCGCTTAAATATTTATCCAAACTTTTTTCTAAGCCAAATTGTCCCACCGAAGTTCCCTTTTCATTTGGTTTCGCATGACCTATGACGTAAGACGCAAAATCACCGTTTGGATACACTCTTGCATTTTCTGTAATAAAAGATATTCCCGGCAAATTCAATGCCTCTATTTGTTTCTTCTGTTCTCTCGTCAAATCCTTGCCTAGTGTTCCAAATTCGACTTGACTTCTGCCTTCCTTATTTAATGCAGCTAAAATATCCTCTTCGCCTTTTCCTAGTACTCCCGCAATTTTCTTTGCAGTATCCTCTTTATTCTCAACAGGTTTCGCACCTTTTAATTCAGCTACAAGTTTATAAGAGTTTGCATCTTGCGCTAACACATGACCATTTTGGTCATAAATCGTTCCTCGATTCGCTTCGAGAACTCCTGTTTTACTATGTTTTTGCCTAGCAAGTTCATCCAAATCCTGATTATGCACTGTTCCTGTCGCTTGTATGTAAAAAAATCGGGCTAATAACAGCAAAAAGAGCAGGAGGAAAAATATCATAAAATAACCTGCTCCTTTATTGGTATGAAATTTAGTCATATTTTTCTTCATCTTTCCTTCACACCTATTGCCTTACTTGAGGCCTTTCACATTATTCGCATTAATTTCTAGCCCATGTTTTTTTGCAACTTCAGCGATTCGTTCATAGCGACTTAGCTTCTCTACTTCAGCCTGCAATTCTTGATTTTCTTTTTGCTGCTGTACAATTTTTTCTTCGATCGTCGCTGCTTCTACATTAACTTGATAAAGCCCTGCTTTATTCCCAATAAACGCTACACAGGCATACAATAAAAAGCCAATAAACGCTACATACATCAGTTTTTCGACCCTTGTAATCTTTGCTTTAACCTTCGGCTTAACCATCTGCTGTGGGGGCGTTTGAATTTGTACCTCTTCTTGCGCTTGTTGTTTGTACTTTACAGCTAAATTAGTCATACCTCTCTCTCCTTTTTATCGTTTTTCAGCGATTCTCAACTTCGCAGAACGCGCTCGATTATTTTCTTCCAGCTCTATATCAGAAGGTAAAATCGGTTTTCTTGTAATAAGCTTTAATTTCGGCTTAAATTCATCTGGGATAATTGGTAACCCTGGCGGCAATGGCGGCGTTGTACTATTTCGCTTAAATGTTGTTTTACAAATACGGTCTTCTAATGAATGGAATGTTATAACACTAACTCTTCCACCAGGCTTGACCATCTCAATAGCAGATTCCAACGCTTCTTCAAATACTTTCAATTCATCATTTACAGCAATACGGATTGCCTGGAAAACTCGCTTCGCAGGATGTCCACCAGTTCTACGCGCAGGAGCCGGAATACCTTCTTTTATTAGTTCCACTAATTCTCCTGTCGTTTCAATAGCTTTATTTTCACGATACGCTTCAATTTTTCTTGCTATTTGCTTTGAAAATTTCTCTTCACCATACTGGAAGAAAATTCTTACGAGTTGTTCATATGACCAGCTATTTATAACATCATATGCTGTTAATGGGGCATCTTGATCCATCCGCATATCTAACGGTGCATCATGATGATAACTAAAGCCTCGCTCTGGTGTATCTAATTGTGGGGATGAAACACCTAAATCGAATAAAATACCGTCTACCTCTGTTATGCCTAATTCCTGTAGTTTTTCAGATAAGTAACGGAAATTGCTCTTTACCGTTATAAACTGCTCACCGTATGAAGAAAATTTTTCTTTTGCATTTTGAATCGCTATCTCATCTTGATCAAAAGCAATTAATTTTCCCCCATCAGTCAATTGGGATAATAAATAAGAACTATGTCCTCCTCCCCCCAGTGTACAATCTACATATGTACCATCTGGCTTTATATCTAAGCCGTCTACTGTTTCTTTCAAAAGTACTGTTACGTGTTTAAACATTGTTGCACCTACTCTTTTTCCAATTAATTTATGTTAAATGTATTTCTTCCTCTAAACGTATTTCTCACGATCAGAGAACGAAATACTACTAAAGAACGACTCAGTTAACTTACCAACAAAGGCAGCATACTATACAAATCGCTATTTTCTTTTATTATATACTAAATTTTATCATTTTTTGCGGGAATTTAAATAAAAAACTGTCGAAAAAGAGAATAATACGTTTACATTTTGTGTGATTTTGTCATATATTTAAGTATCCTACATATATACAATCTCTACCAGCTATAAAATGATAATTCAGAAAAATTTCACTTCACAGTAAATTCAACAGAATAAAAATAAAATCCTGCTCCAAAGAGCAAGATTCTATAGTTTTATAACATGATGTTTTCCATCCCAAGAAAATGAATTCTCCATCACTCGATCAACGAAATCCAAACCGAACTGATTTAAATAATAACATACATTCCACACGCGCTCTTGCGGAGCTCCTAATGGACGAATTGCACATTGTATACGGCGGAATTTATTTAGTTGAACTTCATGTTTTTTCTCAACATTTCTTTTCAACATTCTTTCTAACAGTTCAATTTGTTCATTAATTTTCAGCTCATTCTTCCCTGCGAACTCACTTAATCCTGGATCTATTTTTTTCACAAACTGTTGTAATGATGTATGAATATCAATAATTTCTTTTTTCGCCTCTACAAATCGATTATCGATTGGTTCCTCTATTTGATCAGACAACCAGTTTTCACGTAATTTATCCACATCATGTAAAAACGGATCATTTTCTTGCAACTGTAAATCATTTAAATCTGTCGCTATATCTCTCTCTATATAAGTCATTGTAAGACGAGGAACGACAGGCGACATTTGGAAACCAACAGTATGGAATACTTGTTGCAGTTCACTCCAATAAGCTATCTCCCCTGGACCTCCAATAAACGCTAGCGTAGGAAATACATACTCTTGCATAAGAGGACGTGTTACAACATTATTACTAAAACGCTCTGGACTTCTCTCCAACTCTTCAATCAATTCTTCATATGAAAAAGAATGTGTCCCATCTTTTCCGACAAACTTTCCTTGATTGTCTTCAAGCAGCACTCGCTCATTATCGATTTCCATGAATATATGCACTGCATTAGACTTTGTTTCAATAATTGGTTTATACCCTAATTCTTTAATTACTTCCTGCTGATTGTGAAGCCCCTCTTGCACTTCTTTATACTTGCTTATAATACGTTTGAAGAATGGAACCTCTAACTTCCTTAATTCAGGATGATGCGAATCAACAAGAATTAAACCAGAATTAGCAAACATTTTTGTAATAAGGTAAGCAAAGAAATCTACATACGTATTCGATTTATTCAAAGCATCATCTACAAATCGTAATACATCCTTTGTAAAATTCGTTTCTGGGTATGTTTTAAAAATCTCTTCCATCCATTTTCTACAATCTTCAACAGACAGTTCAGACTCAGAAGCACTCGCCTTTTTCGGATTACGGTCATGAAAAATAGTCTTTTTTATTTTTTTATTTTTCGTTACAAAAGTATGATTAATCTCATCCATATCATGATCTTCACCAGCAATCCAGAATACAGGAACGACTTTAACGCCTAAACTTTCTTCCTTTTCCTTTGCAAGCTGTAAAATTGAAATAACTTTATGAATTGTATAAAGCGGTCCAGTTAATAACCCCGCTTGTTGTCCAGCTATAACAACATATGTATTTTCATCTCCAAGCGCTTTTACATTTTGAATTGTAGATTCTCCCGCTTGCAATTTTGTATTATATTCTAATAAATGCGCTACTAACTCTTGGCGGAAAAACTTCCTTTCACGCAAATCATGTAAACGTTGTTTAAAAGCAACTTCTGTTAACATATAATCAAAACACGACTGTATCTCTTTTTTACCCTTCATATAGTCCGCTACAATACCTTGTTGCGGAACAGAGATTTCGTTTATCTCCATATAATTCTTCCTTTCGTATCCAGTTCTCTCACCAATCCACATTGTAGTCAATGTTTCACGTAAAAGCAAAGAATAACACTTATTCTTTTACTTCTAATCCTTTTATTGCATCGAACAAAAATTGAAGTGTCGGAACTGGTCGTTGCTGTTTCTTAGCTTCCTCTAACACATATCCAACAATCGCATCGATTTCCGTTTGTCTATTCGCTCTTACATCTGCTAGCATAGATGATGTATTATGAGACGTTCTTTCACATATACCTCGTACCATTTCCCATACCATTTCTTGTTCTTCACTAACAAGAAATGCAACTTCCCTAAATACTTGCTCCATCATTTGATAAAAAAAAGGATTCGTAATTAACTCACCGTTCTGAACCCGCAATAACGCTGTCAATGGATTAATACATACATTTACTACTAATTTTTTGTACATAATACCTTTCCAATCAGCCTCTATTTGAATTGGAAAATGAGCAAAAGGAAAATAATCGAATACTTTTTTAAAATATAAAGATGGACCGCGCACTACCCCAAACTTCGTTATACCTATTCCAGTATGATGGACCGTATACCTTTCTTCTTTTTTCGCACCGTGTTCTACAATACCAACAGCTATATTCTCATTCCTTATTTTCTGTATAGCATGAAGATGCGACATTCCGTTTTGCAAAAAGATTAATGATGATTCTCCTTGCACAAACGGTAATATGTCATTTATATGGTATTGCTTCACAGCAATAAATGTATAATCTAACTTCTGATCTAACATATATTCTATCGGTAAAATGGATGGAAATACCGTTTCACGTTTCCCATCTCTAATACAAGTTACACCTGTTTTATTCAATTCTTCAGCCTGCTTAGCCGTCCTTGTAAACAACGTGACATCTTGATTACTTTTTTGTAAATAAAATGTATATAATAGACCAATAGCACCTGATCCTACAATTCCAATTTTCATTTTCACCCAAGGAATTCATATTAAATTTCCTTGCCTTCCCTCCCTTTATATCTTTCTAATTCACATGCATACATCCTACGCTTGCACTGACTCCTAACAGATAAATGCAACCTCTTCTTTCACTATGTATATACTACCTATTAACGTGCTTCTATTCTTAGTTTAGCAAATCCTCAAAAAAATAATAAAAGAAATATACTATCTTCTTCATAAAAATAAAAAAATAAGTTATAATATTATTATAAATATTTTTACTTTTCTGGATTCAACAAGATAAGAAAAGGATGTGATGTAATGGGATTCCCAAAAGTTGAGCGCTTGCTCATCAATTATAAAACATTAGATGAATTTAAAAAATTTAAAGGTTGCGGAGCTCTAGAACTATCTATGTTGGAAGAGTTACAAGCAAACATTATTGAAAACAATAGCGAATCACCATTTTATGGTATTTATTATGGCGGATCACTAATCGCACGTATGAGTCTATATATGAAAAGGGATGGTGGCGAACCATTTGAAATTACTGGCCCTTACCTAGAACTTTATAAACTTGAAGTGTTACCAACTTTTCAAAAACAAGGATTTGGACAAATGCTTGTGAATTATGCAAAACAACTACAGTTCCCAGTTAAAACGATAGCACGTATCCATTCGGCTGGTTTTTGGGATAAATTAAATTTCCAACCTGTATCAGTAACTAATGGTGATTTTTATATTTGGCATCCAGAAACAAATATGAATGCGATTACAAACGAGGAATCTGCATAAGAAATAAAAAAACAGCTGCGTAACAGCTGTTTTTATTTCTTTAACTTCTCTAACTTTCCATTCGAACGAACACTATTTCTTTCCGCTACCATTACACTTCTTTTTTGATCGATATAATCAAGTAATGTTCTATACTCTTCCTCATATACTGATAATCGCTCTAGAAGTCGTTCTCTCTCTGTTTGTAGCGATTCAACTTGTTTTTGCAACACCATTAAAGAGTTTTCATCTTTATAATTTTGCAAGAAATCAATAACATCATTCAGTGTAATTGACGTAGGCTCTAATACCTCCGTCTCTTTCACTTCATAATTTTCTACTTTACGAAGTTGTTTCGCTTCTTCAATACGTTCTTTATATTGCTTTCTCACGTAAGAATTCCATCTAAATCCACATGCTGCTGGTGTACGAGACAAATGTCTTCCCACTTCTTTAAAGGCAGAAAGTTGCGTTCCACCTTCTTGAATATGCCGGAGTACTACTTCTGCCAGAAGCAAATCTTCATCATCAGTCCAAGCATCTTGTCTTGTTGTCGCCATCTCTCTAGTCCTCCCTATGCATTTTTTATTAAGCATATGCAGTTACTAGAAAAGATAGAATACAACAACTAAAGAATAAAACAAAAAAAATAAACGCAGAAGATATCTTCTACGTTTATTTTCCCGCAATTACTTGCTGATTACTTCTTTACCTTTGTAAGTACCGCATGCTTTACATACACGGTGAGCTAATTTCGCTTCACCACAGCTTGGGCACTCTACCATACCAGGTACTGATAATTTGAAATGCGTACGACGCTTTCTTTTTACTGTTTTAGAAGTTCTTCTAAAAGGTACAGCCATTCTTCCCACCTCCTTAAAAGAAATAATTATTTTCATATGAAGGCCTAAACCAGTCTTCCGATTATTTGTCAAAAAACTTTGCAAGTCCTGCCAATCTTGGATCAACAGCCTTTTCTTTGTTTTCTTCCGAAATCACTTGCCAGTCTTGACCTTGCATCGGTGCTCCACCAGAAACATCATCACTGAAAATTTGCATTGGAATCTCCAAAAGTATATTTTCCTTGATTACGGGCAGTAAGTCAAGTACTTCTCCTTCTAAACAATGAATTTCAGCTTCTGTTTCAAACTCTTCTTCTGAAGTTTGGAACACCTCAGTTGTTTTAATGTCAAATGGTAATGTCACATCTACTAAAGAGCGAGAACATGGTAAAACCATGCTTCCAGTTATATGTAGATGGAACGTAAACTTCCCGGAGCCAAAATCAACTCTTCCTGTTACATGAACAGGATTAATTTCACGAATATCTTTCTCGACCTCTTTTAGCTCACTTACATCTACCATCTCATCCAATGTCAATCCTTTATTTCTCAATTTATTCAATTGATGGATGGACCATTTCATATCATATCACCTCAAGGCAACAAACAAAATTATAGCTAGCCATTTTATATTTGTCAATGTTTTTTCTTTACACTATAATGAAGTCATCATAGTAAATAATATATAGAGTATCATGTTTTCCAAAAAGATGCTACATCGAAAGGAGAGATTATCATAAAAGCCAGTGGTATTGTCGTTGAATATAACCCTTTTCATAACGGTCATGATTATCATGTGCAACAAACAAAAAAGTTAACACACTCTGATATTATAATTGCCGTTATGAGTGGCCCTTTTTTGCAGCGTGGTGAGCCCGCACTCATTTCCAAATGGTATCGCACTAAAATGGCCTTAGCAAGCGGTGTAGACCTTATTGTAGAGCTTCCATACGCATTCGCAACACAAAAAGCTGAAACTTTTGCAAATGGTGCTATTTCCATCTTAAATGCCTTACGCGTTTCTGAAATTTGTTTTGGCAGTGAAGATGGACAAATCGAAAATTTTTATAATACCATCTCTGTACAAAAAAACGAAGAAGCGACTTTTAATCGTCTCGTAAAGCAATTTATGAGCGCAGGTAATAGTTACGCCAAAGCTACATCTGAAGCCTTTCTACACATTTTACCATCCAAAAAAAACATCGATATGTCACAACCAAATAACATTTTAGGCTTTCAATACATAAAAGCAATTCTGGCGCAAAATAGTTCTATGCAAGCACAAACTATAAAAAGATACGCATCTCATTATCACGATGAAACATTTAGTAACCAACATATCGCAAGTGCAACGAGTATTCGTAAACAACTCTTTAGCGAAAATGGTTCATTTACAGAAATTGAGCCTTTTATCCCGAAAGCAACCGCTTCTCTTTTAGCAACTTATAAACAAAACTTCGGGATATTACATAATTGGGAACAATACTTTTCATTTTTTAAATACAAACTTATGACGATGTCTCCAGGGGACTTACGACATATATATGAAATCGAAGAAGGTTTAGAGCATCGTATTTTATCAAAAATACAAAACAGCTCTTCCTTCCACTCATTCATGGAAGCATTAAAAACAAAACGTTATACATGGACTAGATTACAAAGAGCCTGTACACATATTTTAACAAACACGACAAAAGAAGAGATGCATATGGCAAATATAGAACAACATGCACCGTATATTCGTCTACTCGGCATGTCACAAAAAGGACAAACTTATATTTCAAAAAACAAGAAAAAAATAGAACTTCCAATCCTTACTCATACAAAAAGTTTTGACCATCCTACTTTACATATAGAGCGAAAAGCAAATTCTGTATATTTCTCTATCATGCAAGAACCATTACGGACACAACTACTAAAACAAGACGTAACACACCATCCAATTCGTTACGATGAAACAACTACAACGTTTCTATAAGAAAAACCTCTCTATTTCAGAGAGGTTTATTTTTTCTCACCCATTTTTTCCAAATACTTCAATGCATCATCCAGCGTATCCACTGGTACAACCTTCATTTTTGTTTTAATATCTTTCGCAGCCTCAAGTGCATCTTTATAGTTGGATTTCTCCGCACCTTTTTCATTTGGCGCAAAAAACACCTCAGCACCCGCATCACTAGCAGCTACCACTTTTTGCTGTATACCACCAATTGGGCCAATTTCTCCCTTTTCATTAATTGTACCTGTTCCAGCAATTTCATGTCCTTTTGTTAAATCTTCTTCCACAAGTTGATTATATATTTCTAATGTAAACATTAAGCCTGCTGATGGCCCACCTATTTCATGGGAATCAATTTTCACTTTCGGATCTACTACTAACTCTCTTTCCGTCACGATAGAGACACCTATACCTACGCGGCCATTTCCATTAGGAATTGTCTTTACATTTAAATTTTCTTTTAACTGTTTTCCGCCTCGCATGTACTCAATATTTACTGTATCTCCTTCTTTTTTCCCTGTCATATACTCAATAAATTGATCCGTCTTTTCGAATGTTTTTCCGTCGACAGCTATGATGATATCTCCAAGCTTAAGCTTCCCCTCTGACGGCATACCCTTCGCTACACCAGCAACTAATACACCTTTATTTTCAAAAGAAACAGTACGATTCGCTTGTTTATACGCATTATAAATTGCTGCATTTTGCGAGTCTTTCATTGCATAATTTTGGCGGAATTGATATTCTTCATCACTCTCGCCCCTTTGCAATATTTCTTCCGCCTTCGAAACATGTGTATATTTATTAAATTGTGCTGCTATTAAATTCACCACATTTGCCGGCCCCATCGAAACCGTTACAAGCATAAAATCACCAGATTCTTTTGTTCCACCCTCAACTTGGACATACGGCTCTAATTTCGCAGCCATTCCTGGTTTTGTTACATAGTACGGTAAACGCACATAAACAAGTAACATCGCCAATATCACACCTATTAAGATTGCATATATAAACCGAAAACGCTTAAACATTATGTTTCTCCTTCCACTGCTCAATTAATAAATAAATATTTGAAACATGTTTTTCTGCTTCTACTTCTCCGACTCGAATAATGTCTTCAATGTTTGTAAAAGCACGTGAACTAAATTGTTCCACAGCTGGTCGCATCATTAAATCTGATGCAATTTGCCGATTCATTACAAGCTCATGCTGCATAATTTCAATACTTTGCATAATTACATCATAAATAGATGTAACCTCACCATTCACCTTAATCGGAGATACATCAACAGCAATAACAATATCGGCACCTAACTCTTTTACAACCGAAACTGGGATGCGATCAATCACTCCACCATCTACTAATAATCGTCCATTTACCTTTTCTGGCACAAACACTCCAGGGACAGATATACTAGCCCTCACCGCATCTGCAACAGGACCACTTGTAAAAACCACTTTCTCCCCCTTCAATATGTCAGTAGCCACAACAGCTGTCGGGATATCTAACTCTTCTAAATTTTTATTATATGTAAACATTTTAATCATATCTTTGACACGTTTACCAGCAATAAACCCCATTTTTGGTACCGTGAAATCTAAATAGTATTTCCTCTTAAAAACAGTCGCCAATTTATACAATCGTTCAACGTTACAGCCAGCTGCATAAAATGTACCTATTAAGGCCCCCATACTACTCCCTGCAATCATATGAATCGGGATACCCGCTTCCCTTAAAACTTTTATAACGCCAATATGAGCAAATCCTTTCGCTCCCCCAGATCCAAGCGCTAAACCAATCTTCGGTTCTTTCATTTTTCTCACCCTTTAATTTTTTTCATCCCTTTTTCATACTTATGGTCTAAATTCACCACGTATCCACGTATACTGAAATGAACGTTTTTTGGGACAAAGGGGGATTTACTTACATGTATGAAAAATGGAAAACCGCTTTCCTTACCATATCAACACTATTTTTAACCTTTTCTCTTGTACTCCACCCCCAAGCTGCTTTGCAAGCTTCCATTCGAGGGTTAAATATATGGTGGGAAGTTGTATTCCCTTCACTATTACCGTTTTTCATCATTGCGGAACTTCTAATTAGTATCGGTGTTGTAAAATTTATAGGCGTTATATTAGAACCACTCATGCGACCACTTTTTCGCGTTCCAGGAATAGGTGGATTTGTTTGGGCAATGGGCATGGCCTCAGGGTTCCCTGCTGGCGCCAAATTAAGCGCTAGACTGCGAAAAAGCGATCAAATAACACAAATTGAAGCCGAGCGCCTCGTATCTTTCACAAACTCTTCTAATCCACTTTTTATTTTTGGAGCTGTTTCTATCGGTTTTTTCAATAATCCGAAATTAGGAATCGTACTAGCTACTGCACATTATTTAAGCAACTTTGCCGTCGGATTAATAATGCGTTTTTACGGGCATAACACATCTTACACAAATGATAAACAAACTACTAAAAAACGTCCTTTTCAAAACCCTTTTTCAATCCTTCACCAAACACGCTTGCAAGAAAAAAGACCAATAGGAAAATTACTTGGGGACGCTATCGTTTCTTCCATTCAAACATTACTTATGATTGGCGGATTTATTATTTTATTTTCTGTGTTAAACAAAATGATTACTGTATTCCATATTACAGCAACTCTTTCTTTTATTATGCAACATATTTTATCATTCTTCCAACTAAGTACTGATTTTAGTATTCCGATATTATCAGGTATTTTTGAAATGACACTCGGAAGCCAAATGATTAGTCAAATAAATGAAACACCCCTTCTGCAACAAGCGATGGTAACAAGCTTCATTTTAGCATTTAGCGGCCTTTCAATTCAGGCACAAGTTGCTAGCATACTAGCTGAAACGGATATCCGATTTAAGCCATATTTTTTCGCACGAATTATCCAAAGTATTCTTGCTCCTATTTTTACGTTTATATTTTGGAAACCTTTTTATGAGAAAGTAAGTTCTTTCTCACCTATGGAAAAAGATATTCCCGTATTTTTATCCAATCATTCTTCTACACTACTTGAAATTTGGACATCTTTTGTACACTACGGACCGATTTTCACATTATTTTGTTTATACTTATATGTTATCTTATTGTTTTTACGCATGAATAAAGAAAAACCCCGTTCACTTTAACGGGGTTTGAAACTTTTCTTTTAAAGCACGCTCTACAATAGGAGGCACAAGATCTACTACACTTCCTCCATACCTCGCAACTTCTTTCACAATACTCGAACTTAAAAATGAATATTGGTTGTTTGTCATTATAAAAAAGGTTTCAATATTTTCATCTAATTTTCGATTCATAGAAGTAATTTGCATCTCATATTCAAAGTCAGAAACCGCTCGTAAACCACGTAAAATTGCATTTGCATTACGCATTTTTGCATACTCCACTAATAGCCCACTATGCGAATCCACTTTTACATTTGGGATATCCTTTGTTGCTTCTCGAATTAAATCTAGACGTTCTTCAACTGAAAAGAATGGTTTTTTTGATGAATTGTTTAAAACAACTACGTACACTTCATCAAACACTTTTGCTCCCCTTTTAATAATATCAAGATGCCCAAGGGTAATTGGATCAAAACTCCCTGAAGAAATAGCTATACTTGTCATTCCGTCTCCTCACCTTCATACTTATAAATCGATATTGCTGTAATCCCATAATTTTCAGCTCTTACTTTTACAAGATTCCCTATAGAATCAGGTAAAACAACATCATTACCATGCTCTGACATAATTAATCCATCTCTATGTAGCAATCCATGTTGATCCATCACACTAATCAAAGATACAATTTTTTGATCTTTATATGGAGGATCTATTAGTATAAGATCGAATGACATTTCACGCTTTATGAGCGCTTTCACCGCACGCTCTGCATCATTTCGATACACTTCAGCTTGTTCATGTATTCTACAACTTTCTAAATTTTGATGAATGACTTTTATTGCTTTACTATCTCGATCAACAAAAATCGCTTTTTCAATCCCTCTACTTATAGCCTCAATTCCAAGGCCACCACTACCGCCAAATAAGTCAAGAGCGGTACCACCATCAAAATAAGGGCCTATCATATTAAAAATAGATTCTTTTACTTTATCCGTCGTTGGACGTGTTGTATTGCCGGGAACCGCTTTAAGTGGGTGCCCTTTACATTTTCCTGAAACTACTCTCATCTGTTGTCACTACCTTTATTTCAATCTATCGAGCGCTTATAAAATCATTTCCCAATTCAGTAACCGCTGCAAAACTATATGTAACTTTCACCTATCCATAAGAAACTTTCTCTAAAAATAACCGCTCGTCATTTTTTATGTATTTATCTCGCCATTCGCTAACACAAACCCATTATGTACATTAATTCCACTTTCCCCCGCATTAACGGGCAGTAAAACTCCCAACTCAAAATTCGGTTAGAACAAAAAGTGAGGTGGGAAATTAACTGCCCGTAAACGCCCGATTGGTGAAGGCTAATAATCAGCGGGGATGCCCCCCACTGTTTAAAGTTTCACTTTATCTTTTTTTATCCTATCATAAAATAAAAAAAAGAAAAATAAAAAGCCAAACATAAAATTTAAATTCATTATGTATATCTTCATTTAGATTGGACATAAATAATTATAACAACATCACCTTCGATGTTGTTGCCAACCGCGGAGAAGACTTACGTTTCCCCATAAGTTCTTCCTCCGGTTTCTCCTCTCCCTTTGCCTTCTTACTAGTACATACTAGTATAAGAAGGGCCCTGCTTTGCAGGGTTTTTTTTCTTTGTCTACTTTTCATTTAAAAAGTGAGATGGTACAGTAAAAGAAAGAGGAGGAAAAGATATGATTCAACGCTTTATAGAACTTGGAGAAGGCTACTCTGATTTATATGAATTACTTGAAATTGCCAAAGCAAACCAAGAACGTATAACACATATGTTACAATTTGAAACAATTAAAAACGAAAAGAAAGTATGCTCGCTTGTTGTAATATTAAAACCGACCACTACTGGTGATTTCCAGCCATTATACATATGTCGTGAAGGTATTCCTATGCCTGAAAATAAAAAAAGTAAACGTGTCATTTTATTTGAAGAAATGGCAGAAAAACTAGGAAAAAAAGTGACCACATTTACTGTAAAACCGTCCACAACTTTCCCAGAAAAAGAACTATTTTTCAATCATCTAATTGGTATTTTACGAATGAATAATTTCATTCCTCCAATGAAATAACACTTTATTTAAAGTAAAAAAATCCCACGCTAAACGTAGCAGGGGATTTTTTTACTTTAACTATAATCGTATTCTTTTGCCCGATCAGGACGGGAATTTTCAAATTCCGTTTTTAAAAACGGACGGTACGACTGTTCTATCTTTTTCACAAAAGGAAGTTTATTCAACTTATGCATCATATGCTCAATTTGTTCCATATCACAATATACAACGGCATATTTTAATCGTTTTGATATGTAATGTATGTTACCATATTTTCTTAAAATCTTGGCATGTTTCAATGAATGTAAATAAACAATCATACTTTGTCGTTGCCCGAACATAATCTTCTCCATCTTCTCCTTTTAAAAACTTATATTTTATATTTTTTGAAAACTAACCAGAAATTTATGACATAATGAAACAAACTCTGTATACGTTTTCTTACATCTTCTAAAAAACGGGGTATATCACCCCGTTTTTTTACAACCGCAACCTCCGCCAGTACCGCAACCTCCGCCACAGCCACCAGCATCGAAAAATGGATTTCCTGTTGGAACTTTAATAGAAGAGGATACCTCAGAACCAATTGCTACACTAACTTCATCTAATAACTTTTGTAAAGCAGTTTCTGCTCGTTTAAAGGTTGCAATCTTATCATGCAAGTCTACAGAACGCTTTAATTCCCTCATTTTTGTTGACACGATAGTATAGTCAGGATGGTATTTCCCAAAACGCTGCACTTCCTCATATCGTTCCTTCATCGCTGTAAATTGCTGAATTAATGTCTGAACTTCCACATCCTCATGCAATTCTTTATAACACTTACGATAATCTTCTGCTATATCTGAACAGATGATCGCTTTTGCAAGCTGCTCTGCCTTATCTAATATTAATACGCTTTCTAGCGTCGCTACAATCATGAGAGACACCTCCGAGTATTCATCATACCACATTTAGAATAGAACTACTAATTGAAGTGACTCACTTAAAAGAAAGATATGACTCTAACTATTTTCAAACAATCTCAGATACGCTTATACATTAATATGTCCCGCAATATTATATTTAAGAACATCCCATTCTCCGCCGTTTTCTTTCACATAACTAATACATGCATTTTTTAACGGGGTCTTAAACGTAATTTCATCTGGTGCAATTGCATGTAAAATAGCTTTTATCGCATGTGAATGAGCAACAATAATAATACGTTTACCAGAATGAGTTACTGCAACATCTTCTAAAGCAGCAAAGCAACGAGCTACAATTTCTTTATCTAACTCCATACCTTCTACTTTACCCTCCGCAATTAACTCTCTAACAGTCGCAACCGGCTTCCCTGAAGCTTCTCCAAAATTCCGTTCAACAAATCGTTCATCTAATAAAATGGATTGTAATCCAGCTGCCTCTGCGATTGCCTTAGCCGTTTCTTGTGCTCTAATTAACGGACTACTTATAATAATATCCCACGATTCTACTTGCAAAGCAGCCGCACTTTGACTCGCTTGCTTTTTCCCAACTTCATTAAGTGGAATATCTTCACGCCCCTGAATAATCTCTTGAAAATTCCAATCAGTTTGTCCATGTCGTACTAAACAAATTTCCGTCATGCTGCAACTCCTTTTTTAAATAATCCGCTTCTATTGTAACAAAAGTTCTGCATGACGGACATAGTTTTCCCTTCCAATTATGTCGTATTTTGCTGCTTCATATACTGAAACATATCAATCATGATCGAAGCAACCGCCAATTGATTTTGAAATTTTTCTACTTTATCTGGTATCGTTTTTTTGAAATGTTGCATAGCAGCCAGCTCAAAAGCTTCTTTTTCTTCAGGATTTCGGGTTAACTTCCTATACCAGTATGGCTGCTCCCTAATATAACGCGATAAGTCCTCATCAGCCTTTATAAACTCCATAAGTTCTTCTCTCATCATCTTTCCCCCTAATCCTTTTGAAAGAAAAATGGATTATTTTCTTTGGAAGTACTTTGTTCTTGTTGCGTGCGACTTCCTTGAAACTGTTGAATAACTTGTTGCACACTCCCGATAGCACTCGTCACATTAGCTAAATGATGCTGCATTTGTTCCACATCTAGCTTTTTAAAAAAAGAAAGCATTTGTCCCATCACATCAGCAGTTTTTTCCTCTTCAGTTCGATTGTCTTTTTCCTTCTCTTTTTTATTTTCTTTTACTGAAGAAAAGGCAGGCGCTCCATCAGGTCTATAAGTTGCCCATATTGGATCTTCCTCACCAAGTAAGTACCATTCTTCATAAAATTGCTGCCAAGTTTTTTGACCACTTCTAACGTCATGAACCATTTTAGGGTGATGGTTTACAAATTCTTTAAACTGTTGAACCGATGGATGTAACGGTCCTTTTGTTGTTGGCATAATCCTCACCTCTTCATGTATATCTACTTATATTGTAAGAAAAAAAAGGCGCATGGTTCGCCTATTTTTAGACGATTCATGCACCTTTTTTACACTACTTAAAGTTTCACTTTATTTTCGAATAAAGTTTTGCGTATAAAATTTATCATATACCCCAACACCTAATCCGGTAAATTGTTCATTAAATAAATTTTTTCTATGCCCCTCACTATTTAACCAACCTTGTACCGCCGCAATTCCATCACTATGTTGTGCCGCTATATTCTCACCAGCAAGCTGAAACCCTACTCGTCCTCGTTGTAAACGATCTCCTAACGTACCTAATGTAGGTGAATCATGTGAAAAGTAATTATTGTCTTTCATATCTTTGCTATGTCCAATAGCAACATCTGCTGTTTGTTGATCCCACGTTAACAATGGTAGTTCATGACGACTTCGAATAATATTTGTTAAATCAAAAATTTGTTGCATATTCCCATTCTCTACTTGTTTCATCTTTTCTGGTGTTAATGGTTGTTCTGCTATTAATTCACCTGAATAAACAAGCTGATACGGTCTTTGGCGCAATAACGTTTCATCATCCATATAACGAACACCAACGAGTTCATGTGTGAAATGATCAAAATATAATTGTGCCCATCCATCTTCTACAGGTACTAACGGCTGTTCCATTACTTCCGTATCAGATAACTCAAATTGATAACTATTCTTCCCTCTTTTTAATGAAATCTCATGCGAGAGCGGATTCTTTTTGTATACATCTTCATATTTTTCATTTATATAATAAGGCGGTACCTTAACTTGTTCACCAGCAACATACGCTGTTACAATTTTACGTTCAGCAACTCCAAATTGAACGTACTGATTTAAATCTTGATTGTACACCCACCATTCATAACCGTAAGCAGATGGCTCTATTCGAGCTGGTTCTCCCCACTTTGCCAATAGATTTTCAGAATCTCCACCAATCATATTTAAAACAGTGTCTGAGGAGTCCTCATCGACTTGTTTTTTCTTTTTCACAATTTTATTTTCTTGTTTTGATTGAGATGGGGTTAATATATATTGTGAAACGAGTAATTTCCCGTATAAATCAACAGCTAAAATTAAAAATGTAATCATTACGATACGCAATAATTTCTTCAAACGATATACCTCCTGCACAAAACATAAAATTGAGATATACACAAATCCTTTTATTTCCTTTTTTGTGTGTACCGTACTCTTTTCACTATATCATATTTTCACAAAAAAAGTCTGGATTATCCCTTTTCTCTCAATATGAATTGCACTTTCTTATTATTCATACTATTATAAAAATAATGATGTAACATTAAAAAAGGAGGTATTATATGCAATTTACAAATACGAAATTTAATGGGGCCGTCGTTGATTTATCCCTTTTAACTGAGATTATGGAAAAGAACCATTTTGTACTAGCTGGACAGTGGGATTACGAAAGAGTTACATACGATTATAAATTTGAAATATTAAAGGATATTTATTACTTACGAGTGCGCGGAGTTGCTGTTGAAGGCGACATTGGCAGCAGACACGCTGAAGTAAAACTACTCCCTCCCTTATTAGGAAAACATTATTATCCTCACGGTGTTGAATATGGTGATGATGAGACTTTCCCAACAAATGTACTCCAAAAAAGCGAACAACTCCTACAAAATGTCGAAAAAGAGTTAAAAGAATTTCAAATTATTGAGTAAACCGAACAAGCGCATCAATATGATGCGCTTGTTCTATTTATCTTCCTTAAGAATGAATCGTCTTTTTAACTGGATACCCATAAATGGATCCATCTTTCACTTTAATCTCATCTTCCCAGGGAACCTTATACTTACCTTCAGCTAAATCTTTTACAAACGTATACGGGTTCTCTTTCACTCCACCAGGAGTCGCTACATATCCCCTTGAGCCTAAATTATATATATTATTTTCGAGCCCCCATCCTAATCTAGCCTGATCTGCTAGCTCTGGATATACTTCGGCAGTAACAATCTCCCAAGGGTTTCGGTGCCCCTGCACTAAAGTAGTCCCATCAAAATTACATACTTGTCCTTCACCAAAGTAATAAAATACACCATCATAACCCGCTAAGTTCACTGACAATGTATACATTAAATTTTGCCATGCATTTGAACGATTGGTTAACATCCATTGTTCACTAACTTGTGTGCTATATCCGGAAATACGGATCAAGACATTCGCACCTTTATAGGCTGCTTCACGGGCTACTTCAGGGAACATGCCATCATGACAAATACAAACAGCTAATTTACTCCCTCCAGGTCCATCACAAACAGGTAAGCCTAAATCTCCAGCTTTCCAAGGCTCGACCGGCACCCAAGGATTTAACTTACGATACTTCAAAATCATTTCACCCTGTGGATCAATAATAATCGCTGTATTATAAGGTTCTCCACCATCAGGATTTCTTTCCATTATAGAAAAAACACCATACACTTCAGATTCTTTACATGCCTCAGCAAATAAGTCTGTTTCTGGCCCAGGCACTGTACATAAAAACTCTTCTGTAGTCCATTTTTTTGTATTGAGCCCTTGTGTACTATATTCGGGAAATACTATTAATTCTAATCCAGGATAACCTGATTTAGTTGAATGAATTGTTTTTATGATTTGTTTAATTTGTTTATCAATGTCTGCACGTGACTCTACTACCGGTACTGGATATTGAATTAACGCTGTTAAAAAACCACTAATCGGCTTTACCATACTTCCGCTACTACCCATTTAAATTCCCCCTTAAAATAGTTCGTGTTTATTAAAGATAACAATATAAATTTGTAACTCTCTAAAAAACTTGCACTACATATGGAATTATTACACATGAAAGCTAGTAGTAAATTTTATATCCACTTTTAGTACACGCCAACACTAACTTAACACTAAAAGATTGAAAATTCAATCTTTTACAAATACCTAAAGCTAAAACTAAAAAAAAGAAAAAGCGTATGGAATCCCATACGCTTTTTTACTTAGTCTGTAAATATGGCGGCAATTGTTGCAACTGCTCCTTATCCTTTTCGCGTTCTCTACGCGCCCATTTAAAGAATACATAGCCGATAATCGTACCGTACACTATTTCCTGGACAATTTTCATAATGATACCGCCCGTTTGTTGGTCTTGTACTACTGGCATCCAGTGTAAAAATTCTGGTCCAGTTATATTTAATTCTGATAAAGTTCCCGCAGGTACGCATAGTTCCATCGCTTTCATCCAAGCAGCTGAATCCGTATACGTTGCAAATAACGGTGCAGTTGCAAAAATTATTAATGCACAAGCTGGCGTTAATAATATACCGTTAGCAAACATATAACCAAGTTTCTTTATATCACTTAACGTTTGATATTCTGGTAACGGATTTAACATCGGCCACCACATCATGATTGCCGAAAAAAATAATATAGCGAGGCAAATCGGATGGGCAATTTGGCTTTGTTTTACTGCATCAAAAACAACTGGCAAATGATAAAAAGAAAACAGTCCATTAAATACAAACAATGCAATAAGCGGTTTAGCAAAAATTTTCAACACAATTTGAACTAGCTTAAAAGAAGTAATATAACGATATAACCAAACTGGTATACCAAGTAATAATAAAGGCGGAACTGCAATATACATGACTGCCATTTCAAACATATGTGCACTAAATATAATATGGCCAATTAAATCAATAGGTCCACCCTTTACAAAATACAAAAGAACAATTCCAGACGTAAAATAAAAAATTTGCTTTTTACTTACCTTCGTCGCATTTTCAAATCGAGTTCTATATGGTCCAATAATTAAGAAGTATCCAATAAGAATCGAAAGCATAAATAATAAAAAGAATGGACTCCATAAAGCTTGAAAGCCAAATATCCATAAGTTACTCATTGTCACCCCCACCTTCCTAATGGTTATCCTTCCACATAATGTGAAGAGGGGGCTGTGACAACACAAGCCCCCTTATTCTTCACTTTTCAAATCCACACGATTGTCATAAAAGCTAAAATTGTAATTAATCCTATTAACAGGCCAGAATACAGAAAGAAACTTGCAGCCTCATGCCCTTTATGGCTCATATGCATAAAATAATACAATTGAAAAATTACTTGCACCACTGCTAATAGTAAAATAAACGGAACAGAGAAGGTTGGACTAAAAGTTTTTGGATATGCTACCGCTACAAATGCAACTAATGTCAGGAAAATCATTAGCGCAAACGTAATAACTTGGTGCTTCATCTCCTCTGCACTTTTTCTCTTCCGATAAACAAGATCCACCTTAGGATTATTTGTTTGTCTTATCGCCATTGTTTATCCCACCATTCCCATTAAATATACTACAGTGAAAATAAACACCCAAACTACGTCAATAAAGTGCCAATAAATTGATGCAACATAAAACTTTGGTGCGTTGTATAAATTTAAACCACGCTTCGCATTTCTAAAGATTAATGTTAAAATCCAACACAATCCAAACAATACGTGAAGTCCATGTGTACCAACAAGAGCATAAAATGCAGAGCCAAATGCACTACTTCTCATAGTATGCTTAAATTCATGTGTATAATGATAAAACTCATATATTTCAAATCCCAAAAACCCTAAGCCAAGCAACACTGTTACAAGTAGCCAAAGTTGCATTTTCTTAAAATTAAAGTTTTTCATATGGTACATCGCATATACACTCGTTAAACTACTCGTTAATAAAAGCATCGTCATAATGAAAACGAGCGGCATTTGAAACATCTCTTGAGATGTTGGTCCACCATTTGTAGAGTTTTTTAATGCTAAATATGTGCCAAACAAGGAAGCGAACAATACTGTTTCGCCTCCAAGAAATAACCAAAAACCGACAAACTTATTTTTCCCCTCAAGGGTTGCTTTTTCAGGCTCTGCTGGAAATGTTTCATTCGTTAATTTTTCATCTACATGCATTATGCCTTGCCCCCCTTATCCTCTAAATCTTCCTTATGAATATGATATCCATGATCATCGACTACTGAACGAAGGAACATTGCGCCAAATGTAATGATTAAACCAATAATTGCTACTAATAACCAGAACTTATCTTTTCCACCTTGCATATACATTGCACCGAATGCCGCTATGAATAAGCCTAGAGAAATGATAAATGGTGAAAATGAAGCATTTGGCATATGAATATCACCAACTGGTTCCGCCGCCGTCATCTCTTTATTACCTTCACGTTTTTCAATCCAAAACGGATCTAACCCGCGAACAAATGGTAATTGTTTGAAATTATATTCCGGTGTAGGTGCTGGCATTGTCCATTCTAGTGTACGTCCATCCCATGGATCACGACCAGCCTTCTCTTTTGATACAGTTGTTTTTATTACATTGAATAGAAGAACAATCGTTCCAAGAGCCATAAACACAGCTCCAATAGAACTAATCATATTCCCCATTTCCAATCCTTGCCCCTCAAGATATGTGTAGTAACGACGTGGCATACCAATCAATCCAAGGAAATGCTGAATAAAGAATGTTAAATGGAAACCGATAAAGAATAACCAAAATGTTATCTTACCTAATGTTTCATTTAATATTTTATTAAACATCAGTGGCCAATAATAATGAGCCCCTGCAAGTAAACCAAATACAACACCACCGACGATTACATAATGAAAGTGCGCTACTACGAAATAGTTATCATGAAATTGATAATCAGCTGGTGCAGATGCAAGCATAACGCCTGTAACTCCACCCATTACGAATGATGGAATAAAAGCTACCGCCCACATCATCGGTGTTGTAAAACGAATACTTCCGCCCCACATTGTAAAGAGCCAGTTAAATATTTTAATACCTGTCGGAACCGCAATTGCCATTGTCGCAACTGAGAAAATAGCATTTGCAACTGGACCAAGGCCAACAGTAAACATGTGATGCGCCCATACCATGAATCCTAAAAATCCAATTAATACTGTCGCAAACACCATCGATGAATAACCAAATAATCGTTTTTTCGAAAATGTCGCGAAGATTTCTGAGAATATTCCGAAAGCTGGGAGTATAAGAATGTATACTTCCGGATGACCGAAAATCCAGAATAAATGCTCCCATATAATTGTGTTCCCACCTAATGCTGGATTAAAGAAACTTGTTCCAAATAAACGATCTAACATTAAAAGTCCTAATCCTACAGTTAACGGCGGAAAAGCAAATAATATAAGTGAAGATGTTACAAACGTTGTCCATGTAAACATCGGCATACGCATATATGTCATTCCTGGCGCACGCATATTAATGATTGTAACAAGGAAGTTAATACCTCCAATTAATGTACCAATACCTGAAATTTGCAAGCCGAGTACATAAAAATCAACACCATGGCCTTTAGAAGCTAAAGCTAATGATGCATAAGATGTCCATCCTGCATCAGGTGCTCCACCTAAAAACCAACTTAAATTTAAAAATACTCCACCAAAGAAAAATAACCAAAATCCGAGTGAATTCAAAAACGGGAACGCTACATCACGCGCACCAATTTGAAGTGGCACGGCGGCGTTCATAAATGCAAACACGAGTGGCATAGCTGCGAGGAAAATCATTGTTGTACCGTGCATCGTTAATACTTGATTATAAGCATCCCCAACAAGAAAAGCGTTGTTAGGAATCGCTAATTGAAGGCGAATAAATAGTGCTTCTATTCCGCCTATTATAAAAAACAATCCACCTGCAATTAAATAGAGAATGGCAATCTTTTTATGGTCTACTGTCGTTAAATAATCCCATATGACAGCACCCATCCCCTGTTTTTTTGCTACAGAGCTCACGTTTTCAACCTCCCCTTCGCGAATAATCCCTCTTTACTTTTCAATCTTTAACGTTTGTAAGTATGCATTTAATGCATCAATTTGATCATCCGTTAAGTTGCCATATTTACCAGTCATTTTATTTCCTGGCTTCATATTTTCAGGATCTTTCAGCCATTTTTTTAAGTTTTCTTCATTATTTTCGGCAATACCAGCAACCGTATCACGATCAGCAAAGTTCGCTAAGTTTGGTGCGATACGAGCGGAAGGTGGTCTACTATCATTAGATCCAACTGCATGACAACCAATACAGCTTTTATTAAATATTTCTTGGCCCTCTTGCGCCTTTGTTGAAGCTACTTCTTTTTTCCCATCAATCTTCTTCATATCAGCAAGCCATTTTTTGTACTCGCTTTCATCTAAAGCTTTCACTTTAAATTGCATTAAAGAATGTGACGGGCCGCAAAACTCTGTACAAAAACCATTATAAGTGCCCGATTTATCTGCCTTTAACCACATTTTGTTTACATTGTCTGTATTTGTATCCATTTTACCAGCTAAAGATGGAACCCAGAATGAATGTTTAATATCGGCACCCTTCAAATTCAAATACACTTTCTTACCTGTGGGGATAACTAAATCTTGAGAAGTTACTATTTTTTCTGATTTATAAGAAAATTCCCACCAATAAAGATTCGCTGTTACATCAACAACGATCGTATCTTTATCAATATTCTTTTTCTCCATCGCACTTACATCAGCAAGTTTGAATGTATATGTAACCGTCGGAACAGCTAAGATTAGTAAAAGAATAATCGGAATAACTGTCCATATAATTTCTAGTTTGTGATTCCCTTCAACTTGTTCTGGAATATAATCTTCCTGACCTTTCTTTTGTCGGAAACGCACAATTACATACAAGAAAATAATAGTAACTACTAGTACTACTCCTACCATGATCGCACTCGCTAGTAAGAGCAGATCATATTGCATTTTTGCTACTTCTCCTTGCGGAATTAAAGTAGATTGAAAGGCTTTACCGCATCCCCCTAACAGTAAAGCCAGCAGTGAAACGAACGAAAGCAGTCGCCACTGTTTCTTCATACAAACAACCCCCACTTTCCTTGTGAATTAGATTGTACTTTATAGTTAAGTAAAGTAAATCTCAACGTAAAGAAATCCAATTATGTCGTTGTCTTAGAAGAATGTAACTACAATCATTGATACAAATAAGATTGTTAAATAATTTAGGGAATAAACAAACATTTGTACGGACCATTTGATGTCATCCTTCTTACGGAAGCCATAAAATCCTAAAACGATCCATCCGATGTTAAGCAATGTTGCAAGTACCATAAATGTTATCCCAAGTCCACTCATATAAAATGGTAGTGGTAATAAACATACTGTCCAAATCATAATTTGGCGTTTCGTAATTTCAAATCCATGAACTACAGGAAGCATTGGAATTCCTGCATTTCGATATTCATCAACACGTTTCATCGCTAACGCAAGGAAATGTGGGATTTGCCAAATAAACATAATTAAAAATAACATCCAAGCAATTGGATGGCCTAAAGATGGATCAATTGCTGCCCATCCAATTAAAGGTGGAACTGCTCCAGAAATACTACCTACAACAGTATTTAGCGTATACTTTCTCTTTGTCCATAAAGTATATAAGACAACATATGTGAAGGCACCAATAAATCCCATTAATACTGCCATCGGTGTTGTTAATAATAAGAATACAAATCCAAGTAGTAATATAACTAGTCCAAATGTAAGTGCAAAACCTGGTTTATACTTTCCTGTAACCGTTGGACGGGTTTTTGTTCTTTCCATTAACGGATCGATGTCTCGATCAATGTAGTTATTTAAACAACATACCCCTGCCATAATTAATCCGGAACCAACGATTGTAAAAAATAGCTTATCCAGATTGTCCATCACACTTAATCCATTAAAGTGTAACGCCAACCAAAATCCTGTAAATACAGTAAGTGTATTTGAGTTTACAATCCCCATTTTAACGAGCGCTGATAAATCTTGTAACCGAGTTGTTTCGGGTACACTTGTTACAGCTGACTCATCATGCAGCTCACTTGTTGCATGGTTCATCACTTTAACCCCCTCTTAAAACTTTCATCTTTCTTTTTGCGCCTATTTCGAATGAAATAATTCGCTTCTATATAGCAATATTATTACAGTAGAAATATTGTTAACCCATTCTACTACTAATCTACGCCCATACTCCAATATATTAAATCATATTTCCCGAACATTTTGTGAAGAAAACATGAACTTTTTGTGTCGAATATAAAAAAGCTTACTTCTTACTTATCCTTATCATAACATGATGTTACTTTCTATAATAAACTATTTTGTCATATTTAACACGTATTCTCCCCATTTCTTTTCAAAATAGCCTATTTTCCCCCTAAAAATTCCCTTATAAATTCTATTTTCACACCCTTTTTCTCCCCTTTGTCTTCCCCCTCCATTTCTTTGCTATTTTATTATTTTTTATATATCATAGGAACTAGCGCGTTTTATTCTATACATAATGGAATGAAAATATTTCGCAATAACTTCATAGCAGAAAGATGGTGAAAGAGATTGCAACGCTTTATTAAATGGTTAGCAGTCATTACAAGTCTTGATTTATTAGTAGTATTATTAGGAGGCGCTTTAGTTACAAAAACAGGTTCTGGCCAAGGCTGCGGTAAATCATGGCCGCTTTGTAATGGTGAGTTAGTTCCATCTAATTTATCGATGGAAACTATTATTGAACTAAGTCACCGCCTTACATCAGGATCAGCAGGAATACTTGTCACTCTCCTTTGTATTTTATCCTGGAAGTATTATAAACATGTGCGCGAAACAAAAACGTTAGCAATTTTATCCTTCGTATTTTTAGTTGCACAAGCATTAATGGGAGCGGCAGCCGTTGTTTGGGGTCAAATGCCAGCTGTACTTGCTATCCATTTTGGTATTTCCTTAATTTCATTCGCTTCTGTTATTTTGTTAACGTGTCTTATTTTTGAAATTGATCAGAAATTTGATGCACGTTCACTTATTATGGATAAAAAAATGAAATTTCACATTTATGGTGTAACAATTTACAGTTATATCGTCGTCTACACAGGGGCTTTAGTACGTCACGAACGAGCTAGCTTAGCCTGTCCAGACTTTCCTTTATGTAGTAAAAATAGACCATGGCCGACTCAATTACATGAGTGGGTTCAAATGGGGCATAGAGCTGCAGCGATATTAATATTCCTTTGGATACTATACGCAATGATTATTGCTATTCGTCAATATAAGCAACAAAGCGTAGTATACTGGGGATGGATTATTTCCTTTATTCTTGTAACACTTCAAGCTATTGTTGGGATTTTAGTTGTATATACAAATGCTAGTTTAGCAATGGCATTATTACATTCCCTATTCATTTCTTGCTTGTTTGCTGTATTATGCTATTTAGTTATGTTAGGAACAAGAAGTAAAGTGAACGCAAAAGAATCCGAATCAACTTCTAAACAAACAAAATAATTTAAAACTGAAATCCCTTGCCGAATCGGCAAGGGATTTTTTGCAATAAAAAAAGAGCTGTATTTACACAGCTCTTTTCTTATTTTAGTGATCTAATTCAATAAGTAAATCACCCGTTTGAATTGCATCACCATCGTTAACATATACTTTCTTCACTTTACCATTGAACGGCGCTTGAACTGTCGTTTCCATTTTCATCGCTTCTGTAATTGCCATAGAATCGCCTTTTTTCACTTCATCGCCTTCTTTTACAACTACTTTAATAACCGTTCCTGGCATCGTTGCGCTAATATGGTTTGGATTTTCACGGTTTCCTTTCACACGTTGTGCAACTGTTGCTTTCACACTTTCGTCTTTCACAACAATCTCACGTGGTTGTCCGTTAAATTCTAAGTAAAGAATACGATTTCCATCCGGCTGAGGTTCTCCAATTGATACTAGTTTAACCATCAATGTTTTACCTTGCTCAATTTCCACATCAATTTCTTCACCAAGTCTCATACCATAGAAGAATGTCGGTGTATCAAGCACAGATACATTACCATACATCTCAGCAACTTTTTCGTAGTCCATAAATACTTTCGGATATAACGCGTACGCAACTACATCGAAAATCGTTACTTCGCGTCCAAGTTTATGGAATAACTCTTCTTTTAAAGCATCAAAATCTACTGGCTCTAACAATTCACCCGGTCTTACTGTTAACGGCTCTTTCCCTTTTAAAATAATCTTTTGTAATTCTTTCGGAAAACCACCGTACGGTTGACCTAAATCACCAGAGAACATTTCAACAACAGATCCTGGGAAATCCAAAGCATGTCCACGCTCTAAAATATCTTGTTCTGTCAAATGGTTTTGAACCATAAATAATGCCATATCACCAACAACTTTTGAAGATGGCGTTACTTTTACAATGTCTCCAAACATGTCATTCACACGACGGTACATTACTTTCACTTCATCGAAGCGATCTCCTAAACCAACCGCCTTTGCTTGTTGCTGAAGATTACTATACTGCCCACCCGGCATTTCGTGCATATATACCTCTGTGTGAGGTGCATTCATACCACTTTCAAACGGTGCATAGTATTTGCGTACATCTTCCCAGTAATGAGATAGTTTTTCTAATGAATCTATATTAACATCTGGTTGTCTTTCATTTCCGCCTAATGCGTAGTATAGTGTGTTCGCACTTGGTTGTGACGTTTGACCTGCCATTGAACTCACCGCTACATCGACAATATCAACACCCGCTTCAATTGCCTTCGTATACGTTAATATACCGTTTCCGCTCGTATCATGTGTGTGCAAGTGAATCGGAATCGATACTGTCTCTTTTAATGCAGAAACTAAATCGTATGCAGCATTAGGTTTTAATAAACCTGCCATATCTTTAATACCTAATATATGAGCACCTGATGCTTCTAATTCTTTCGCCAAGTTTTTATAATAATTCAAATCATATTTACTACGTAACGGATCATGAATATCTCCTGTATAACACATTGTCGCTTCTGCAATTTTGCCAGTATCTCGTACAGCATCAATCGCAACTCTCATACCTTCTACCCAGTTTAAGCTATCAAAAATTCGGAATACATCAATGCCAGCTTGAGCAGAACATTCCACAAATTTTTGAATTAAATTATCTGGATAGTTTTTGTAACCAACTGCGTTTGAAGAGCGAAGTAACATTTGGAATAAAACATTCGGCATTTTTTCACGAAGATCTAGTAATCGTTCCCATGGATCTTCTTTTAAGAAACGATACGCAACATCGAACGTTGCACCGCCCCACATTTCCGCTGAGAATAAGTTCGGTAACATTCTCGCTGTCGGCTCTGCAATTTGATGTAAATCTTTTGTACGAATACGAGTTGCAAGTAGTGACTGATGCGCATCACGGAATGTTGTATCAGTTAAAAGTACACGTTTTTGATCTTGAACCCACTTTACTAATCCATCCGCTCCACGCTCATCCAAAATTTGTTTTGTTCCATTTTGTATCGGCTCTGAGTGTACTACATTTGGTATACGAGCATCCGGAAAAATTGGTTTCTCTTTTTTCCCTACTCCCGGGAAACCATTTACTGTTACTGAACCAATGTAATTTAACATTTTCGTTCCGCGGTCTTTACGTTTCGGGAATAAGAACAGTTCAGGTGACGCGTCAATAAACGACGTATCATATTCTCCTGATAAGAAGTTTTTATGTTTTACTACATTCTCTAGGAATGGAATATTTGTTTTAATACCACGAATACGGAATTCTTTTAAGTTACGTTCCATTTTTGCAGCAGCTTGTTCAAAAGTAAGAGCCCAAGTCGTAACTTTTACAAGTAAAGAATCGTAGTACGGTGTAATAACTGCACCTTGGAAACTATTACCTGTATCAAGACGAACACCAAAGCCACCGCCTGATCGGTACGCCATAATTTTTCCTGTATCCGGCATAAAATTATTTAGTGGGTCTTCAGTCGTTACACGAGATTGGATTGCAAATCCGTGCACAACCACTTCTTCTTGCTTCGGAACACCTACCATTTTACTATGTAATGCATGTCCATCAGCTATTAAAATTTGCGATTGAACGATATCCACTCCTGTAATCATCTCTGTAATCGTATGTTCAACTTGAACACGTGGGTTTACTTCTATGAAGTAAAACTCATCACCTTTTACAAGAAATTCTACCGTTCCTGCGTTTAAATAGTTTACATTTTTCGTTAACTTCACAGCAGCTTCACAAATACGTCGACGCAAATCATCTGAAAGCGAAACGCTTGGTGCGATTTCGACAACTTTTTGATGGCGACGTTGCACAGAACAGTCACGCTCGAATAAGTGAACAACATTGCCTTCTTCATCTGCTAAAATTTGTACTTCTATATGTTTAGGTTTTTCAACGAATTTTTCAACGTATACTTCATCATTACCAAAGGCTGCTTTTGCTTCTGATTTCGCGCGATTATACGATTCTCTTAATTCTTCACTAGCTCGTACTATACGCATACCTCGACCGCCACCACCAAGGGACGCTTTAATAATAATCGGGTAATCATACTTTTCAGCAAACTCTTCGACTTCTTCTATTGAATCTATTGGACCATCACTACCAGGAATAACCGGAATTTGTGCTAGCTGCGCTTGTGTTCTTGCTTTCACTTTATCTCCAAACATATCTAAATGCTCACTTTTCGGACCAATAAAGATAATTCCTTCTTCTTCACAACGTTTTGCGAATTGGATATTTTCTGACAAGAAACCATATCCAGGGTGGATTGCATCTACATGATTGCTTTTCGCAATCTCAATAATGCCCTCAATATCTAGATAAGCATCAATTGGCTTTTTCCCTTCCCCAACTAAATAGGACTCATCGGCTTTATAGCGATGATAAGAACCGCTATCCTCTTTAGAATAGATTGCAACTGTTTTTAATCCAAGTTCCGAACAAGCTCGAAACACACGAATTGCAATCTCTCCACGGTTAGCTACCAATACTTTTTGAATACGTTGCAGCTTTGTCATGATTTTCCCCCTCTACTTTCCTACCACTCTAGAGATAAAATATATACACACCATAAAAAGCGTGAAGTTCTTCACTTTCCACATTATATTATACTTAGAAAGTTTCACTTTATTTTTATCCATCATACCTTATTTTTTAACAAATGATAAGTTTTCTGTGCAATTTGTTTCACAAAAATAGTATAGCATACCTCTTCCTTTTCGAACAACCTAATTGTATATCACATTTGTTTTAATGTGATATATCTTTTGGATATAAAAACAATTAATATATCACATTTGAAATTACTTTAAATAAAAAAACACATTGTGCTCTACAGCGCAATGTGTTTTTATTTTACAACTACAAGATGCGGTCCACCCTGTTCTCTTTCTTTAACTAACTCATTTTGTTGTTTTTCTTGTCTTTTCACATGACTAGCAATATTCAATAATATCCCCATCGCAAGTAGATTAGCTAACAAGGAACTTCCGCCGTAACTAACAAAAGGTAACGGTACCCCAGTAAGCGGTATTAATCCAGACATACCACCGACATTGATAAACGTTTGAACTCCAAACAAACTTGCAATTCCGATGGCTATTAAACTTCCAAATGGATCTGTACACTTTTGCGCCACTCTAAATGAACGAATGATAATTAACAATAAACAGATTAAAATGATAGCTACACCTATAAAGCCTAGTTCTTCAGATATAATCGCCATAATAAAATCCGTTTGGGGCTCTGGTAAGTATCCATACTTTTGCACACTATTCCCTAACCCTCTACCATTTAACCCACCTGAAGCAATTCCAATAAATGAATTTACCAATTGGAATCCATCATTTTGAGGATCGTTAAACGGATCCAGAAAAACTGAAAATCGCGCTTTTTGGTATGAACTCAATTTATAATTCCCAATAAAATACAACATTGGGACCCATACTACAGACGTTAATAAGAACCTTTTTATCCATAAATTAACACTAACTCCTGAACAAAGAAACATGATTCCTACCGTTCCCGCAATTAACATATCGGTACCTAAGTCATTTTGCTTTAAAATTAAAAACATGATTAAACCAATACCTAAAAGTACCGGTCCCGATCCTTTGAAAACAGACGTATTTGTTTCTTGCCTTTTCGCAAAAAAATGAGCCAATACGAGAATAACTGTTATCTTTACAAATTCCGCAGGCTGTATTCCAAATATCCATCCATTTGCACCATTTACTTTCTTAGTGAAAAAGGCTGCTGCCGCTAATAAGGCAACACTAGCACCGTAACTTCCCAATAAGAAAATTCGTTTTCTCCACACTTTATATGGGATAATAGCCATAATTATTAATACCATTGTCCCAGCAGCTAAAGTAAGTAATTGTCTTTTAAAAAAGAAATTTGCTGGTTTATCAAACCGCGAAATCGCAACAATGGAACTAGAACTATATACCATTATGACTCCCAGCACACATAAAATAACAAGAGGAAGTAATAATGAATAATCCATTGATTTCCATATTCTTTTCATTTCATTTCCTCTCTCTGTTTCAAATTAATTATTGTTGTATTCCATATGTATATACGTTCTTCCTGCTTTATTATACAAATAAAAAGCTCAAACTGTTTTAGTTTGAGCCCCCTTATTTGAACCCATTATTGTTGTTTGTTTGTAAATGCTTCATGAAGTGCAGATAACTCACGTTCGAGCTCTCCTAACATTGCTTTCCCTTGCTCTTCTGCAATAAGACCAAGGCGAACCGCAAAATCGACCTCGCGGGATAGTCCAAACATTTGTGTGTCTAAAACTTCTTCATATAATGGACATTGCGGCATTGTAAGATGGTCCATTTGCACCTTAATAAGTCTTAAAATCTTCTCTGCATCCGCTTGTAGAAGGGCTAGTGCCTTTTCCTGATGATTTGATACTGTCTCAGACGCCAAATTGATTCCCTCCGTTTCCGTCCTACTCTCTCATATCTATTAATATTAGCGATAGTTTTAATAAATTGCAATAGAAACATTTTTTGTGACAACAGTGTCTAATACTATTATACTGAAAAGTGGGAGTATAACACAAATGGGGGAACAACAATGAGCGAAATTTTATTTATTAATGGAAAAGTACGTTTTCCAATCACTATTGATCCAACTGTTTGGATTTTTGACGATCGAAAAGTAGATTTGACAACTTACTTTGATGAAACTAGAGAAAACACGTCTGAACTAGAAGCTTACTTAAAGAACACTTCAGAACATTGGGATCGTGAAATCCGTGATGGTGCTGCCTTCCCGCCAATACAACAAAGTGTAAAGAAATATAAAAAAGAACAGCTGATTACTGGGACATTTGGTATACCATTTCATCCATTTCTTGCTAACGCCGAAATTTTAGAGGACGCTATGCAAGTTGAAATTGAAACAGTAGATACTACCATTACACTACCATTAGAAACGGTCAACAAGGCCATTCTTGGTTTTTCAAAAGAAGGAAAACCATTAAAAGAGGACGGACCTGTACATCTATATTTCAATGATGGATCTAATAGACAAAATCCAATCCGTAACATCCGTAAATTCACAATTATTTAACGAGTATACTAAAAAAAGGAGTGAGCTGAAGCTCACTCCTTTTTATAATAAATCCGCTGCTAGTTGAGCTAAATTCGAGCGCTCCCCTTTAACAAACTTTACATGACCACTAATACGTTGCTCTTTAAATTTCTCGACAACGTATGTTAAACCGTTATTATATTCATCTAAATATGGATGATCGATTTGCTGAGGATCTCCCATTAATACAATCTTACTTTTCTCTCCTACTCTCGTTAATATCGTCTTCACTTCATGCTTCGTTAAATTTTGTGCCTCATCAATAATAATGAATTGGTCTGGAATACTTCTGCCACGTATATAAGTAAGAGCCTCTACTTCAATCGAACCCATTCCAGCTAAAATAGCATCTAATTCCCCTGGCTTTTTCGTATTAAATAAATACTCTAGATTATCAAAAATCGGCTGCATCCATGGTCTTAACTTTTCTTCTTTTTCTCCTGGTAAATAACCGATATCTTTTCCGACTGGAACAATTGGTCTTGCAACAAGTAATTTTTTATATAACCCTAAATCTTCCGTTTGCATTAATCCCGAAGCTAACGCAAGTAACGTTTTTCCTGTACCAGCTTTCCCCGTTAACGTTACAAGCGGAATATCTTCGCGAAGCAACAATTCTAATCCCATTATTTGCTGCACGTTTCGTGGTCGTATCCCCCACACTTGCTCATTGTGAAAAATAAGTTTCTTCACCTTCTTACCTAAGTGATCTACAATGCCAAGTGCAGAACTAGAACCCCCAAGTGCATCCTTCATTACCACAAACTGATTTGGATAAAAAGGATGATTTGCAATTTCAGATAAAGGTAATTCACCTTTTTCATAAAAATAATCCAATTGTTCTTTTGATATATACCCTTCTAAAAAACCTGAATATATATTATCTACTTCAATTACGCGATCACTTAAATAATCTTCAGCCTTCAATCCAATTGCATCAGCTTTTACCCTTACGAGCACGTCTTTACTTACTAAAATAACAGACTTCCCGTCCTCTTTTTCTTGTTCTTCTAAAGATAGATTTTTTGCTACTGCTAAAATTCGATTATCATTTGTTTTTTCTACAAAAATATCTTGTAGTTGAACAAATGAACGATGATTTAATTCAATACGAAATGTACCGCCGTTTTCTAGCGGAATACTTTCATGCAGCTTTCCTATTTCACGAAATTTATCTATTAACTTAGATACATAACGAGCATTTCGTCCTACTTCGTCCATATAACGTTTCTTCGAATCAACCTCTTCTAATACAACTGCCGGAATCACTACTTCATTGGTTTCAAATGAAAAAATAGATAAAGGATCCTGCAAAAGTACATTCGTATCTAACACATAAATTTTATCCAACCTGTTACCCCCTGACTCCACTTTTAAATTTGTAGAACAAGGGTTTCATCCATAAAATATGGACGAACCATTGTTATAATTATATGTACCGTATAAACGAGGTAGAATCGAAAATTATAGCAATTAAACCTTTTCTTTATTTTTTATTCATTTCTATTCAATATATTACTTTTAATTTTAATTATTAACGTTAAACCACAATAACTGATTCCAAAAGTTAATGAACAATTTTCTTATTCATCTCACTTATAATTCTTTTATCCCTACCAACACTTGGTTATCCAGTTTTTTTGCTGCCCGAAGATCGTATGTTTTTTCATATTTTGGTTCAATTGCAAGTTTTGCTCCATAAAACATAACATCACGTACTTCTTGCACACTTACTTCTATTACAGCTAATTTTAGAGGAATGCCTTCCATTCTATCTGTCAAAATTTCACCTGCACCACTTATGGAAAATACGGATCCATTCGCCATTATAGTCAATACCACTCCCGGATTGCGCCTTATATTTTCCACAATACGTGAACGTTGATCTACCGCAAATCGAATACTAGTTTCACTCACTGCATACACCCAAGAAATAGCACTTACGTTAGGAACTTGTTTTTCGAAATCTGTTGTTGCTACCATAACAATACATTCTTTACGGAACGTTTGTACTAAATCATCTGTTAATGTAGGCTCTACTACATTCGCCATATTTCCACCTCCAAATATACTTAATATATCCTTATCATAACTTATTTTTCGAATTGCGAAAATATTATTTTTTCCTCCTATTATTCAAAAACATCATACTTCCATGATATACTTATACCGATAGAATTCGTATTGAGGTGACGAAATGAGAGTCAAATGTATGATCTGTGATAAAAAAGATATGTTAGATGACGAAAATCCTACGGCAAAAAAACTGCGTAATCGCCCTATTCATACATATATGTGCATGGAATGTTCGGAACGAATTGCAGAGCGTACGATGGAACGTCATGCAAGTGGTAATTTCCGATTATACCGTGATAAAAAAGTTGAAGACGATTGGTAAAATATAAATAAGTCCTTAATCATATCGATAAGGACTTATTTATATTTTTCAGGTTCACGATTCATCTGATCCAAAAAACAATCAATAGCTTCTAATGGAAATCTCACAGATTTTCTTTCCCCATCAATTTCATATGTAATCAAATACATTTCCTCATTCTTTTTAACTTCCACATCCCTTAATTTATGTTCTTCATATATCATATTTTGAAATAACAAATACGTTTCTTTCGCAGCACTATCATCGGGGCGTGCTTCCGCAACTGTTTTAATCGTTAACCAATTATATAGTGCATCTTGTACTGAACGCATGTCATTAATTCCCCCTCATCCTACTTTTTCTTGTTTTGCTTGACGTAAGCGCAATCTATAAATTCCTAGTACAATTGCTGCTACAACAAGCCCCTCCCCAACAGGTAAAAATACAGCAAAAAAGGTTAACACTGTACACCCAATTGCTAAAGAAATATATATCACGATATTTTTTAGTACAGATAATTTTCTAGCAAATCCTAAATTATAAACGAGAGCACTTAATATAATAATCGTTCCATAAAGTAACCACATTCCTAACTCTGGATTTTCATCCACCTTACATAATTTAGCAAAAAAAGACATCCTTTCTAACACACTCTTCCCCCCTAGCTATAAAAACAAGTTTTCTTTATACACTTAATACAAGAGTAACTCGCAAAAAAAATACTGTCCACAAAAAAGAATAAATATTCTAAAAATAAATAAAACAAAAAACAACTACCTTTTGGAAAGGTAGTTGTTTTTTGTTTTTACGCTTCTACAGATTTCTTTTTCTTAGCAGCTCTTTCGCGCTCGCTCTTATCAAGAATCTTTTTACGTAGACGAATTGATTCCGGAGTCACTTCACAGAACTCGTCATCGTTTAAGTACTCTAATGACTCTTCTAAAGTCATTAAGCGTGGTTTTTTCATTGTTGAAGTTTGGTCTTTCGTTGCAGAACGAATGTTAGTTTGTTGTTTCATTTTTACAACGTTAACTGTTAAATCATTTTCACGTGTATGTTCTCCAACAATCATACCAGCATATACTTCTGTACCTGGTTCAACGAAGATTACACCGCGATCTTCAACTTGCATAATACCGTATTGTGATGCTTTTCCTGTTTCAAGTGAAACTAGAACACCTTGACGACGTCCACCTACTTGTCCAGCGTGTACTGGTTGGTAGCAATCGAATGTATGGTTTAAAATACCGTAACCACGAGTTAATGTTAAGAATTCTGTTGTGTAACCAATTAAACCACGTGCTGGAACCATGAAAGTAAGGCGAACTTGACCGTTTCCGTTATTCACCATATCTAACATTTCACCTTTACGTGCACCCATTGATTCCATAATAGAACCAGTGTATTCTTCAGGCACATCGATTTGTACGCGCTCTACAGGTTCACATCTTACGCCATCAACATCTTTAATAATTACTTCAGGCTTAGATACTTGTAGTTCATAACCTTCACGACGCATGTTTTCAATTAGGATAGATAAATGTAACTCACCACGTCCAGATACGATCCACGCATCAGGAGAATCTGTATTATCTACACGTAAACTTACATCTGTTTCTAATTGTGAACGAAGACGCTCTTCAATTTTACGAGATGTAATGTATTTACCTTCACGACCTGCAAATGGGCTGTTATTTACAAGGAATGTCATTTGTAGTGTTGGCTCATCAATACGTAATAATGGTAAAGCCTCTTCATGCTCAACTGGGCATACTGTTTCACCAACGTTAATGTCTTCCATACCTGAAACAGCTACTAAATCTCCAGCTTTTGCTTCTTCAATTTCTTGACGTTTTAATCCAATGTAACCAAATAATTTCGTTACACGGAATTGTTTTACACTTCCGTCAACCTTCATTAATGCAACTTGTTGTCCTACTTTCATAGTACCGCGGAATACGCGTCCAACTCCGATACGACCAACGTAGTCATTGTAATCAAGAAGTGCTACTTGGAATTGAAGTGGCTCTTCACTGTTATCAACTGGTGCTGGAATATGTTCAATAATTGTGTCAAACAATGATTTCATATTCTCTTCTTGATTTGCTGGATTTGAATCTAAGCTTGCTGTTCCGTTCATTGCTGATGCAAATACAACTGGGAACTCTAATTGATCTTCGTTTGCACCAAGCTCGATGAATAAGTCAACAACTTCATCAACCACTTCGTCAGGGCGAGCAAAGTCACGGTCAATTTTGTTTACAACTACGATTGGTGTTAAGTTTTGCTCAAGAGCTTTCTTTAAAACAAATCGTGTTTGTGGCATACAACCTTCATATGCATCAACAACAAGTAGAACACCATCAACCATTTTCATGATACGTTCTACTTCTCCACCGAAGTCCGCATGACCAGGTGTATCTAAAATGTTAATTCTTTTATCTTCATAGTGAATCGCAGTATTTTTTGCTAAAATTGTAATACCGCGTTCTCTTTCTAGATCATTTGAGTCCATTGCGCGTTCTTCAATATGTTCATTCGCACGGAACGTCCCCGCTTGACGTAATAACTGGTCAACAAGTGTTGTTTTACCATGGTCAACGTGGGCAATAATTGCTATATTTCGTAAATCTTGTCGTTTTTTCAACATGTCCAACTCCTAATGTCTTTTTAATCCTTCTCTATTATAAGAGCGAAGGGGATACAATGGCAATCAAAATAAAATCAAGAATGAAAATATAGTTGTATTCTTACTTTTGTGAAAGTAAAATGAGATTGGAGGGTGAAGAAATGGAACACATTCAATATCGCTTTTTATTAACTGCAATTATCGGTGTTATTTTCTTAATCGGTATCGGCATTATGGTTGCTGAAAATAGTCCCATTGGTATTATTATTTGCATTATCGGCACATTTGTTACAGTTGGATATGGTTTTGTAACAAAAAGAAAAATGCGTAAATCGCAATAATGTTAAAAAGTAAGAAGCTTGTATATAGCCTCTTACTTTTTTTGTTACTGCGATATAAATGATAATACTTCCTCATATACTCCCGGTTTTGCAACTAATACACTGCTTTTCTCTATAATAGACAGCGGAGATCCGGAGAATGTTGTCACTTTTCCTCCAACTTCCTCAACTATGATCTGCCCCCCCCCAAAATCCCATGGTGATAATCTCGGCGTTACATATGCATCTATTCTTCCCGTTGCAACGTATACCATTTCTAATGCTGCACAGCCATATGATCTCGTACCCCTTGCTTTCTTAACAAGAGCCATCATACTTTCCATATTAAGCAATGGATTGTCGGTAAGCCATATCGCATTTAAAGCTATAATACCATTCTCTACTGTTCCTTTTTCCAATAGAGGAATTGGCGTATCATTACAAAACGCTCCAACTCCCTTTACTGCATGATATAATTCATCATGAACAGGATCATAAATAAGACCAATTTTTCCGATACCGTTCTCATAAATTCCAATTGAAATTGCGAAATTTCTTTTTTGATGTACAAAATTCATTGTACCATCAATTGGATCAATTAACCAAACAACCCCGTCAGAAGAAGTTATCTCATCTCCATAGCCTTCTTCTCCTAAAATATTATGGGTTGGGAATGTTTCTTTAATTTTCCCAATTAAATACTGTTCTATTTCCCGGTCCATGTTTGTTACTAAATCAGCTGCATTTGATTTCGTTTCTATAATAAGTGCTTGTTTCAGTGATGCCATTAAACGCTCTCCTGCATCTCGAATCCACCGTTTGGCGTGTGCATCGATATCTTTCCATACCTCTTGCATGTTTAAACACTCCGATCTATACTGTTCACAGAAAAAACGAACCCTTTATAAGGTTCGCACCAACTAATTTTTTATACATATACTATTATTACGCTTCTAAACGAATCATTTCAAGTCTCAACACTTCTAATTTTTGTACGCACTCTTCTTTTTTCTGTTTGTCATCCTCCATCATTGCATCATATAAAGTTGCTAATTCATAATCTAACTCCAAACGTAGCACCGGTATTCTCTTTTCAGCATCTGTTCTCTTTAACGCATTAATCACCTGTCTCATATTATTTGCCTCCTCCCAATATTCGTCTGCCCTCGGACTAGAATTAATTCAATTTTCTGATTTTTTGTTTTATACTATACTATGTTGGATAAATCATCTATGCAACAAAATTATATTTTTTTATTTAAATTTTTTTGTGCTGTTTTTTTTATGAATAGTACAAGCTATGCTAAAATAAAAACAAAATAGGAGTTGGAGGAACAATCATGACACTACAAACATTCAAATCAACTGATTTTGATGTCTTTACAGTTGATGGTCTCGAAGAACGAATGAGTGCAATTAAAACGAACATTCATCCTAAGCTAGAAGCTTTAGGGGAACAGTTTGCAGAGTATTTATCCAAACAAACTGATGAGAACTTTTTTTATCATGTTGCAAAACATGCACGCCGCAAAGTCAATCCACCAAACGATACTTGGGTTGCTTTTTCAACAAATAAACGAGGATATAAAATGCTACCACATTTTCAAATTGGTTTATGGGGTACTCACGCCTTCATATACTTTGGTTTAATCTATGAGTGTCCACAAAAAGTGGAGACGGCTCACGCCTTCTTAGAACATTTAAATGATTTAAAAACAAATATTCCAAATGACTTCGTTTGGTCCATTGACCATACTAAACCAAGTGTAAAATTGCATAAAACGCTTGAAACAGAAGACTTACAAAAGATGATTGAACGTTTAGCTACTGTGAAAAAAGCAGAACTATTAGTTGGTATTCATATATCACCAGAGGAGTTTTCAGCAATGACCAACGAACAATTCCTTGCTAAGATTGAATCTACGATGCAATCACTCCTTCCTTTATATGCACTTTGTAATCGATAGTAGAAAACGGACAATTTATATTGTCCGTTTTTAGTTGTTATCACATTATATCACTTCAGTTTTTATTTTTCAAAATATTTTTACATTTTTACAAGCTTTTGTTCTTCGACTTCTTTCGCCCTTTGAATAGTACGATATATAGAATATCCACTTACTTCTTGAAACTCTTTATCAATTTTCTTTTCTTCTGCTTTTGATGGAACAATCTCTTTAAAACGACGATATAATCCCATTAATTCTTCTCTTCTAATTCCTTTTTCATATGCCTTCTCAATTGCTTCATAAAACTTCACAATGGCAACCATTTCTTCATTTGACCAATCGTAATCTAACGGATATTGATATTCCATTTTGCACCTCATTTATCATTTCTACGTGTTTCATTATGCTATCTTAAAGAGAATTTTTTATTCTTCATTATAGCCACTCTGCATTATACACTATTTATTCATTTTAATGGAATTGTCTTCCTCTATGAGTTGACTTGGAAATAACTATTACACATACTCACCATAAAAATATTTTTTTATATACATCTATAATTATTGGTGATATAATGCTTTTGTTTTATAGAAAATAAAGTGTGACTACCATCCAAAAGGATTTTGTGAATGGCAGGAAAACAAGTCTCGTTTTAAAAGTTAATTACCTTACTTTCCTTTTAGAATGAGATGAAATCATATAAAACAAATTCTAATAAATATTACAAAAAAGAAGGGGTGTATAGATTGTCCCAATACGAAACACCATTGTTTACCGCTTTAGTTGAGCACAGTAAGCGAAATCCAATCCAATTCCATATTCCTGGTCATAAAAAAGGACAGGGCATGGATCCTGAATTTCGCGAATTTATTGGGCATAACGCATTAGCAATTGATTTAATTAATATTGCGCCACTCGATGATCTACATCATCCAAAGGGTATGATTAAAGAAGCACAGGATTTAGCTGCTGCTGCATTTGGTGCAGATCATACTTTCTTTTCTATTCAAGGTACAAGTGGCGCTATTATGACAATGGTGATGAGCGTTTGCGGTCCTGGCGACAAAATCCTAGTACCACGAAACGTGCATAAATCAGTAATGTCAGCTATTATTTTCTCAGGTGCAAAACCTATTTTCATGCATCCTGAAATCGACCCAAAACTTGGTATTTCTCATGGAATTACAATTCAATCTGTCAAAAAAGCACTTGAAGAACACTCAGATGCCAAAGGCTTACTTGTTATTAATCCAACCTACTTTGGCTTTGCTGCAGACTTAGAACAGATTGTACAATTAGCACATTCGTACGATATCCCTGTACTAGTCGATGAGGCTCATGGTGTTCATATTCATTTTCACGATGAATTACCGATGTCAGCGATGCAAGCTGGTGCAGATATGGCAGCAACAAGTGTTCACAAATTAGGAGGCTCTTTAACTCAAAGTTCTATTCTTAATGTGAAAGAAGGTCTTGTGAACGTAAAACATGTTCAATCTATTATTAGCATGCTTACGACTACATCAACTTCTTACATCTTATTAGCATCTCTTGATGTAGCAAGAAAACGTCTTGCTACAGAAGGAACAGCGCTCATAGAACAAACAATACAATTAGCTGAACATGTTCGTGATGCTATAAATGCTATTGAGCACCTTTACTGTCCTGGAAAAGAAATGTTAGGTACAGACGCTACTTTTAACTATGATCCTACAAAGATAATTGTGTCTGTGAAAGATTTAGGTATTACCGGCCATCAGGCTGAAGTATGGCTTAGAGAGCAATATAACATTGAAGTAGAACTCTCCGATTTATACAACATACTATGTCTTATCACTTTTGGAGATACAGAAAGCGATACAAATACGCTTATTGCAGCATTACAAGATTTAGCGGAAACATTTAGAAATAGGGCAGATAAAGGTGTTCAAGTACAAGTAGAAATTCCAGAAATACCGGTGCTAGCACTTTCTCCACGAGATGCTTTTTATTCAGAAACAGAAGTCATTCCATTTGAAAATGCGGCAGGTCGTATTATAGCTGATTTTGTTATGGTTTATCCACCAGGGATTCCAATCTTTACTCCGGGGGAAATTATTACACAAGATAACTTAGAGTATATTCGTAAAAATTTAGAAGCAGGTTTACCTGTACAAGGTCCTGAAGATATGACATTACAAACATTACGTGTTATTAAAGAGTACAAGCCTATCAGTTGATAGGCTTTTCTTTCACCTTTTTTCCCTTTCTTCATACGCTACTAAAGAATGTAACGTATAGGTGGGGATACCATTATGATTGTAATAGGTCGTTCTATTGTACACCCTTATATCACAAATGAATATGAGCCATTTGCAGCTGAGAAGCAACAAATTTTATCCATAATGGCAGGAAATCAAGAAGTTTATTCCTTCCGAACTGCTGACGAACTCAGCTTTGATTTAAATTTGCGAGTTAATATTATTATTTCTGCATTGGAACTTTTTCAAAGTGGATTTCAGTTTCGTACGTTTCAACAATCCTTTTGCAACCCCCAGTTTTGGAAAAGAACATCTCTCGGAGGATTCCAACTACTTCCAAATATACCACCTTCTATTGCCATACAAGATATTTTCAAAAACGGGAAACTATATGGGACTGAATGCGCAACCGCTATGATAATTATTTTTTACAAAGCTTTACTATCATTGTATGAGGAAGAAACCTTCAATCACCTCTTTGCAAATCTTTTACTTTATACTTGGGACTACGATCAAGATTTAAAACTCATAACAAAAACAGGTGGCGACCTTGTTCCTGGCGATCTCGTTTACTTTAAAAATCCACAAGTGAATCCAGCTACGATTGAGTGGCAAGGAGAAAACACAATCTATCTAGGAAATTTCTTTTTTTACGGACATGGCGTAGGTGTAAAAACAAAAGAAGAAATTATCTACTCATTAAATGAACGACGCGTCCCTTACGCTTTTATTTCAGCTTTTTTGACCGATACTATTACTCGTATTGATAGCCGTATAATGAGCCACTACGCCTCTCCAAACACACCACAAACAGCCATAGGGTTTATTCCGATTAGAGATGATGCAATCGTTGCTACAGTTGGCCATACAACTACAATTTATTAAAAAAAGCGCCTACACATGTAGGCGCTTTTTTTAATAATTAAGCTTTTGTATGTTCTTTATGGTCACATTCGCAATGAGATCCACATTTCCCATATAATACTGTTGATTTTTCATCTTCAAAATGTGCGATTGTTCCTTCACATACTTGGCATACGATTGTTCCCATTTTTCATTTCCCCCTGATTTTTAATAGTAATCTACTTATTTATTATTAAGCTTTCGCATTATCTCTATTAGCACAATCACAATTTGTACTACATTTTCCGTAAAGTACTGTCGTTTTCTCATCTTCAAAATGTGCGATTGTTCCTTCGCATACTTGACATACGATTGTTCCCATTTTTCATTTCCCCCTAAGTTTATGGTCCTAAAAACTTTCAGTTGTCCATGTCCTATCAATTATTGGGCCTTTGTATGCTCTGTGTGATCACACCCGCAAGATCCACATTTCCCGTAAAGTACCGTTACTTTCTCATCCTCGAAGTGTGCAATTGTACCTTCACAATCTTGACATACGATTGTTCCCATTTTTCATTTCCCCCTAAGTTTATAATCCCAAAAACTTTTGTAACCGCTTAACTTTCTGTCTTTATTTTAATATGTTATACTTTTTACGTCAATAGGTTTTTAGTATAACACATTAAATATTTTAATTTTAAATTAGTATGCGATATTAACACAAAAAAACAGCCATATTTATACGTACGACTGTTTCAAATTAATTATTCTTCATATTCTGCATGCAATGAAGTAGATGGAACGAGAAATTTAAAAAACTGAGCTAACTCCGCTGCTTCCTCTTGAGATCCTAACTTGAAAATTTCCTGCATATATTGCACATTCTCTACATCATCTTGTCCCAGTAAAGTAGACCTTCCCGTTTGCATACAAACAATGAGTGGCTTTCCAAAAAACATATTTGTATAAACAATCCCAAAGTCATAACGAGTATCATGTGTCATAAATCCTAAAAATCGTACCTTCACACTTTCATGCTCATCATACAATTTTTCAAACATTGGTTTCCACCTCTCTACATCACCTTTCCTACTCATACATATATTAAACAAAAACAGCAATACTCCTTTTAATTGTCAAAAAATTCAGTAGGTTGTAGAATGATATTATTCTACTAAGCTAGGGGGAACTTATATGCAACATGCCTTTATTACGCTTGTACCTAAATCCAATCAACACTCTGTTTCAACAGATGATATAAAACAACTTTTTCAGTACTATAAAACAGTTACTTCCCAAACCGGAGTTCAAATTAATTACGCTTATACAAATACCGCTTTTCCTTATGAAATTTTAGATACATCAGCAACAACATTAAAGCTTCAATCCAGTCATGATCGATATGACTCAATTTATGTCGGTGTTGGAATAGAAAATGAACAATCTTTCATTCAAATTTCTTTACCCTCTAATGCAACATTTGGTGATAAAGGAAAAGCAAATGAATTTTGCCGTTTTCTAGCGAAGAAATTAGAAGGAGAATTACAATTATTTAATGGAAGGATAATGTATTTCTATAAACGTTAGTTTAAAAACAAAAATAAACGATTAGAAAAATCATACTATTCGTGCAAGTAAGAAGCATTGCTTTTCTCCTTGCACTTAGTATGACATACGCTATCACATACGCTAAATAAAAGAATATGAGAAAAAGAAAAATCTTATAATGAAGTTTATCACGACTTGACAATAATAACACTGCTGAAAATCCACTCCATAAAACTAGATGTAAAAATGAAACTAGCGTAATTTTCATAGCGTTACCTCCTATTTCTTCTATTATATTGTGCAGCCCATCCCTCTCCTTATTTTAAAAACAAACTTCTACGTGTATAAAATATTTGAAGCTTCTACTTACTCTATGATTTATCTTCTACCATTTATGTAAGCTCTTAACTATTTTATATGCCAAAACTTCCTCGTTTTTTACGTTACATTCTCTTTCTTTCCTTACAATATAGATTATTCCATTAGTAGCTTGGTATAATTCCTTTGGATTAACTATAGAAAGGAATCAATGATACATGGTATTTAGTAACCTATTTTTTTTATGTCTTTTTTTACCTGCAATTCTTCTAGTGTACTATTCAGTACGTAAAGAATTACAAAACATCGTTCTTTTGTTATTTAGTTTATTATTTTATGCCTGGGGAGAGCCTATATATGTCTTCCTTATGCTTTTTTCTATTTTCATTAACTATTGGTTCGGGTTATGGCTTAATACAGGACAAATATCTAATACAAATAGAAAACTCATTCTTACTATAGCAATCGTCGTCAATATTGCTATACTAGGATATTTTAAATATGCTAATTTCTTAGTAGATAATATAAACGGGATTTTTCATACAAACATTGTACTCGAAAAAATCCCATTACCAATCGGGATTTCATTTTTCACTTTCCATGCAATGAGTTATATTATTGATATTTACAAAAGAAAAGTAGAGGCTCAGCGAAATCTGTTTGATTTGGCGCTATACTTTACTATTTTCCCTCAATTAGTTGCGGGACCAATTGTTCGGTATAACACAATAGCTCATCAATTACATGTTAGAACCGTTAATGCTGATATGTTTTCAGAAGGCATTCGTCGTTTTATCCTTGGATTAGGAAAAAAAGTTTTGATTGCAAATCAATTGGGAGCTATTGCCGATGAAATATTTGCAATGGACCCAGCAACAATGAGCGTATCTACTGCTTGGATTGGTGCGATCGCTTATACATTACAAATTTATTTCGATTTTTCAGGCTACAGTGATATGGCCATTGGATTAGGAAAAATGTTCGGGTTTGATTTCTTAGAAAACTTCAATTATCCGTATATATCAAAATCGATTTCTGAATTTTGGCGTCGCTGGCATATTTCCCTTGGTTCATGGTTCCGTGATTATGTCTATATCCCACTAGGTGGCAATCGAGTATCTAGCTGGAAAATCTATCGTAATCTCTTTATAGTATGGGCGCTAACAGGTTTTTGGCATGGGGCTAGTTGGACATTTATGATTTGGGGTATCTATTACGGATGTTTAATTGCTTTGGAAAAATCCGGTTTTGAGAAAATCTTGCAAAATTATGGTGGCCAATTCAACATGTATACGTGCTGTTTTTAGTGATTATCGGTTGGGTTTTCTTCAGAGCTGACAACTTTAGCTACTGTTCTAAATTTTTACAAGCAATGTTCGGATTAAATGGATCGTTGACTGACATTACTAGTTATTTCTATGTGATGAATTATTGGGGAATCTTTATACTTGCAATAGTGACATCAGCTCCAATTTTCTCTTGGATCAAGACTCTATTTGTAAATAAAAAGATAGTACTTTTATCTCCACTTTACTATTTGAGTGTTTTAATCATTACTATGATGTACTTAACGAATGCAACTTACAATCCATTTATTTACTTCCGCTTCTAAAGGAGGGCTAACTATGAAAAATTTAACTAATCGTATATTAATCACTGGATTTCTCGCTATTATTTTCGGGATGTGTATATGGACAGCCAAAATAATATATTGGGATAAAAAAAGTTTTTCTGATTTTGAAAACAGAGAATTAGCTTTAGATCCAGTCCTAACTATGGATACTATAAAATCCGGAAAATATTTCAAAGATACTGAATTACACTTTACAGATCATATTGCCGCACGAGATAAATTTATTGAAACTTACACAAAGTTGCAATTAAAATTCAATCGCACTTTTGTAAATAATAATTTCGTCGCAGATGACGGTTTCATTTTGTCTGCACCTACAAATATTGATATGCGTGATCAAATAAAACAATCTGTAAGTGAACTAGACAACTTAAGAAATCAATTTACAAAAACAGAATTTTATTTCCTGTTAGCTCCAAGTAAACTAACGACATTTTCGTATAAGTACCCACCATATGTAGATCGTGGGTATGATCAAAAATATCGTGATTATTTTGTACAAGAATTACATCAATAAATTTTCCATTTATTGATGTTCTACCTGCTATTCAAAAAGAATTTACTCACGAACAATTAGAAGAACTATACTTTAAAACGGATCACCATTGGAATATGAAAGGTGCGTTTTATGCATACGAACAAACAATGAATTACATTGCTAATCACTCTAAAGTATTTACAGGAAATGTTGTTAATCGAGATGATTATAAAACCACTATAGAAGAACCTAATGGGCAATTTATCGGTAGTTGGAATAGACAATTATACAAATTAATAAAAACACCTGAAACAATTCCATATGTACAATTAAAAGAAAACCCAAATGTGTGGGATAATTATACTGTCTATCTCGGTCCAAAATCAGAAGAAACAAGTAAAATACCGATGAAAGAATTCTTTGCAGTGAACAAAAAGAAGCTTTCACCAGACTATGCATCGGTTTATCAAACAGACTATTCACAGATTAACATCTTAAATCCAAATGCAAAAAGTAAATTGCATGCTGTCATTATTAAAGATTCTTATGCAGATGCAACTTATCCTTTATTCGCACAAGAATTCGAACAAACAACTTTTATTGATCCACGATTTGGGGCAAGTAAAAATATTAAACAAGATCTTGAAAAACTAAATGCTGATATCGTCTTATTTCTTTATAATGACACTAGTACAAGTAAACAAATGTATCAATTTGAAAATAAAGAATAAAAAACAAGAGGTGAATCATTCCGATTCACCTCTTGTTTTTCTATTCATATAACACATACATAAAAAAACGTCTTCTAAATTTAGAAGACGTTTTTTTATTATTTTACAATGTGAATTGGCATTCCAAGAGCAACTTCAGCTGCTTCCATTGTGATTTCACCTAATGTTGGGTGAGCGTGGATTGTTTGAGCGATATCTTCAGCTGTCATTCCAGCTTCGATAGCTAAACCAATCTCAGAGATAATATCAGAAGCACCTGCACCTGCAACTTGAGCACCTACAAGAAGACCATCTTCTTTACGTGTTACAAGTTGTAGGAAACCGTCAGTGCTGTTTAATGATAACGCACGACCGTTTGCAGCGAATGGGAACTTAGATACAGTTACAGTCATTCCTGCTTCTTCAGCTTGTTTCTTAGTGTAACCAACAGATGCTAATTCTGGATCAGTGAAGCATACTGCAGGAATTCCGATGTAATCGATAGCTGATGCATGGCCACTAATTGCTTCAACAGCTACTTTACCTTCGTAAGAAGCTTTGTGAGCTAATGGTGGTCCAGGAACGATATCACCGATTGCATAGATGTTTGATACGTTTGTACGGCATTGCTCATCGATTTCGATGATACCGCGGTCAGTCATTTTAACTCCAACTTGCTCAAGACCGATTTCTTGAGTGTTTGGACGACGACCTACAGTTACTAATACGTAATCTGCTTCTACAGTTTGGATTTCACCTTTAACTTCGAAGCTAACTTTTACGCCAGTTTCTGTTTCTTCAACGCCTTTAGCCATAGCTTTTGTATGGATATTTACGTTACCTTTCTTTTGAAGAGCACGTTTAACAACAGAGCTCATTGCTTTTTCAAAACCAGCTAAGATTTCGTCGCCAGCTTCTACTACAGTAACTTCTGTACCGAAGTTAGCATATGCAGTACCTAATTCCATACCGATGTAACCGCCGCCGATTACAACAAGTTTTTTAGGAATTTCAGGTAAGCTTAAAGCACCTGTAGAGTTGATAACACGTTTAGAGTATTTGAATCCAGGAATTTCGATTGGTGTAGAACCAGTTGCAAGAACAGCATTTTTAAACGTATACGTTTGAGCTGCATCTTCAGTCATTACGCGTAATGTATTAGCATCTACGAAGTAAGCTTCACCGCGAATGATTTCAACTTTATTACCTTTAAGAAGGCCTTCAACACCGCCAGTTAATTTCTTAACTACGCCGTTTTTCCATTCTTGAACTTTTGTAAAGTCAACTTTTACGTTCTCTGCAGTGATACCCATGTCATCAGAATGCATTGCATTCTCATAACGATGACCTGCATTGATTAACGCTTTTGAAGGAATACATCCAACGTTTAAGCATACGCCACCAAGGTTAGCTTTTTCAATGATTGCTACCTTTTGACCTAATTGTGCTGCACGAATTGCCGCAACGTATCCACCAGGACCTGCACCAACAACGACTGTATCTAATTCAATTGGGAAATCTCCTACTACCATTGTTATTACGCCTCCATTACTAATAATTGTGGGTCATTCAATAGACGTTTAATTTGGTTTAATGCTTTTTGAGCAGTTGCGCCGTCAATTAAACGATGGTCAAAGCTTAGAGATAATGCTAATACTGGAGCTGCAACGATCTCACCATTTTTCACAACTGGCTTCTCAGCGATACGGCCGATACCAAGGATTGCTACTTCTGGGTGATTGATAACTGGAGTGAACCATTGTCCACCTGCAGAACCAATGTTTGTAATTGTGCAAGAAGCACCTTTCATTTCAGTTGGAGCTAAACGACCTTCACGTGCTTTACCAGCAAGATCATTGATCTCGTTAGAAATAGTGAAGATAGACTTGCGATCTGTATCTTTAACAACTGGTACTAATAGACCTTTGTCTGTATCAGCTGCGATACCGATGTTGAAGTAATGTTTGTGAACTACTTCTTGAGATGCATCGTCTAAAGAAGTGTTTAACATTGGGTATTCACGTAATGCAGATGTTAAAGCTTTAACAACGTACGGAAGGTAAGTTAATTTAATACCTTTGTCAGCTGCAACAGCTTTGAACTTCTTACGGTGAGCAACAAGCTCAGTTACATCAACTTCATCCATTAATGTTACGTGAGGAGCTGTATGCTTAGAGTTAACCATTGCTTTCGCAATCGCTTTACGGATACCACTCATTTTCTCACGAGTTTCTGGATATTCACCAGCTGGGATTGGTTGTGCTTTTGGTGCTTCTTCTTTCGCTGCTGCTGGAGTAGCTTCTACTGCTGCTGGAGCCTCAGTTGCTGCTACAGTTTGTCCACCATTTGCAAATGCATCGATGTCAGCTTTCACAACGCGACCGTTCTTACCAGATCCAGCTACTTTATGAATATCTACACCTTTTTCACGAGCATATTTACGAACAGATGGCATAGCGATAACGCGCTCATTTACTACTTCTGCAGTTGCTGCTGGAGTAGCTTCCGCTGCTGGAGCTTCTACTGCTGCTTCTTCAGCTTTTGGAGCTTCATCATGATCGTCACCTTTAAATTTAAGGTTTTCGTATCCAGGAGCATCAAATTTAATTAATGTATCTCCTACGATTGCAACTGTTCCTTCTTCTACAAGTACTTCAAGTACTTTACCTTTAACAGGAGAAGGGATTTCTACTACTGCTTTATCATTTTGTACTTCAAGAAGTACATCGTCTTCATTTACTTCATCGCCTGGTTTAATAAACCATTTTACGATTTCACCTTCGTGGATACCTTCACCGATATCTGGTAGTTTAAATTCAAATGCCACGGAATTCAGCCCCCTGATTCATTTCATTATTATGGAATATGTACAAAAGAAACCAGCATGTGCTGATTTCTTTTGCACATGAAAAGCTAAAAATTAGAAGTTCATTACTTTGTTAACAGCTTCAACAATATCTTTATGGTTTGGTAACCATACGCTCTCAGCTTGAGAGAATGGGAATACTGTATCAGCAGCTGCAACACGTACAACTGGAGCTTCTAAGTTTAAGATTGCACGGTCGTTAATTTCCGCTACAACGTTAGCTGCAATACCAGCTTGTTTTTGAGCTTCTTGAACTACAACTACGCGACCTGTTTTTTCAACAGAAGCGATGATTGTTTCGATATCTAATGGTTGAACTGTACGTAAGTCAACAACCTCTAAAGAGATACCTTCTTTTTCAAGTTCTTCAGCAGCTTTTAATGCAGCGTGAACCATAGCACCGTAAGCGATAACAGATACATCTGTACCTTCACGTTTGATATCAGCTTTGCCTAAATCAATTGTGTATTCGCCTTCTGGTACATCTTGGCGGAATGAACGATACAATTTCATATGCTCTAAGTAGATAACTGGATCGTTGTCACGAATCGCAGAGATTAAAAGACCTTTAGCATCGTATGGAGTAGATGGAATAACAACTTTTAGACCAGGTTGTTGAGCTACTAATCCTTCTAAGCTATCAGCATGTAGTTCAGGAGTATGAACACCACCACCGAATGGAGAACGAACTGTTACTGGAGCAGTCCAACGTCCACCAGAACGGTAACGCATACGAGCTAATTGACCAGAAATTGAATCCATTACTTCAAATACGAAACCGAAGAATTGGATTTCTGGAACTGGACGGAATCCTTCAAGTGCAAGACCAACTGCAAGTCCACCAATACCAGACTCTGCAAGTGGAGTATCCATTACACGATCTTCACCAAATTCAGCTTGTAAACCTTCAGTGGCACGGAATACACCGCCGTTTACACCAACGTCTTCACCAAATACAAGTACGTTAGGGTCATTTTTCATTTCAACGCGTAAAGCATCAGTGATTGCTTGAATCATTGTCATTTGAGCCATGGCTTACTTCGACTCCTTTTCTTTGTAGATTTCATATTGTTCAGCTAAGTTGTAAGGCATTTTTTCGTACATGATTTCCATTAAATCAGTTACTTTTTGTTTTGGAGCTTGGTCAGCCTTAGCAATTGCTTGTTTGATATCTTCTTTTGCTTCTTCGATTACTGTCTCTTCAACTTCTTGAGACCATAGGCCTTTAGCTTCTAAGAACTTACGGAAGCGTACGATTGGGTCTTTTTGTTCCCATTCGTTTTCGATATCTTTTGTACGGTAACGAGTTGGGTCATCACCAGCCATTGTATGTGGACCATAACGGAATGTTAAAGTCTCGATTAAAGTAGGGCCTTCGCCATTTACTGCGCGCTCACGAGCGAAAGCAGTTGCTGCGTATACAGCTAATGGATCCATACCGTCTACTTGAATTCCGTAAATACCTGCTGCTACTGCTTTTTGTGCTACAGTTTTAGCTGCAGATTGCTTTTCTACTGGAGTAGAGATTGCATAACGGTTGTTTTGAACAACGAAGATTGCTGGAGCTTTGAATGCACCCGCAAAGTTCATACCTTCGTAGAAGTCACCTTGTGAAGCACCACCGTCACCAGTGTAAGTAATTGCAACAGATTTTTTACCACGTAGTTTCATACCTAACGCAACACCAGCAGTTTGGATGATTTGCGCACCGATAATGATTTGTGGAGCTAATGCATTTACATTCTCAGGCATTTGGTTACCCATGAAGTGTCCACGAGAGAATAAGAATGCTTGATATAATGGAAGTCCGTGCCATACTAATTGTGGTACATCACGGTATCCTGGTAAGATGAAGTCTTCTGCTTCAAGTGCGAAATGACTCGCTAATTGAGAAGCTTCTTGTCCAGCTGTAGGTGCGTAGAAACCTAAACGTCCTTGACGGTTTAAAGAAATAGAACGTTGATCTAATACGCGAGTATACACCATACGACGCATTAATTCTTTTAATTGATCATCAGATAATTCAGGCATAGCTGCTTCATTCACAACTTCACCGTTTTCATTTAAAATTTGTAATGTTTCAAATTGAGCTGCGATAGCTTTCATTTGCTCATCAACATTAAATAGGGTCTTTTTTGTTTTAGTACCCATTCCGTTCACCTCTTCCTCTCTTGAACCATATTCTGAAACGCTTTCACTGGCTATTTTCCAGTTTAAAAAGCGCAACGATGTAAACCAACATGTTTATCTGTCGGTTGAGAATAATTTTGTGTACCTAACAATCTGTACTAATGTTTTTTCAGAAACATATTAATACAATCTTGATCACGTTTTTTAGTTTACAACTATTCTAATTACGATGTCAATTACTTTGAATACGTTTTTTTATAAATAATATGCAGGTTTCTACTACACAAACGTGTTTTTATTTTTTACATCTGTATTAGTAAGCGTTGACCTACTGTTATATTATTCCCTTTTTCACTTATTTTTTCTCTTAGAATAATATGTAAACGATTTAATTCTCTTTAGTTTTTCTCTCTTCGTAACAAAAATATACAAACTATCCTTCCTTTTTTAGGTAAATACCTATACATTTCTCCCCTCTCTTCCATACATTATAGTAACCGCAGTATTAGCGGGAAATGATAAAGGAGGTCATCTCATGTACGGATACTCATATTGCTATCCAACTTGTTCATATCCTTCCTACGGTTATGGCGGTTCTTGTGGCGGGTCTGGACGCGGCTTCGCCTTAATCGTTGTGTTGTTTATTCTTTTAATTATCGTTGGTGCTGCTTGCATTCGCTAATGTAAAACGAAACAACTATGGAAAGAAAAAGACGGCTTTGCCGTCTTTTTCTTTTTATCACATACATAAATACTCTATAATAGAACGATTTCCAAAATGCCTTCCCTTTCTTGCCGATGACTTTTTCCATCTCCTTTGGTAGACTAAAGAGGAAAGGAGAGATTACATATGCTTACAATGAAAGATGTTATTCGCGAAGGAGATCCTATTTTGCGCAACGTTGCAGAAGAGGTGTCATTACCGGCAAGCGAAAAAGATACAACTACCTTAAAAGAAATGATTGAATTTGTAATAAATAGCCAAGATCCTGAAATGGCTGAAAAATATAGTTTACGCCCTGGAATCGGATTAGCGGCTCCGCAAATCGGTGTTTCAAAAAAAATGATTGCAGTTCATGTAACCGATGCGGACGGTACATTATATAGCCATGCATTATTCAATCCAAAAATCATTAGCCATTCTGTTGAACGTACATATTTACAGGGTGGTGAAGGCTGTCTATCTGTAGACCGCGAAGTACCTGGTTATGTTCCTCGTTATACAAGAATTACAGTAAAAGCGACTTCTATTAACGGAGAAGAAGTAAAATTACGTTTAAAAGGTTTACCAGCAATCGTATTCCAGCACGAGATTGACCATTTAAATGGTGTTATGTTCTATGACCATATCAATAAAGAAAATCCTTTTGCCGCTCCTGATGATTCAAAACCTTTAGAGCGCTAATAATAAAAAGGCGGGAATTAATCTCCCGCCCCTTTATTTTATGAAATGGGTTCCATATTTACTTATAACAAGCCAGCCCATTTTAATCCATGATATATACCGTCTTCACTTACATCCTTTGTCACATGATTTGCAAGTTTTTTCAAATCTTCATGACCATTCCCCATCACAATGCCTGTCCCAACTGCTTCAATCATTTCTAAATCGTTTAAACCATCCCCAAATGCATACACTTGTTCACGGCTAAATCCTAATTTTTCAATGAACTTCTCAATCCCTTTTGCCTTAGAACCACCATTAGGAATGATATCCATTGAATACGCATGCCAACGAATAAAATGAAAATCTGGATATTGATTAATAAACTTTTCCTCTTCATTTACTTCACAAAAAAGAAGCGTTTGATAAATATCGCGTTTTTCGTAAAAATCAGGTTCATATGCCGGATGCTCGAACTGCAAGCTTCCAAAACCTTCTTTCACATAATCATGATATTCCACTGTCGCTCTCATTTCTTGATGATCAAGATATACAAGTGGATATCCTTCTTGTTTTGCAAACTGAGTAAACTTATGCAAGGCAGCTGGGTGTAACGGATTATTAAATACTACTTCATCTTCAAAGACAACATACTGTCCATTAAAACTAACATAATTATGTATATTGAGTTCCTTACGAATATCTTCAAACATAAACGGTGCGCGTCCTGTCGCAATTGCTACATGCACCCCTTTTTCCTGCAAATGTCTTACTGCATCTCGTGTAGATTGCGGAATTTTTTTATCGTGATCTAATAATGTTCCATCAATATCAAAAAAGACAATTTTATCATTCATTTGTCAAAACCCTTTCTGGCACTCTTTACTCCTATTTTGATAATCGCTTTTCAAATTCTAAAAAAAAGTATAACATATTAAACATCTGTGAAGAAAGCGTTCACTTTCTGACCTTATTTATGAAACATGCATATATATATTAGTAAAAAAGGTGAATACTTGTTCTAATGAATTTTCTTTTCCATTCTTCCTCATACTATATCTATAACTAACGGCTACTAATCGTTACTATAGAATAACTTTCACTGTATGAGAAAGGACAAGGTTTTCCATTCACTTTCCCCTCTTTCTTATGTCAGAGATAGAGTTTTCACTAGTAATATGCATGTTTAGAATAAGGAAAGGAAGGAGTAATCATGCTGAAGAAGCTGAAGAAAAAGCTTAAGCGTTATTTAAACGATTTAGTCCGGAAGAAGACAATCGCTTAAATTATGCCCATTTCGGGCTTTTTCTTCATTCTCATTCGAAAAAACATGAAAATCGTGACTGTTTGCTTTATAATAAGTAACAGATAATGCAAAACATAGACAAGGAGAGGTTTTCCAAATGATTTTTAAAGTATTTTATCAAGAAAAATTAACTGAGGTCCCAGTACGTGAAAATACAAAAGTTGTATATTTAGAGGCTACGTCTGAAAAGGATGTTCGTAAAAAATTAAATAAGTTCGCATATAATATCGAGTTTGTTCAGTCTGTTACTGGCGCTCATCTTGAATATGAAAAACAAAACGCTGATTTAGTATTAGCGGAGATTGTATAGCCATATGAAATTTCTAAAAAATGATCAAGTTGCCGTTTTTGCTCTCGGTGGTCTTGGTGAAATCGGTAAAAATACATATGCTGTTCAATTTCAAGATGAAATTATTATAATTGACGCTGGAATTAAATTTCCAGAAGACGAACTCCTCGGGATCGATTATGTAATACCTGATTACACTTATTTTGTGCGAAACGAAGATAAAATTAAAGGATTATTCATTACACATGGTCACGAAGATCATATCGGTGGAATCCCTTATCTATTACGTCAAGTAAACATTCCAATTTACGGTGGAAAATTAGCAATTGCACTAATAAAAAACAAATTAGAAGAGCACGGATTACTTCGTAAAGCGAAGCTTTATGAAATTCAAGAAGATGATGTTATTAAATTTAAAAAGACATCTGTTTCCTTCTTCCGTACAACTCACAGTATTCCGGATTCATACGGAGTTGTTGTGAAAACACCTCAAGGACAAGTCGTTCATACAGGTGATTTCAAATTCGATTTCACACCAGTCGGTGAGCCAGCAGATTTAACAAAAATGGCTGAAATCGGAAAAGACGGTGTACTTTGTCTCTTATCTGACAGTACAAACAGTGAAGTTCCAAACTTTACGATGTCTGAGCGCCGTGTTGGCGATAGTATTCAAGATATATTCCGCAAAGTAGAAGGTCGTATTATCTTCGCAACCTTTGCATCGAATATCCATCGCTTACAACAAGTTGTTGAGGCTGCTGTTGAAAATAATCGTAAAGTAGCTGTATTTGGTCGAAGTATGGAAGCAGCTATCGAGATTGGACAAAACCTTGGGTATATCCGATGTCCAAAAGATACATTCATAGACACATCTCAACTAAACCGCCTACCAGCTAATAAAGTGGTTATTTTATGTACTGGTAGTCAAGGTGAACCAATGGCAGCACTTTCCCGTATTGCGAATGGTACTCATCGTCAAATTCAAATTATTCCTGGCGACACAGTTGTTTTCTCTTCTTCACCAATCCCTGGTAACACAATTAGTGTAAGCCGTACAATTAACATGTTGTATCGTGCTGGTGCTAATGTAGTCCATGGCAAGCTGTCAAACATTCATACGAGTGGACATGGCGGACAAGAAGAGCAAAAACTAATGCTACGTCTAATTAAACCAAAGTATTTCATGCCAATTCATGGTGAATATCGTATGCAACGTATGCATATGAAATTAGCGAATGATTGCGGTATTCCAGAAGAGAACTGTTTCATCATGGATAACGGAGATGTTCTTGCCTTGCGTTCAGATGAAGCAAGTGTAGCTGGAAAAATTCCATCTGGTTCTGTCTATATCGATGGAAATGGTATTGGAGATATCGGTAATATCGTATTACGCGATCGTCGCATCCTTTCTGAAGAAGGGCTTGTAATTGTAGTTGTAAGCATTGATATGAAGGAATTTAAAGTTGCAGCAGGACCTGATATCATCTCGCGTGGTTTCGTTTATATGCGTGAAAGCAGCGATTTAATCAACGATGCTCAAACATTGATTACAACACATTTAGAAAAAGTAATGGAACGGAAAACAACACAATGGTCTGAAATTAAAAATGAGATTACAGACACATTAGCACCATTCCTATACGAAAAAACGAAACGTCGCCCAATGATTTTACCAATCATTATGGAAATATAAGAAAAAGGACAATGCCTTCATGGCATTGTCCTTTTCTCTTATCTTAAAAAGTGTTTAAAACGATCTACTTCGTCATCATGACCAATTACAATTAATATATCCCCCGCTTGAATATTTTCCGTAGCTCGAGGAGAGACGATAACTTCTTTACCACGTTTAATTGCTACAATATTCAATCCAAACTTCGCACGAATATCTAATTCAATTAAAGAGTGCCCATCAATTTTTTTATTTGCAATAATCTCTACAATACTATGCTCATCTGAAAGCTCAAGATAGTCTAATACATTACTTGATGCAATATTATTAGCAATCCGTTTTCCCATATCACGCTCTGGATGTACAATGTGATCTGCACCTATCTTACTTAATACTTTTTCATGATAGTCATTTTGAGCTTTTACAGTAATATTTTTTACACCTAACTCTTTCAAAATTAACGTTGTTAAAATACTTGAATTTAAATTATCTCCAATAGCAACGACTACATGATCAAAATTACGAATACCGAGACTTTTCAATACCATCTCATCTGTTGAATCTGCAATTACAGCATGTGAAGCTATATTTGCAAACTCATTAATTTTATCCTCATCTGAATCAATTGCCATTACTTCCATACCTAATTGAGCTAGTTCTCGGCAAATACTTCCACCGAAACGCCCAAGCCCGATGACAGCAAATTCTTTTTCTTTCTCACTCACAGGAATTCCTCCAATAACTTCAAGTACTATGTATTTTCATTGTAACATACTTTATTTACGTCACAAAAACGTGTAAATCATACTTATTTTTGTTTTTGTATATAAAAATATTGTTGTAAATAAAAGGCGATACCAACAAGTAACATACCAAATACAAATATATTTCCAAACGAACTAAATGTTTCAAAAACGAACAATAACGTTTCTTGGCCGAAAAAAGCAAATAGAAGCTGCGTAAAAGCAAATACAAGCGCCCATATGTAATGATGTTGATGGAATAAATAATGCGTTGCGCCTAAAAAAGCAATAAATGAAACGATGAAAATCCACCAATTTTCTAACAACAGTTGCCAATTAGAAAATTGGTATCCATTCACTAATATCGCAATAATCCCGATAACCGCCATTGTTGGCACACTCCAGAATAGTGCTCGCCCTCTAAAGAAGCGGGTACCTTGAACATCTCCTTTTTCATATGCAATGTATGTTAGTACTACTGTACTTATATACAAAACAGAAAGAATCGTTAAAACGATAATAAGCCAAAAGTGTAATTGATAATATTCATGCTCTATATTTGTCACGATTGCAGCTAGCATACACGGGATTAACATTCCCGTCCAACCATCTACTTTTCTTTCATTCCAAAAGACCGTATTACCAATTCGTATACCTAGCAGCATAAAAATAATGATACCTAGTACAAATAATGTAGTTTTATTCCCTACTAAACTCGTTGAGAAAGCAATTAATCCAATAAATAAAAAGAGCACAAACCCATTCATAATTTCTAGTACAGGTGATAAATATCTCTTCACCCATTTGTATGTTTCGTCATATTCATTATTATCTACTAGACGATAGGCATAAAAACTTATCCCAAAATAAACCGCCGCAATAATAACATACGCATATAAGACGAAACATAAAATCGCACTGCTAATTTGCACGTAATTCCCCACCCTTTTTTCTATGTTTCACATTGATTTTACACACTTTTCATACTAAAAGTAAACATATATAAGTTAGTCAAATAATTAATAATGAGCAGTGGCTAAAACCCCCTGCTCATTATTAAAACAGTACAATTAACTTTAATTCTTTCATTTGTATGTAAATGTCTAAAATCAATCTATACGAGCGTTACTTACACCTCAGAACAAAAAGTTTTTTGGAACCTTCAAGAGAGCGGAAGTTTTATTTTCTATTTCCTTTCCACTTTACATATTGGCTTAAAAATGTAATTGCCTTTTCAATCACTTCTTCGTCTGGTTTTAATTTCGCATGATGTAAACCATATTCTGAATTTACTCCAAGCCAAAACATAAATCCAGGGATTTCTCGAAGCATATAACCAAAATCTTCACCTGTCATTGCCTCAGTACATGTAATAACATTCATATCAGTTTGTTTATGTACAAATTGCATAAACTCTCTCGTTAACTCTTCGTGGTTATATACTTGATGATACATTGCTCCGTAATCTATAATCGCCTCACACTGGAAAGAAGCTTCGATACCTGCAACAATTGCCTCAATTCTGCTTTTCACACGCTTCATTGATTCCACTGATAATGTTCGAATCGTTCCTTCTAAACGAGATTTTTCTGCGATAATATTTTGAACTGTACCACCTGTTATTTTTCCAATTGTAATTACCGCACTGTCAAGAGGATTCACATTACGACTAATAACGGATTGAAGTTGTGTAACAAGGTGACTGGCTGCAACAATCATATCATTCGCAGTATGTGGATAAGCCGCATGTCCACCTTTTCCTTTTAAATCAACATATAATTCTGATGTATTCGCAAATAACAGACCTTCTTTTGTCGCAATTGTTCCTACAGCGTATTCTGGTGCAATATGAAGACCAAGAATTATATTAGGCTTCCATCCTTTTAGCTCTTCACTTTCTAACATAGGAAGAGCGCCACCTGGACCTTCTTCTGCCGGCTGGAATAGAAACACAAGGTCATCATCTATTCTTTCACTCACAGCTGCTGTTAGGAGGCCTAGACCAATTGTTGTATGCAAATCATGTCCACATGCATGCATCATTCCTTCATGTACAGAAGCAAATTCGTATCCAGTTTCCTCTGTTATTGGCAAACCATCTATATCTGCACGATAACCTATTATTTTCTCTGGGCTTTTCCCATTTACTTTAACAATTACACCTGTTTTCCATGTTCTCACTTCCAAATATTCGTTAGGAAGTGTTTCTATATACTCTAAAATGTACTGTTGTGTTTTCCACTCTTTAAATCCAATTTCCGGGATTTTGTGTAAATCTCTACGAACTTGGACAAATTTGCTTACTGTCATTTTTGCACCTCTATCTATAAAAAGCGTAAGAGCCTATTTATGCTCTTACGCTTTTTGTTTTTTATTTCTCTGGGTTTAATTGACGAAGCTCTTGTTTGATTTCAGTTTTCGCTTTTGTCTTCTCATCAATTTCTTTAATTACACGTGCTGGAGTTCCCGCAACAACTGTATATGGAGGCACATCTTCTGTTACAACAGCTCCTGCTGCTACAACTGCACCTTTACCTACTGTAACGCCCTCTAAAACAACTACATTTGCACCAATTACAACATCGTCTTCAACGATAACTGGTTTTGCAGAAGGTGGCTCAATAACACCCGCAAGTACAGCACCTGCACCTACATGACAGTTTTTGCCAACCGTTGCACGTCCACCAAGCACTGCGTTCATGTCGATCATAGTACCTTCGCCAATTACAGCACCGATGTTAATTGTTGCATTCATCATGATAACAGCGTTGTCACCAATTTCAACGTGGTCACGAATAATTGCGCCTGGCTCAATACGAGCTTTAATACCTTTTAAATCAAGCAATGGGATTGCAGAATTACGACGATCGTTCTCAACTACATAGTCAACAATGTGCTTGCTATTTTCATCAAGAATTGTCTTAATTTCAGACCATTCTCCGAATACTACACCAGATTTTTTATTTACAAATGCTTGTACTGTTTCAGGGAACGTTACTTCTTTTAAATCCCCTTTTATGTATACCTTTACAGGAGTTTTCTTTTCACTTTTTTGAATAAACGAAATAATTTCGTTAGCGTCCATCATTTTCATTCTTGTTGCCTCCTAAATCCATTTATATTGTTACTCTACCAAACGATAGAGCGAGTAGCAAGACAATAATCTTATTTTTCCCTTTGAATTTCTTCTATAATTTCTAAAAACGCTTGTACTTGCTTCAATTGTCTTGCTGATTCACTCGTTAACAACCATGTTTCTCTCGTTAATTGAACAGGTGTTTTATACATATTTTCCTGCACTTCTTTTAATACTGTAGAAGGCAATAATGCATAACCTATACCATTTAGAACAAGTTGTTTGCACGTCTCAATTTGATCAACTACAATTGTTCGCTTAGGTGGGTTAGAGAATAACCCATACCACCAATTTTGTATTTGACCATAATAAGTCGAATCACTTTTAAATTGAATAAATGGTCTATTTGTTTCTTTTAACATCGAAATATCTTTTATTTCTTTATCGACTAAATATAATTCATCTTCAAATAATTGTTGCTTTTGTCCTTTATATTCCTGTGATCCCCTTAATATAGCTACATGAACATCGCCCTCATAAAATTGCTTTTGCACTTCACTACTCCAGCCAGTAAACAGCGATATTTTCACAGAAGGATACTTTTGTACAAACTTTTTCAACACAGGAGGGAGCCAATATTGACCAATAACCGATGCAACAGCTATTTTTAACGTTCCATATGTTTCCGTTCTAAAAACTGCCAGTTCGCTCTTAATATTCTCTTCTCTTTGTAACATTTCTTTTGCATAATTTGCGACTTTTTCCCCTTCAGGTGTAATTGTCAATCCTTTTTGTGAACGAATAAAAAATTTCATTCCCCATTGTTTCTCCATAGATTGTAATCGTTGACTAAGCGCAGGTTGGGAAACAAATAAACGTTCCGCCGCTTTTCTCATATTTGATTCCTGGGCTAACACAACCATCATTTGAAAATCATCAATTTGCAACTTTCTCCCTCTTTCCTTAGCTTCCATACACCTTATTTCAATAAGCTTTTCATCCTGAATTTAACTGAATACTTTTATACAAAAAATACAATTTTTCAGTTCGAACTTTCCTTATGTTTTATGTCTTTTTAAATATAATACATACACAACTGATATGCACGAAAAAAAGTGACTTCTCCGTTTCTATGAAGTCACTTTCCTCCTATTGTCTATCGATTATGCTGCCGTACTTTTTTATTCAATAATTTTAAAATAGCTCTACGTGTTAAAATCCCCTCGAAATACCCTTCTTCATTTACAGCACAAATAAAAGGATGATCAATTGTCATTTCTAAAGCTTTTGCAAATGAATCTTCTAACTTAAGAACCGGAATATCTTCCTTCATCACTTGTTCTACTTTCATATCATCAAGTCTTTCAAACTCAATGCGCTCTAACCCTAACATACCATCTAAAATCATAGCAGTACTAATCAACCCATGTAATTTATACATTGGGTCTAAAACAGGTATTGCCGAATATCCAGATTTCACAAGAACGAGTAAAGCATGCTCTAATCCATTCCCAATTTGGACATGTGCTACTTTTTCTGATGAAATCATTAAATCTTTCACAAGAATTTGCTGAAACTCGTCTTTTGGAATACTAATCATGTTACATCCCCCATTTTCCCTTTTTCCTGCTTATATTCACCGATTCTATTCTTATTTTATGACAGCGTTTTCATATTATTATTTTGTCCTAACTTTATTTCAATAAAAATACAATTACACAGCTATTTTAGCATACAACACAAAAAAAAGACTACCATTACGGTAGCACTTAATACCCTTTATTTTTTAATCTGTAAAATAACCTTGTGATTTTTTTATATTGCGTCACATCTGTCTGTTTCAAACCATTCTCAATATCTGTAAGTTCTACAGCTAAAATTTCACTCGCATAATTTTGTTGAAATAAAATATCTAGTAACAAACTTTCTTCTTCTTTCGTTAAAACAAATTCCCTTTGCATATACCCCTCTCCTTATAATCCCATCGTTACTCTCATTATATAAAATTTCCAACTTATTTAGTAGATGTAATATTCAGTTTTTAATAAAAACATGTAACAATTGTAACCTTATAAAAATTATTTCGTATATCGATTTGCATAGCTAAATGCCGCATAAGCATCCGGCTTAATTTTTGCAGTTAATCCCATCGCTTGAATTTTCGCTGTCATATCTAAAATAAATTCTTTTGTTAAACCATCATTCCCTATGTCCAAATGAATTTCCATTATGAACCCAGCCCCATCTTGAGCATATGGATGCAATAAATCCCATATGGTTTGTATATGGTTAGGAGTAAATAGGCAAGCGATTTCTTGACTAAACTGTGTTTCTAAATATATTTTCTCCCGTAATGTTGCCGGCTTATCTTTTACTGACCTATGGTGTAAACATCCCCAAGCCCCTTTTCCAACACGGTGAATATGGATTGCCGTAATAAATCTCGTATCTTTTTGATGTGCTTGTGAGTCTGTCCCAATAGATAATCGATATAAATTTCGTGGATCCTTTTCAATGAAACTACAAATGCGGTTAAAGACCGTATCAAAATTCAAATGTCTCTCTGAAACATTATAGAATTTATGCCCACCGTCCACATAGTCACGTCCTTTCCATTAGACAGACTTTTCGTATTCTCATTGTATGGGACAAAAACAAAAATTATAACTTACTATCCTTTATTCGTCTCAATATTTCGCATTACAAAATGACAAACTTGGCAAGTATAAATTACATTTTGATTCGATTGAGCCGTTAATACATGAATAATCTCTGCAGAATTGTGGCAATTAGGACAGATCACAACTGGTAAACGTTCCACATAACACACCTCCTATTTATTTTTATCACGCTATTTTCGAGCAGTAAAACTCCTGATTGATGTAGTCCAATCATCAGTCGATAATAAGCACTTCCACTGATTAAAGTCTCACTTTATTACCATTGTAGGAAAAACGAAAAATTCCTATACATATATACTGGAAAGTAAAAGAACTAAAAAAGGTACTGCCATAGGCAGTACCTTTTTTATATGTATCAAGAAATGATATCGTAAATCTCAATTGCAACCATATCGATATTATCGAATTGATACACTTGAGGTTTTTCACCTTGTTGATACACTTCTAATTCATACATTTCACTTTTATCGAAAAATTTCACGCTACATTTGCGCTCACCGTTCACTTCAAAATAGCGTTGTGCTACTTCACCGCTTACAGCTTGTTCTTGTAGACTAACAAGTCGTGTTAAAATTCCTTGGAGTAGAGACATGAAATCTCTCCTTTCTCTAATCTTCCTACCAATAGGTTTTACAGCTATACTCATTCTATCCGTCATAACAGAAAAAATGTTCCACAGTCTAGGATAAAGGTTATTGGCCAGAAACTCAACTAAAAATTTGTCGAAATGCGAAGGAAAACACAGAAAGAACATCTTTTTCCTTCTTTATTGCGATTTTCATAATGGAATAATATAATAAAAAACAGAAAAAAGGAGGAATTACAATGAAAAAAATTGAGGTTTACACACAACCTGATTGTCCGCCATGTGTCATTGTGAAAGAATTTTTAAAGCATAATAACGTTGTATATGAAGAATTTGACGTAAAAAAAGACGCTGCTGCTCGCGATCGTCTTTTATACGACTATGATTCCTATTCAACTCCAACAGTTGTAATCGACGGTGAAGTGGTTGCAGGTTTTCAAATCGAAAAATTACAACAGCTACTCAATATAGAATAGGAATAGGTAAATACCTATTCCTATTTTTATCCCGCTATTTATGGGCAGTAAAACTCCCGATTGATGAAAGCTAATAATCAGTGGGATATAAAGCCCCCACTGATTAAAGTTGCACTTTATAATTGTTGTAACCTTTTTATTTCAGTTAAAAGTTCTTGGCTTTCATGATACCCTGCTAATTTCCATTTATCTTGATCCCTTTTCAATGTTACAATTTGATATTGTCCACTTTTCGCCCGCTCATATACATATAAATTTTTATGCTCTTCATCATACGCCATTTTCGTTTCCGAATTAAAAGAAAACGGTGCTTCTTTTGCTGGAAGTAAATATTCACCACTTTGTTTATCACTTCTACTATTTTCATCTGTAAATACTTGAAGGAAATTATCTGTAAAATACGGTGATAACGTCTCTATCATCTTATTCATCGGCAAATGCTTCCCGCGAATTGAAAATTGGGTTTCATAGCCTTTTTGTATCGTTGTAAACACGTCTTTCCGATCGACTTTCAATTCCTCTTTTCCTAAAACAGTTGTAACACTATAACCAACTAGAAAGGCAACACATACAAATAGAACAAGCCATATTCCATATTTCCTCATTTTTTCACCTTCCTTTTAAAAGAACTTGTCTTTGTAGTATTCATTGTAACAATGATTATGCAAAGAAAGGGATGGTTTCGTTCGTAAAATCTTTACAACGATAGACAGCATTTTCATCACCATTTTCACTATTACCAATTTCTGATAAAAACAAACAAAAAAATGCACGAATCTCTTCGTGCATTAAAATAAAACATCTTCTTCATATAAATATTCATAAGATAAATCTATAAATAAAAAGTTTTCATCATCAATCGGGAAAGAAAATGTTCGTACCATTTCACCAGTTTCAATATCGGCATATAAATCTGAAAGTCTCGCCTTATTTTCAAAACGCATTTTCATAATATTCTCAAGAAAATACGGACGCCAACTCCAGTTCTTCATATAATACTCCGGCATAACAATCCATTCCCCATCTTTTTTCATAACATTACCCGATTGTTGAAAACCATCTTCATTGCAAATAAATATGCGAAAACTACATTGTGATATACTTTGGCTAAATTGTAATAACCAATCATTTATATCTTCATTCTTTTTTTGTTTTGACAGAACATCACCAATTCGATCACGTAACATCTCTGTTAAATGATAAATTTTTTGCAACTTCTTTTTCTCATGCTGAATAAATTGATGACATTCATTACCAAGTCTCTCTTTTAAAACATTCGTTTCAATAAAATCAGGTAAACATTCTTTTAAATAATTACCTTGATAGTATCTACCACCGTTTTTCCAAGCATATTGTAGTTGATAAAAAGCATCAATTTCTTCATATAACAACGTTGCACCAATTCTTCTTGCAAGTAAAGATAAGGAATATAAAATATCTTGATAAGATTGTATAAGTGCAGTTTGCCTTAAGTTTGTTAAATCTACTTTTAAAATATCAGGTGCTAACACGCTAATACGTTCTAAATTACTTGTACCCGTTCCAACTTTATTAATCGAAATCTGAATACCATATGTACGATAATACATAAGCAAATGATTAAATTGCTCAATATCTTCTTTACATTCATGCTCTGTTATCTCTAAAACAATGTGGTTCAAATTTAAACCTTGTTTTTCATACATCAATAAAAGTTGAAGTAAACTTTCATCTTCGTCATTCATTAATACGTTAGCATTTCGATGTATAAATAATAACAATTTTTGATTGCTTTCTAAATAACGGTTTAAAGCTTTTTCTACTATAATATTATCCGCTTCCAGTTGAAACTCACTTGGAATAGAATCATCATGAAAGAACGAAGCTAAACTTTGTATGCCCTCTTCTGTTTGAATACGTCCTACTACTTCATATCCAATTACTGTATGTTCATCAGCACTAAAAATAGCTTGATAATAAGGAAGGACTTTATCCAAGTTACTCATTACATCTAATGCATCTATCAACGTGCTTCCCTCCCTTTACTTTTCAAAAATTATAACACGATATTTACGGAAAAATAATAAAAAATCCCTTCAGTTTTCCTGAAGGGATTAGAGGGGTAAAATGCTAAGGGGAATTAGCAATTCTACTATGAAGAAAAAAGAGGTCTTAAATATACCGTATATATGACCTCTTGTAAATACATTTCTTTCACATGTCACAATTCCGTCACATTTTACCGCAAAAAATGAATCAAACATTCATTTGGTCATCCCTCTTAAAATGGATATTGATGCAAGTGTTGTCCTCCATCCATTGTCATGCATGTTCCATTTATGTATGCAGCTTCATCTGAACATATATAATAAGCTAGACCCGCAATTTCTTCTGGCGTACCTAGTCTTCCAAGTGGCACACTTTGTAGTGTACGCTTAGCCATTTCTTCTGAAATCCATAATTTATCAGCACCGCCCGTACGTTCAATCGGCCCTGGTGCGATAGCGTTAACTCGTATTCCATATTTACGTCCCCACTCAACAGCAAGCGTTTTAGTCATTGCTAATACGCCAGCTTTTGCTGCAGCCGAATGAATAACTCCTGGACCTGCATCCCATGCATATGTCGCTACCATATTAATGATATTTCCTTTTATACCTTTCTCAATCCAATACTTCCCGACAGCTTGACTGCAATAAAATGTACCATTTAACACAATATTAATGACCGAATTCCAGCCATTCACAGATAAATCTTCTGCTGGACAAATAAAGTTGCCAGCTGCATTATTTATTAAAATATCAATTCGTCCGAACTTTTCATCAATATGTTCAATCATTTTCTGAATATCTTCAGTATTTCGTACATCCATTTGTACAGGCAATATTTGCCCTGGAAACTGTTCAATTTCTAACTTTGTTTCCTCCAGTTTTTCTTTTGTACGCCCTGTAATAACAACTCGTGCCCCTTCTTTCGCAAAACGAGTTGCCATTCCTTTTCCCATTCCACTCGATCCACCTGTTATAATTACTACCTTCTCTTTCACATATATCCCTCCCAAAAATGAATACACATTCATTTTATCATTTTATTTGATAGAAATCTTTATATTTTTAAATTTTTCTGATATTTTAACTTAAAGAGACTTCTTTTCATTCATTTTTCCGTAAGCTATACTACTTCTTTATTATTTTAAATATATTAAAAAAACTGAAAGGAGATTTGAGTAGCCTGTATATGGAACGAAAACACATAATATAAATCAAATAGGTATACTCATACTTTTATGAAGCAAATTACAAGAAGAAATTTTTTAAAAAATGGAATACGCACTTGTCTATATTCATTTATAACCACTAGTATCGGTTACTATTACGCTAAATACATAGAGCCGCATATGATCTCTTTTACAGAGCACACACTAAAATCACAGCTCATACCAAAAAGTTTTCATGGTATGAAGATTCTTCAATTTAGCGATTTACATCTCGGATACTATTTCTCGCTCCAACATTTATCTCAAATCATTTCTAAGATTAATGCTGCAAACCCAGATATTGTCCTTTTTACTGGTGATCTCATTGATAATTACCAAACATATACTGACACTCCTTTCGTTGCATCCATTTTAAAGAATATACAAGCACCCTTCGGTAAATTTGCTATTTATGGTAACCATGATCACGGCGGATATGGAACTGAATACTATGATCACATCATGCGTGAATCTGGATTTGAACTATTACAAAATAGCGAAAAACGAATTCGTCTACTGGATAATAGTGAAATTTCTATTTTCGGACTCGATGATATACTACTTGGCAAACCAAAAATAGCGGAAACACTACAACAAGCGCGGCAAAATACTTATAACATTGTTCTTGTTCACGAGCCAGATATTGCGCCACAAATTGCTACATATCCAATCAACTTGCAACTTTCTGGTCATAGCCACGGCGGACAAGTAAAAATCCCTTTTTTAGGTGCTATCGTTACCCCATCACTTGCCAAACACTACATTGAAGGCTTCTATTCCATTCAAGACTTATCTCTCTATGTCAATCGCGGACTTGGAAGAACACGTGTCCCATTCCGGTTTATGTCAAAACCTGAAATTACACTCTTCACCCTACAACATTCGTAATAATTCGCCTATTTTCTTACATATCCTTTCTTGTACGCGCTCATCCACGTTTCGTTTACCATATGATAAAAGTGAGTCCAATAAAGGAGGTTTGTTCATGTATCCATATTATCAACCAATCCCAGTTCGTTCAGCACCTATTGGCCCAGTAGGCGACTCACGATTCTTTCCGTTTTTTGGCGTTCCATTTCTAGCTGGAATTGCTGGTGGATTGCTCGGCGGAGCATTAGCTTTCGGCCCTAGACCATTTTATCCACCTTATCCACCACCTTACCCGCCACCAGCACCTTATCCTTGTTATGGTGGACCTTGTCAACAACCATACTATTATTAATGTATGCCAACAATTCTACCAACGCTATTCTCTCTATTAGACAATCGATTAATATGCTTACAATAAAAACTATTCTCTCTACACATTCTTCTATTTTGAGAACGTATAATAAGTAGAGAACAAAGTAAAAAACCTCTTATTAATAAGAGGTTTTTTACTTTGTTCTTGCTATTCAGCATCTGTATTTTGATACGCCATCTTAAACAACTTCACTTGGCTATCAATCTCTTCTGCACCACTATTAATAACATAATAGTAGTCACCGTCTTTATTTTGTTCGCGTGTTTTCACATTATCTGCTAAAGTAAGCTGTAAAATCGCCTTTATTCTTGCTTTCATTTCAATATCTAGAATTGGGAAGGATATTTCTACTCGTTTCTCCATATTTCGCGTCATCCAATCAGCTGAAGATAAATATATTTTCTCCTCTCCATTATGATGGAAATAATAAATACGGCTATGTTCTAGATATCTTCCTACAACACTAACTACACGAATATTTTCACTTACATTTGGAATACCAGGTCTTAAACAACATGTTCCTCGAACGATGAGCTCTACCTTTACTCCCGCTTGTGATGCTTCATACATTTTTTTTATTAATGGTTTATCCGTTAGTGAATTCATCTTAGCGATAATATAGCCATTTCCATATTGCCTATGATAACGAATTTCTTCATCTATTAAATCCATAAATTGCTCTCTTATATCAAATGGTGCAACTGATAAATGGTGAAAATGCGGTTTCGTTGTATAACCACTTAAATAATTAAAGAAATTTGTTGCATCGACCCCAAAGTCTTTTCGTGATGTAATATAGCCAAAATCGGTATATAGCTTTGCTGTTGCATCATTATAATTTCCGGTTCCAAGATGTACGAATCTTTCGATTTTTCCGTTTTTTCTTCTTACAACTAGCGTAATTTTACTATGCGTTTTCAAGTGACTTACACCGTAAATAACGTGACACCCAGCCTGTTCTAATTCTTTAGCCCAATGAACATTATTCTCTTCATCAAACCTTGCTTTTAACTCCACCAACACTGTGACTTGTTTTCCTTTTTCAGCTGCTACTTTTAGTGCCTGAATAATCGGAGAATCACCACTTACTCGATATAATGTTTGTTTAATCGCAAGTACATTCGGATCGTCTGCCGCATCACGGACAAAATCAACTACTGGCTGAAACGATTCAAAAGGATGATGTAATAAAATATCATGCTCAATCGCCTTTTCAAATACATCTTCCTCATCACCTAAGTCTTGAGGTGGTTGCGGAATAAGGGCTGGATAAATGAGATGTTCATATAATGGTGCTAATTTTTTATATAAAGAGAATAAACATGTTAAATCTAACGGTCCATCCATTATATATACATCTTCATCTTTTACTTCCAACACCTCGTATAATAATGTTAATACTCTTTCATCAATGTGTTCTTTGCCAACTTCTAAACGTACAGCAGCTCCCCACTTACGCTTTTTCAACTCTTTTTCAATTACCTTTAATAAATCCCTCGCACCCTCTTCATGAATTGTTAAATCCGCATTACGTGTAATACGGAAACGAGTAACAGATGATACTTTATATCCTGTGAATAATTTATGAGTAAAACTACTAATTACGTCTTCTAATAAAATAAATTTATGCTTTTGCCCTTCACTCGGTAAAAATATGAAGCGTTCAAGTAATGAAGGAACTTGCACAATTCCTAACTTCGTACGGTTTTCTTCCTCCACTTGCTTCTCATCATATAAAAGAGTAGCTAAGTTCAAACTTTTATTTAATAACATCGGAAATGGACGGTATGCATCGATAGCTACAGGCGTTAAAACCGGAAAAATTTGCTCATCAAAATACTCTTCTATAAATTCTCTCTGTTCTTTCGTCAAATCATGGAATGTTAAACGCTCAATCCCCTCTAATTCAAGCGCTGGCAATACGTAATTTTTAAACGTATCATATTGTACGGTCATTAATTCATGGGCTTTTATCGCAATTTTATTTAATTGTTTTTTTGGTGTTAAGCCAGCTTTATTTTCTGGTTGATTAAACCCAGCACTCACTTGATCTTTCAAACCCGCTACACGTACCATAAAGAATTCATCTAAATTCGAGCTAAAAATACTAATAAACTTTAATCTTTCCAAGAGTGGATTATTTTCATCTTGCGCTTCTTGTAGTACACGTTCATTAAATGCTAACCAACTTAGCTCTCGGTTATTATAATATGCTGTATCATTTAAATTTACGATGTTCCCCTTCAACAATTCCATTCTCTTCACACTTCCCTTTGAAACTTTTTTACTATAATTTAGTTATTTTTATTTTAGCAAATTACAATATTATAAAGTGTAAATTTTTTGTAAAGACATCCGTACAACCTAACATTTTCATTCAAATGACAAGTTAATATTCGTTTTTAACACTCTTTCTAGCTGCTTTTTTTGTTTTTCAGCTTGTACTTTTTCTGCTAATGCCGATTGCTCACATAAAATTCTAAACGTTAATCCTTCCTTATTTTCTGTTATGGATATTGTATCAACAAGCGATCTTTGTCTTACATTTAAAGCAACTGAAAATTGTAAAACAGCCCCTAATAGGCGGATTTTTTTTTGTTCGCTTTTATCAAACCAACCTTCAAATGGAGATAAATGTTGTTTAAATAGCATTTTTGATTTATAAGATGCAATAAGCGCTAACCTCACTCGATCTTTATGCATCATGCCATCAATTGTTTTATTCGCCAATAAATAAAACGTGTGTAAACGACTCGCTTCTTCGTCTATATATTTTCCAATGTTAAATACTTTCGCTGCTTGATGGAATGCTTCCCAGTCTTTTATTGAAACAGAAATCAGTCCCATTTCTTCGAGTTGTTTACAAATCAATCTTCCATGTTTAATAAGTTGAATGACAAATTCCATATCCATTTCATATTCGTGTGATAACAAATATAAGCTTTCTTCAACTACATTCGGATAATATGAAATCCCTAAATCTTTCGTCAACTCTTCATAGAAAACACCTTCTCTTAATCCTTTTTTGCTTAATACAAATGCCGTTGCTTCTATAATATTTACAAGTTTATGAAATACTTCAACCGCTGGAATAATTGTATCAGCTCGATCTTTTGCCAATCCTTCCATTTTCTGAAGTTCGATAAACGATTGTTTTTCTAATGTGCCTTTTACATTTTCAATATCTTCTTCTTTCATTTTGTATAAATGTACTCCCGCTATAGGATAGTTTATTAAATTTTGGTGGATTTTTGCTAAGTTTCTCGCACTACCACCAATTGCAATAAGAGGCAATTTCTTATCAATTAACCATGGTAACGTTCGAAATTGACACTCTAAATACTCTCGAATTTCCTCTAATTCATCTTTAGTAGGAATATCACCTTTAATAAATAGATGTTTTAAAGAAAGCGCACCAAAAGGAAAACTATGGTACTCTATAATCTCTCTATTTTTAATATATGTAACTTCCGTACTTCCGCCACCAATATCTACTGTTATTCCTTCCGAAAACGAAGTAGAATTCATAACTGCTAAATAGCCGTAACGTGCTTCCTCATATTCTGATAACACTCTAAGAGTAAAGTCTGTTTGTCCTTCAACAAGTTTTTTAATCTCCTCTTGATTCTCAGCCTGTCTAATTGTTGCCGTTGCAACACAAAGTACATGATGCAGCTGATGGAATTTTGTACTTTCTTGAAATTGAAATAATGTTTGTAACAATACTTCTTTACCTTCTTCATTCAAAACACCATCGATTAAATAATTTCTTAACCGAGCAACCACTTTCGTATTTTCAATTTCTTTATAAAAACCTCCATTTTGCTTTTCATAAATAACTAAACGCATTGTATTAGATCCAATATCTATAATGGCATATTGTTGTTTTAATAGTTCTTTCAAACTTCTCACTCTTTCATTATCAAATTTCAAAACACATTCTATTACTATTATACAAAATAGTTGTTTTTTGTAACAATATTGCTTTAATATTGAAAATGTATACAATCACTTTTTGCATATAATAAAAACCTCTTTTATTTATGTTATAATAATGAAAAATTGAAAGGAGATTCAATATGAAACCTTCACAACCACAATCTCAATTACAAAACCAACATCCTATTAATCGACTAGCTCAATCTATTTTCGTTGTGAATCGTCATGCCAAAGCTGCAACTAACCCTAAATATTTATATTGGTTAAAAAAGACAGCTTTAGAGCGTTTAATCGCCGAAAAAAAAGCAATTAAAGAAGGATTACATTTCTCTAGAAATCCACGTTTTAGCCAACAACAATCTGATGTTCTTATACGGTTAGGCGATTATTATTTCCACATCCCTCCTACGAAAGAAGATTTTCGAAACCTACCACATCTTGGTCATCTTGAATCCTCCTACCGAAACCCGAAAACAACCTTGTCTTTAACAGTTTCCAAAAAAACACTTCAAGATTATATTGGTCCTGAAGCACTGAAACAAGAAAAAAAATTAAGTGAACCTGTTCCATGGTATAGCCGTACTTATACAAAAAAATAAAACAGTTTGGCCTATGTTAGGCCAAACTGTTTTATTTTTTCTCTTCTTTAATTTTAATATTGGCTTGCTTGTAAAATGCAACTTTTTCTGTATTATAAGATTTCGTGAATTCATTAAACTTATCTTTTTCTGACTCAATATCCTTATACGATTGATTTACTACTTTAACTTTCTCACTAATATCTTTTAATTTTGTACCTTTATCCTGTAGCATCGTATATAACTCTTTTTCTTGCTTTAAAGATTTATTATAGCTATCAAACATCTTGTTAAATGACTCATGTCTTTTCTCATACGCACTTTTAACTTTATCCGCTTTGTCTTTTAATTTATTATCCTCAATTTTCTTTACGTACTTATCAGCTGACTTCACTTCTTCTTGTGCTTTATTTAAAGCTTCTTTTTCTTTTGTAAGCACTTTTTCTCGTTCATCTGTATTCTTTACTGCTTGATTCAGCTTTTCTTTAACGACTTGATTATTATCTTTTCCTTCTTGAACAATTTGGTTATATAATTCTTGTCCTTCTTTCTCTAAGGTTTCAAGTTTTTTTGCATCTTCAAACATTGTCTTTTCTTGCTTGGCAGCATTTTCAAATGCTACATATAATTCCTCTTCTGGTTTTGGCCCGAAACAACCCGCTAATAAAACCATTGATAATGCGGCTACAATTGCTAATTTACTATATTTCAACATCTTTTCCTCCTACTTATAAACGATCCTTGTGTAAAAAAGCTATAAAAATCATATAATCCTTCTATACACTTCACACTCGCATCTTTTTTACAAAGATCATCAGTATTGTTTATCATGCTTGTACACATTTATTACTTGAAATTATTTTTCACGTTATTCTCTTTGAATTATGTAGCAGTTTCATGTCCATCTACTAAGTATATTTCACTTTGCACTTTTCATTCTCTACTCACACTATGTATTACCTTAAAATACAATGGAATTCACCAGAGCCATAATAATTAGAAGAACAACTATAATAATTCACCTGATAAAAGATGATTGTCGATCTCTCACATCTATCATTCCCTTTCCGCTTTCTATCAAATAATCTCTTTGTTCATTTTACACAGTACAAATACTACCTCGCAACAACTTACAAATATTCTTTTCCTTTCCTAAAAAGGAAAAGTGTAGAGCATGTTTTCCTCTACACTTTTAAAATGAAACACATTGTGCAAATGCATTGACACATCCATCATAATTATATGCCTATTTCATATATTTTTAAAGACTTTTATTACAATAAAAGTTGTTTTTGTAATAAAAGTCAAAAAAATGTTACAATCCGAATTTCTTCATATCATACTTCTTTAACTCAAAGTTTTACTCATTGTCTTTCAAATTTCTATACTGGTACAATTGATTCTGTGCCTTTCTTAACAATTCTTCAAAAGTTTTCCCTTCTACTGGATAACTAGCAGCCCCAAATAATAGCGTCACACTTAATAAACCACTTTCTATTTCACTTTCAATATTTTTCATTAATCGTCGTGTTATTGTTGATTTTTCATGACCATTATCAATCGCTACAATAACATATTTATTTTCATCCCATTTTGTAACGACATCACCTTTTCGAATCGTCTTTACAATAGTAGACTCCACTCTCTGTACTAACGCTTCCAACTTTTTTTCTTGCACTGTTTCCTTTAATCCCTCCCATTCTTTAACGGAAAGAATGTACACTGTAATATTGCGAGAATCTCGTTCAGATAAAGCAGCTACTTTTTCAAAAAAATCAACAACAAAATCATTACTTGCCATTCCCCCTACTTCCATATTCATACGTCCGTTTTCTCTTTTATCGTACCAATGGCCAAAGTAACAACTTAGCAACAGTTGCAAAATATAAATAATAAAGACAGTATAAAATGATCGCGAATCTAATTTTGCAATTACATCCTGAAGCGCAATCCATTCCGTAACAGCAACAGTATTCCCTAGTAATAATCCACTAATCTTCCCTTTATGTTTCATACTTCCTCTCCTTTCTATACCAATATATGTCTCTATAACAATAATGTTTTTCTACCAAATAAAAAATGTACATATTCTATGTACATTTCCGCTAGAGCTTGTATTCCTTTTTTTATTCTATTTCATATATATACTATATATCGTTTATAGAAAGGAGTGACCTATATGCTACAAAAAGAAAATCTATCAGATGCTATACGTTTACTAGCTGGTTTTTTGTTATCATTAAAGCTACTATTTACCTCTTTCGGAATAAACTTTATTACGAACGATCAAATCGACGCTATTGTAAATGTTATTTCATTTCTATTCATTCTATATTTTGGTTATAAAAATAACTATGTAGGAAAAAAAGGAATCGAACAAAAGAAAATACTCAAGAAGCACAACCTCCATTAAAAAAGGAACCTTTCGCACAGGTTCCTTTTTATCATTGCTGCACCACAACTTCATTTGTTTGCAATGGGCCATATGAGACTGCTTTATGTTGAAATGTGTATGTAGCCTTAAACAATGCAGTTTTAACCGCTTTATCTTTATTTGCTTTTAATTTACAACTTAGTTCCACCTTCTCGTTCGGCAATAAATTATCGATTCTCCACCTTACAAGCTGGAATAAAAACTCGCTCATCCCCTTATTAACCTGCAGAGAATTCGGAATATACGAAAAGTAATCTCTAATCATATGACTTACAACGACTCGTGAAATCACTTCAATTCCTTTATTTTCAACTTCAATTCGCATAATAAGTATGTCGTTTACATCATAGATTAGTTCATATGAAAATTTTTCTTCATACATACTACGGATTTGTAATGTAACTGCTACATTAGGAAGTTCGCCTTCCTTTTTTGAGCCATCAATCCACAATACCGGCTGTAACGGTATTGTATCCCTTCCTTGATCCGAAATTCGCTTCCATATTTTCATAATATATATTCACCTCATTTCAGATGTACCATCCATACAATTCTATTCTTTCGCTTTACACAATAAACTACAAAAATGATGAACGCTTGTTACAAACGATATTTAATAGTTCCCTTCCTTTTATCCTATTCGACAATATAAAGAAAAAACCATTTTTCAACTGTTAACAGGAAGTATTCTTACTGAAATATTTTTTACAATTTACTTCATTGACTTTATAACAATATTCAGTATTGCTCACTCTTTTTCTTTCCATACAAAAGGATATTTTGGTGAAAGAAAAAGTTTGCCTTTTAGTCAAATTTGACTATAATATTCTTTATGGCATGTCAGTGCACTTATGTAAGATAATTTAAGAGGAACTATGCTTTAGATTTTTATGCGTTGCATTTAAAACTTAATATAGTTTACTTATTATTAAAGGAGGGGCATATTTGGAAACTCAACTATCAAAAAAAGACTCCAACAATACAAAGTTTGTTGTTGCTGGTTTACTACTTGGTATTTTAATGGCAGCAATGGATAATACAATTGTTGCAACCGCAATGGCGACGATTGTCGGAGACTTAGGAGGATTTGACAAGTTTGTTTGGGTCACATCGGCATATATGGTAGCAACAATGGCAGGGATGCCTATTTTCGGAAAACTTTCTGATATGTACGGACGGAAACGTTTTTATATTGGTGGACTCATTCTTTTCTTATTCGGTTCTGCACTTTGCGGGACAGCATCTAGTATTGAACAATTAAGTATTTATAGAGCAATTCAAGGTATTGGTGGTGGCGCCCTTATGCCTATCGCCTTCACAATTATGTATGACATATTCCCGCCAGAAAAACGTGGGAAAATGACAGGGCTATTCGGTGCAGTTTTCGGGACATCAAGTGTATTTGGACCTTTATTAGGTGCCTATATTACGGACTATATAAGTTGGCATTGGGTCTTCTATATTAATATTCCATTAGGGCTTATCTCCTTCTTCTTCATTACTAAATACTACAGTGAATCTCTAGAATTTAGAAAACAAAAAATTGATTGGGCTGGTGCTATTACACTTGTCATTAGTATTATTTGCTTAATGTTCGCACTAGAACTTGGTGGTAAAACGTATGCATGGGACTCTAATGTAATTATCGGTTTATTTGCAACTGTTGTTATTATGCTTATTATTTTCTTCTTCGTAGAACGAAAAGCAACTGAGCCTATCATTTCTTTCCATCTATTTAAAAAACCTTTATTTGCAGCTAGCCAAGGCGTTGCCTTTTTCTATGGTGCTGCTTTTATCATCTGTACAGTTTATATCCCAATCTTCGTTCAAGGTGTTCTCGGAGGTTCAGCCTCAAATGCTGGATTAATTTTAACACCAATGATGGTCGGCTCTGTAATTGGAAGTCAAACAGGTGGACAGTTAGCTTCACGAACAAGCTATCGTAACATTATGATGGTATCTGGCGTTTTCTTCGTTCTTGGTATTTATTTACTAAGCACCTTAACAATGGACACACCTCGTATGCTCGTAACGCTATTTATGGTTCTCGCTGGACTTGGGGTTGGTTTCTCATTCTCAGTTTTAAGTATGTCTTCTATCCATAAATTAGAAATGAGAGACCGTGGTTCTGCTACATCAACAAACTCATTCTTCCGTTCACTCGGTATGACTCTTGGTGTAACGATTTTCGGTACAATTCAAAATCATATTTTTATTAATAAATTAAACACTGTGTTCCCTCCTGAACTTGCAAAATTAGCTCCAAAAGGTGGAGACACAAGTTTCTTATTATCACCAGGTGCTACCGAGAAGATTCCAGCAGAAATATTAACTGGTATTAAAGAAGCTCTCGCTACATCTATTGCCAACACATTCTTCTGGGCACTGATCCCAGCTGTACTAAGTATTATTTGTATTTTACTTATGGGAAATGAACGCCTATTTACAGGACCGAAAGCGAAACAAAAGCAAAAACAAGTAAGTTAGTATTAAAAAAGGAACGGCATATCCCTTTATGAAAAAGGATATGCCGTTTATAATATGTATAAAATCAAACTTTAATTAGTAGGGATACAGTTTTTATGTACAGGAGTTGAGACAGAATGAGCATGAAATTAGTCATTCTCGGCTTGCTACTCGAAGGAGATAAACATCCATATGAAGTGCAGCACATAATGAAAGAAAGACAGATGGATTATTATATTAAATATGCAAAAGGATCACTTTATTACGCCTTCGAGCAATTAGAAAAGCAAGGTGCAATTCGCATTACAACTATTGTTCGTGATACGAATAGACCAGATAAAACAATCTTTCATATAACAGAGGAAGGTAAACAACTATTTCACACGTTACTCTTAAAACAGTTCGAAGCAAAAAACCAAATATATAAACCAATTTATTCAGCACTTTCTTTCACTCATTTTGGTGATGATCAAGAATTAGTTCCAATTTTAGAAAAAAAGAAACATGATACCGTTCAATATTTACATAAAATGCAAACTATATATGATTGCAGTAAAGGAAAAATTCCACGTGCACAACTATATATTTTACAAAGTGTTATTGAGCATATTACCGTTGAATTACAATGGTTAAGCACCCTCCTTAACGATGCCATAGCAGGACGACTTTCAAAATTTGATGTAGATGAAAATTGAGCGAGTAAAGAAGACGTTCCCTCTTCTTTACTCGCTCAATTTTTCTATATTTTCACATTCCATTATATATCATTAATCTGAAAAACACCTAAATCATTCAGAATATTAAGAAATAAAACCTTTAAAATTTTCTTATTTTAAAACAGTAGACAAAATTCCAAAAATTGTGTTAGAATTTGTTTCAATATCATATCGCTTGTTAAATTCCTTTCAAAAGGAAAATAGGTACACGAAAATTTCGTTTCGTGTTTAAAAGGGAAGCTTGGTGAAACTCCAACACGGTCCCGCCACTGTAAATGCTGAGATTTCTTTGTTAGTGCCACTGTGAGAACGGGAAGGTGAAAGAAATTATATGAAGCATAAGTCAGGAGACCTGCCTGTTTTAACAACACTGATAGATTCACGGATGATGATGAGGTGTTAAAACAAAAAGGAAGGCTTATTTTCTATGTCTTTGTACTTTTTGTTATAAGTATTTCCTAGTAAACGGAAATGCTTACTTTCAATTAGGGAGGAATTTAAAATGGCAATTCAAACAAGTAACTTAGGTTATCCACGTATCGGACTACAACGAGAATGGAAAAAAACATTGGAAGCTTTTTGGTCCAATAAAATTGATGAAGAACAATTTTTAACAACGATGAAAGAAATTCGCCTTCAACACGTAAAAGTACAGCAAGAAAAAGGAATTGAACTCATTCCAGTCGGCGATTTTACATATTATGATCACGTTCTGGATACTGCTTATATGTTAGGTTTTATCCCGTCACGTTTTTCTGAGTTTACATCTTACCTTGATGTATATTTTGCAATGGCGCGTGGCTCTAAAGATCACGTAGCTTCCGAAATGACTAAATGGTTTAACACAAACTATCATTATATTGTTCCTGAATATGAAGAGGGATTACAAATCTCTTTAAAAGATAATCGTCCACTTCGCTTATACGAAGAGGCAAAACAAGAATTAGGCGTAGATGGAAAGCCTGTTATTTTAGGACCATATACTTTCTTAAAATTAGCAAAAGGCTATAAACAAGATCAATTTGCTACTATTTTAAAACAGTTAGTTACACCTTACGTACAACTACTTTCAGAACTACATGCGGCTGGTGCACAAATCATTCAAGTTGATGAACCGATTTTCGCTTCTTTAACTAAAGAAGAAATTCAGCATGCGAAAGAAATTTATGAAACTATTCGTAAAGAAGTTCCAAACGCGAATCTTCTTTTACAAACATATTTTGATAGTGTAGAAGAAAACTATGAAGAAATTATTACATTCCCTGTATCTAGTGTTGGTTTAGATTTCGTTCACGGTAAAGAAGGTAATTTAAATGCTATTGCGAAATACGGATTCCCAGCTGACAAAACTTTAGCAGTCGGTTGTATAGATGGCCGTAACATTTGGAGAGCGGACCTTGATGAAATTCTTACGTTATTTACAACGTTACAAAAACAAGTCCAAACAAAAGATTTCATCGTTCAGCCTTCTTGTAGTTTATTGCATTCACCAATTGATAAAACCGAGGAAACTCACTTATCGACTGAACTATTTGATGCACTAGCATTTGCAAACCAAAAATTAGAAGAACTAGTTCTTATTCATTCTGCTTTGACTCAAGGTACAGAAAGCATTAGTAACGAACTTGAAACATATCGCAATGCGCACCATACAATACGTTCATCTGCTGCACGTAACCGAGAAGATGTCAAAGCAGCACGAACAGCACTAAAAGAAGAAGATTTTTCACGCCCTCTTCCATTTGAAAAACGATACGAATTACAACAAGTTGCTCTGCAGTTACCGTTGTTACCAACAACAACTATCGGTAGCTTCCCGCAAACAACTGAAGTTCGTCAAACGCGAAAAGAATGGCGTAACGGCGTTATCTCAAATGAACAATATGAGCAATTTATTGAAAAAGAAACAGAAAAATGGATTCGTTACCAAGAAGAAATCGGTCTTGATGTTCTTGTTCATGGTGAATTTGAAAGAACTGACATGGTCGAATACTTCGGTGAACGTCTTGCTGGTTTCTCTTTCACTAAAAACGGTTGGGTACAATCGTATGGTTCCCGTTGCGTGAAACCACCTGTTATTTATGGTGATGTTGCCTTTATAAATGGAATGACTATTAAAGAAACTGTATACGCACAAAGCTTAACAGAAAAAGTAGTAAAAGGTATGCTAACTGGACCTGTCACTATTTTAAATTGGTCATTCGTTCGAAATGATATTTCAAGAAAAGAAGTTTCCTATCAAATTGCATTAGCACTTCGTCATGAAATTGAATTACTTGAATCGTCTGGAATTAGAGTAATCCAAGTCGATGAGCCAGCGCTTCGTGAAGGAATGCCACTAAAAGAAAAAGATTGGGATGCATATATTACATGGGCAGTTCAATCCTTCCTTTTAGCAACATCTTCTGTAGCCAATGAAACGCAAATTCATACGCACATGTGTTACAGTAACTTCGAAGATATTGTAGATGCTATTCGTGCATTAGATGCGGATGTCATTTCTATCGAAACATCACGTAGTCACGGAGAATTTATTGATACATTAAAACATACAACATATGAAAAAGGGATCGGTCTAGGGGTATACGATATTCATAGCCCACGTGTACCAAGTAAAGATGAAATGTTTGAAATCGTAGAACAATCTTTACAAGTATGTGATCCTAAATATTTCTGGATTAATCCTGACTGTGGTTTAAAAACAAGAAAAACGGAAGAAGTTATTCCAGCTTTAGAACACATGGTGCAAGCAGCAAAAGATGCTCGTTCCCTTTTAAAAACAAATGCATAACAAAAATGGGTTATCCTTCCTTAGGATAACCCATTTTTTATTCTTTACTTTCAAAAAAGAATTCGTATTGTAGTTTATATAACTCATCATCCGTTGGTTCTTCAAGAGGAATTACCTGCAATACAACTGTATACTCACCATTTGGAATAGGAATTTGAAATTTATTTGAAAGAATACTCGTTACAACGATACATCCATTTTTAATTGTAAAAGGAACCGTAACTGTTCTAATTACTTCTTCTTTCTCAATATGTTTTCCACAAGTCACTTTTATTTCACAAGTATAATCAGAAAGTGCTTCAAAAATAACAGTTCCATCCGCCTTAGCATAACCTCTATCAAAATCTTCATCCGTCCAGTCTACGTAAGGCTGTTCACCGTCATAGTTCATCAACATTAATTGTGAATAAGAAATTGTTAACTCCATCGTTCCCCTTCTCCTTCATTATGAAATATGTAACACTACTTCACTTCAAATTTCACACGCGTACCATCTGGATATTTATCTAACTTATTTCCTACCCAAGAACCTGCTCCGCGATTATCCGCTGGACTTATATATTCAATATGCGCCCCTTTTCCGCCTTCTTTACACATCGCCATTGGCCATTCATCACGATCATAGCCTTTTTTTGATGGATATGGAGCTAACGATAATTTCCTTCTATCTCCAGCACCACCACGATCAATTGTACAAACTTCTGAATGTCCTTCTTTTATAGCATCCGTAATATGTTTCCCTGTCTCTGGATATCGCCCTTTCGGAAATTCTAGAACTTGATCATACGCATTCGTTTTTTTGATACTTGTTTCCTCTGGAACAAGTACTTCATACACCGCTACTACAATAGAAAGAATTGCAATAATTGAAATGATAATACCTTTTAATTGCTTCATGTATACCTCCATGATTCTACCAGTTTCTTTTCCTCCGTTATTATAACAAACTTCTCCTGTATATGTTTTCAGACATTATTTTAGCTCTTCTTCGCCATTCCGCCAAAAATCTCTCATTTTTCTTCATCTTTTCACTAATGCTGTAGAAAACTAATAACCTTCCGACATTCTTTTTCAAAGGAAGTCCTCATAAAAAGATTGAAATGATATATACGATACTTTTTGGGGAGGAAATAACATGGAAGCTATCTATAAAACAAAAGATGTCACGAATAAAACAGGCATCCCAAAACATATAGTCCGTAAATATAGCCAACTGTTAGAGGAACATGGTTATATCATTTCAAAAACAGCTGATGCTCGTATTTATAAACTGGATGATTTAAAACTATTGAAATCTATACATGAAAGAGCTGCTAAACTGCAAGAAGATATTTCAGAAACGATACCTATTATTTTAAAAGAAAAAGAGGCCCCGCCTGTACCCGCTATACAAGATAAGCAAGAAATACAAACGAAAGAAAAAGAAGATGGGCGTAACTTTGAGGAGTTCATGTTAAAACTCGAAATGCTCGCTCAATTAAATGAAGCAATTATTCATCAAAATTCTACTCTAATTACACAAAATCGTTTGAAAGATGAAAAATTAGATGAATTGATGCAACAAGTTTATGTAAAAGAAGGCTCTCAAGAAAAAATGCTACAAGAGTTAGTTGATCACGCCGCTCAAACAGATGCCTTGCAAAAAGAAAAGATGGACTTATTAATGAATCATATGTATAAACGAGAATCCAAGCAAGAAGAAAAAATGAATAAACTCGTTAATCAAATTTATAATAAAGACAGTAACCGTGATACACAACTTATGCAAGTTATTCGCGAAATTCAAGAAACAAAAAGAATGGTCGCCGCCTCAAAAGAACAAGGTTTCTTCCATTCATTTAAAAGTTTATTTAGCCGAACAAAACAAGAAAGAACAAACGAATAAACAATATAAAATAAAAAGTTACCTTCCATCGGTAACTTTTATTCCTTATTTCTTACAGCTGGTAATATAATAATCGCTTCAGTACCTTTTCCGCTTTCGCTTTTATATTCCAGTGTACCATTATGCGCTTGTAAAATACTAAATGTCACCATAAGTCCTAATCCTGTCCCTTTTTCTTTTAAAGAATAATACGGTTGTCCAAGCCTTGCTAACTGTTCTTTTGTCATACCAACGCCACTATCTTTAACTCTTATTACGATTGTTTCGTCTTTTTGAACAGCCGTTACTTTTAAATATCCTTTATTTCCTTGAATTGCTTCAATACCATTTTTAACAACATTCATAATAGCTTGCTTCAATTTCGTCTTATCACCAATCGTATAAAGGCTCTCAGAAATCTCAACTTGCAAATATACACCTTGCATCGCTGCAAATGATGACATCAAAGTAGTCATTTCTATAAGTTGCGCGGATAAACAAATGTGTTCTTTTTTCTCAATTTGCGGTCTTGCTAAATTTAAATAATCTGAAATAATTTGTTCCGCCCGATCTAATTCAGCTAATACGAGACGCATATAGTCCTTATTCTTCATTTCTTCCGTACTTTCTAGCAATTGGATAAATCCACGAACAACAGTGAGCGGATTTCGAACCTCATGTGCAACACTTGCTGCTAATTCACTTACGATATTAAGTTTTTCTGATTTTTGCATCTCAGTACGTAGTAATGCGTTTTCATTTAAATATTCCGTTAAATACACCTGAAATACCATAGTCATAACCATAATAAGCGAGGCAAATATAAATCCGCTATATATTTGCGAAATATACGGTGTAAAACCTGTTTCTAACAGCACATTAATTATACCAAATACTAGAAAAACCAATACATAAAATGACGAAATCATAAATGCTAAAATTAGCTTCTTACCCCTTGAAAAAAGAGACCATTTCTTTGATAAGAACAATGGAACTATCAATAGAAATATTACTTCTACAACTGGAAGAATGCTCATTCCTTTTAGTGCCCATTCATATGTAACAAAAATAACTGCTGGGATTAAACCGACAATCCCACCATATAAAAAACCACTGACAATTGGGATTGGGTGAAAGTTATACCCGCAAACATTGTCAAAACAAATAGAATATGTCATGGAGAGAACGAGCGTAACGCTAGATAAAAACATAATAAAGTAACGATTCGGCTTCGGAGGCATTTCTTGATAGCGATTTAAACGAATCGCTTCATATAAAAATAATGGCAAAATAATGATGGCAATTTGGATCAATAAATCACGGATAAGCTCCATAGCCTCTCATCCCCTATATGTATTTTGATATGATTATATCATTTTATTAGTGTATTTGTTTTAAAATTTTGATTTTTCTTAACATATTTGTTAATTCTTTGTTAACAACACATATTAATTGTTACAGATTTTCGAAATGATTGTAAACCCTGTACCAAATTTCCTTCATGCAGTATACAATGAATACGGATTACAAAGAAAATATAAAAAATACTTCACTAGACGGACAACTATAGTAAAATACAGCATATAATCCATACTATCTATGTTTACAAATAAGTGATCATTACTTTAGTAGGAGGAAGATAAATATGGCGGGTACTACGCTTGTTTTAAAAGAAGAAAATTTGGTTGTTCTAGAAAATGTTGAAAAATCAGTGTATGAGGAATTACAGCATAAAACAGGAGAAGCAGATTGCACATGTGCTGTGAACGAATCAGTTGTTCACCTTGGCAAAGTATCCTCTGTACTTTGGAATGAAGATGAAATAGATTGGGAATACGGATACTAAAAAGTCGCTTATAGCGGCTTTTTTTCTGTTCTCTCTTTCTAAATTTCATATACAAAGCGTAATCACAGAAAGTATGATAAAATGAACTTAATTTTCAAACGGAAGAAAGGGAGATACAATGGAACAATTCATTAATCCTAGAGTAAAGGACATCCAAATTTCTGGAATCCGCCAATTCTCTAATATGATTCAAAACTATGATAATCTTATCTCTTTAACAATTGGGCAACCCGATTTCCCTACACCTTCTCTCGTAAAAGAAGCGGCAAAACGGGCCATTACAGAAAATTATACAAGCTACACACATAACGCTGGTTTACTAGAATTACGAAAGGCCGCTTGTAACTTTGTAAAAGATAACTACGATTTACATTATTCAGCTGAAAACGAAACCATCGTTACAATCGGTGCTAGTGAAGCAATTGACGTTGCATTCCGAACGATTTTAGAGCCCGGGACAGAAGTAATTTTGCCTGCTCCTATTTATCCAGGTTACGAGCCTATTATTCGACTATGCGGCGCAACGCCAATTTTTGTAGATGTTCGTGAAACTGGATTTCGTTTAACTGCTGCAGCACTAGAAAATGCTATTACAGAAAAAACGAGATGCGTCGTACTGCCATATCCTTCTAATCCAACTGGTGTAACTTTATCAAAAGAAGAATTAAAAGATATTGTATCAGTCTTAAAAGATAAAAATATTTTTGTTCTTTCAGATGAAATTTACAGCGAACTTGTATACGAAGAAAAACACACATCTATCGCCCATTTCCCAGAAATGCGTGAAAAGACGATCGTCATTAACGGTTTATCTAAATCACATTCTATGACTGGCTGGCGTGTTGGACTTTTATTCGCACCAAGCTATTTAGCAGGACATATTTTAAAAGTTCATCAATACAATGTAACGTGTGCTACTTCAATCGCTCAATATGCTGCAATCGAAGCATTAACTGCCGCTAAAGACGCACCGAAGATGATGCGCCACCAATACAAAAAACGCCGTGATTACGTATATAATAGACTCACTCAAATGGGGCTAACAGTTGAAAAACCAACAGGTGCATTTTACTTATTCCCATATGTTGGCCATTTAACATCTTCATCATTTGAGTTTGCACTTGATCTAGTAAAAGAAGCTGGACTAGCCATCGTTCCTGGAACAGCATTTTCTGAGTATGGTGAAGGTTATCTTCGCCTTTCCTATGCATATAGTATCGAAACTTTAAAAGAAGGCTGTGATCGTTTAGAAGCCTTTCTACAAAAAAAAGCTAAGAGTTAAACTCCTAGCTTTTTTATGCATAATGATCACATGTTTGACGCTTCAATAATTTATGCGGAATAATGATACACTTGGCAGTAGATTCAGCATTCTCCACTTTATCAACTAAAGCTTTTGCTGCTTCATATCCTAACTGATATATATTCACATCAACTGTTGAAAGCGGCGGACTGGCAATTTCTGATAATAAAGCATTATTAAAGCTTACAATTGAAACGTCTTTCGGTACAACGAGTCCTTTTTTAGAAAGCGCACTTAACACACCAAGTCCAATTAAATCATCCGTAGCTATAATTGCTGTCGGTGGTTGTTTTAATCCCATTAACTCTTCAACAGCTTGTTGACCACTTTCCCTTGAAAAATCAAAATGTAAAATATACTCTTTCGGTAATACAATGTCTGCTAATTTTAAAGCATCACTCATACCTGCTAAACGATCTCTTGTTACAAGTAAATCTGAGCCACCACCAATGAACGCGACCTGTTTATGTCCTAGTGAAATTAAATATTCTGCCACTTCTCTTGCAGCTGTATAATTGTCATTATCTACATATGTGATTTCATCTTTTCGATCATATGGTTTTCCAATTAAAACAAACGGGAAGTTTTGGTCATGCAAGTATTGAATAATCCGATCGTTCTCTCTTGAATATAAAAGAATAATACCACCAATTTGACGCCCTTGTACCATTTTTACAACACCATTAAAAATTTCATCTTCCGTTTCACCTGTCGACATATAAAGTGCATACCCTTCCACATGTGCAAATGAGCTAATTCCTCTTATAACTTCCGGGAAAAACGGATTTTGAAAAGCTTTACTTGCAGAGCTTGGCATAACAAGACCAAGTGTCTTCGTCGTTTGGTTCGCAAGGTTTCTTGCATTTAAATTGGGATGATATCCTAATTCACTCATTACTTTTCGAACACGGCGCTTTGTCTTTTCACTTATACTTGGATTATCAGCAATTACACGAGAAACAGTTGATGGTGCTACGTTCGCCTTCTTCGCCACATCTTTAATTGTAACTGTCATAAAAAATCCCCTCCTCTCACTTCTCTGCCATTTTTCATATATTTTATCTTGCACTCGTTGCAAGTCATAGGAGAAGTCATAAACTTTCATTTATTTATTTTATCTTGCAAAACTTATCATATTCTCCCTCTCCATGTATTGTAAGGGATATAGCTCTTTTTTCCTATACTATAATATACTATTTATTTCACTTATTTTCACATGTGATGTCAAATCTCTTTTCATCTCCCTATAAAGCTTTTTATAGGGAGATGAAAAGAAAAATGGGACGTAATGTCCCATTTTTCATCCTTTCGTACCTCCAGCTGTTAAACCAGAGATAAAGTATTTTTGTAGTGATAGGAATAAAATTGAAATTGGGATTGCAATTAATACTGAACCCGCTGCAAACGTCGTAAATTCATTACCAAATTTCTTCGCTACCATTTCATATAATCCAACTGCTAAAGTATAATTTTCTGGTGTGCGCAAAATGATACTCGCTAAAATGAAATCTGTAAATGGACCGATGAAAGTGAATAACGCTACAACCGCTACGATTGGCTTTGCAAGCGGCATAATGATTTGCCAAAAAATACGAAAATGCCCTGCTCCGTCCATACGAGCTGACTCATCCAATTCTTTCGGAATCGTATCAAAATACCCTTTCATAAGCCATGTATTCATAGGGATTGCCCCGCCTACATAAATTAAAATTAATGCAAGGTGTGTATCAATTAATCCTGTTAACTGCGCTAATACGTATAGAGCGATTAACGCTGCAAAGTTCGGAATCATTTGCAGAATTAAAAATGTTAATAAGCCATTTTTTCTTCCAACAAAACGGTATCTCGAAAATGCATAAGCAGTAAAACTAATTGCTAACACTGAGAAAATCATCGTTAAAACACTTACTTTTAATGTGTTTTTATACCATAGTAAGTAATTACTATTCTCTAGATCTAATAACTTACGATAATGATCTAACGTTGCATTTTGCGGAATAATACTTGATCCAGATAAACTATCACCCGGATTAAACGATGAGCCAATAATCCATAATAATGGATAGAAAATGATGGCACACATTACGAAAATAACGAAATAGCTTAATGAGAGACGTAACATCTTCTGTCTTTTAATATTCATTTACATCATATCCTCTTCTTGGAATGATTTTGTTCTCTTAAATTGCCATAACGCAACTGTAATAACGATTAACGATAAAATCATTGTAAGAGCTGCTGCTTTCCCGTACTGCGCTGAAGTCATCGTCAACTTATAAATCCATGAAATTAAAATATCTGTTCCACCTGCATCTTGTCCAGCTACAGCAGGACCTCCGCCGTTAAATAGATAGATAATACTAAAGTTATTAAAGTTAAACGTATATTGCGTAATTAATATTGGTGCTGTTGCATATAAAACAAGTGGCAATGTAATTTTACGAAACTGTTGCCAAGCTGTCGCTCCATCTACTGTAGCCGCTTCATATAATTCTCCTGGAATCGATTGCAAAATACCTGTTGTCATTGCAAAGACGAATGGGAACCCAAGCCACGTTTGAATCATAATTAAAGCTATCTTCGCCCAAAATGGATCTGTCATCCAAGCTATCTTTTCAATTCCGAATAACGCCAATACTTGATTGTTAATTGCTCCAAATGTTTCATTAAACATACCAGAGAAAACAAGAATAGATACGAATGCTGGAACAGCCCACGGTAAAATGAAGATTGTTCGAATAATTGCCTTCCCTTTAATACCAGGCTGATTTACGATAATCGCTAAAAAAATACCGAGTGCAACTTGTAATGTCGTTGCAACGAATGTCCAAATGACCGTCCAAGAGAATACACTTAAAAATGTCTCTCTCCACATCGGTAGTGTGAAAATATCAATAAAGTTTTTAAAGCCCACCCAATCTACTAATTTAGCTGGAGGAGAATGATATAAATCATAGTTCGTAAATCCAATTAAAATTACGAAAATGATTGGAAATACAACAACAAAGATAAGTAGTAGAAAACCTGGCGAAACCATTAAATACGGAAAGCCTTGATCTAATAAATTACGGTATTGCTCTTTTACAGAGTTTAAAGGTGTTCCGATATCACGTTTCTTTCCATTTTGATATGCATCATATAAATTAAATGCATATATTCCGAGTCCAAACACGATAACGATAAGTGCTAAGATCCCTTCCACTAATAGAAAGACAGAATGATCACGTGGAACTTCTGTACCAAGCGTTACAATCCCCCATAGTCCCATATTTAATAAATCAGCAAAGGCTACAATAAATGAACCTGTTAATACTAGAAAAATAAGACCTTTTACAAATTGTTTATTATACATTTGGCCCACGCCCGGAATGATTGATAACATGGTTGCCATTTTCCTATGTTTTGAACCGTTCAAATCTTTCATTGGTTCCATAGATGTTTGCATATTCCTTCCCCCTTTTTTCTTCCTACTTGGAAGGGAGAGAATTCGTGCCCCTCATATTAGAGGCACGAACTTCACCTTATTTTTTCTTGTTATGATTTGCCTCAATATTACCTTTAATTTGCTTCACTGCACTATCAAGAGCTGCTTTTGGCGCCTCTTTATCTGTAACAACTAATTGAAGGGCATCTCCAGCTGGTTTCCATACTTCTTGCATTTCTGGAATGTTTGGCATTGGAATTCCATTTTCTGATTGCGTTGCAACCGCTTTTGCAGCTTCGTTATCTTTAATAATCGGATCTTCCATTACTGATTTTACTGGCGGAATTTCTTTCGTTTTCTCAAATCTAATTTTCGCGTTTTCTTCATTCGTTACCCATTCAGTGAATTTAGTAGCTAAATCATTTTGTTTAGAGAAGCTTGTTACATGCCATCCTTTTACCCCAACGAACGTTTTCATCGGTTGACCATTTGGTAATTTTGGCATTGGAGCAACACCATAATCAATTCCGTTCTTTTCCATCGCTTGGAACGCCCATGGTCCGTTCATGATAGAAGCTGCTTTTCCTTCATTAAATAATCCGTCAGCAGCAGGTCCACCAGATTCACCGATAATACCTTTCGGGAATAGTTTTTCTTTGTACCATTTCTGAAGATATTCAGCACCTTGTACAGCACCACTATTATTTAACCCAACATCACTTGCATTTGGTTTTCCATCTTTTTCACCAAACACATAACCACCCATACCTGCCATGAATGCATTAGCAAAGTAGAAATTATCTCCTAATGTTAAAAATCCGTACTTGCCATCCTTTGTAAAATCTTTTGAGAAGTTAAACAATTCATCCATTGTTTCTGGTGCTTTTTGCATAAACTTTTTATTGTAAATAAAGACTGGTGTTTCAATCGCTTTTGGTAAGCCATATAGTTTCCCGTTATATGTCTGTGCTTCTATTGATAAATCAGTAAACTTACTCTTAACAGCATCATCTGCTTTCACTTCAGAAAGTAAGCCCTCTGTTACTGCATTTCCGATTTGATCGTGTGGCAATGTTACAACATCCGGTCCAGTCCCCGCTGGTCCATCAAGACGTAACTTCTTCACTTGATCTGTCATTTGCATTTCAACAACTTTTACTTTTACTTTATATTTTTCCTCAAAGCTTTTCACTGCTGGTTCTAAACCAACGCCTTTTTTATCATCTTCCCAAACGAGAAGATCATAGTCTTTCTTCGCTTTACTTTCCTCTTTTTTCCCTGAATCTTTCGGCCCACATGCAGATAACATACCAATTGATAATGCCGAAACCGTTAATAATGATAATGCTTTCTTCATCCCAAAAAACCTCCCTAAATTGTCTATGTACCTTAATAATTGAAAACGTTTGCATTTGAAAGTTTAATAGAAGCGCAAACCCTATCTCAAATCTATGAAAACGTTTGCGCTATTTGTCTATCATTATACATTCTTTTATTCATTTTGCAAATATTAATTTTAAAAATAATGTTATTATGCTCTTTATACATTGACTTTACATGAAATGAATACTACTCTTATAAGCAATATTAAAGCTAATAGAAAGGCAATCGTTTGCAATACAGGCTTTATTATTACATTTAAGGGAATAATATGTATAGAGATATTAAAGGGGGATTTTCTATATGCTTAAAGAAGCCGTTTACCATAGGCCGAAAGATAATTATGCATACGCTTACGATGAAAAAACAATTCACATCCGAATACGTACTAAGAGAAACGATGTTCAAATCGCCACTCTTATTTATGGTGACCCTTACGAATGGACAGATGGAAAATGGATTACGTCAAATACGCCGATGTACAAAACTGGTTCTACTGCATTATTTGATTATTGGTCCATTTCAATCGAACCGAAATTTAAGCGCTTACGTTATGGATTCGAATTAAAAACTGAGACAGAAACTCTTATTTATGCAGAACGAGGCTTTTTCTCAAACATTCCAGATGACGATGTCGGTAACTTTTTCTGCTTTCCATTCATTCATACAAAAGACGTTTTCATGGCACCACCTTGGATTAAGGACACAGTATGGTATCAAATCTTCCCAGAACGATTCGCTAACGGGGACAGCACATTAAATCCAGCAAACACCCTCCCTTGGGGAAGTACCGAACCAACTCCAACTAATTTTTTCGGAGGAGATTTTGCTGGTATTATTCAAAACCTTGATTACCTTGTTAAACTTGGGGTTTCCGGAATATACTTCACACCTATTTTTAAAGCTCATTCAAACCATAAATATGACACTATTGACTACATGGAAATCGATCCGCAATTCGGGACGAAAGAAACTTTCAAAGAACTTGTTGAGGCATGTCATAAACACGGTATAAAAGTAATGCTCGATGCTGTTTTTAATCATAGTGGCTACTTTTTCAATAAATTCCAAGACGTACTAGAACATGGTGAAAAGTCAGCATATAAAGAGTGGTTCCACATTCATGAATTCCCAATTATAATCGAGCCACTTCCTAATTATGATACTTTCGCATTTACACCGTATATGCCTAAATTAAATACTGCACACCCAGATGTAAAACAATATTTACTTGAAGTAGGGCGTTATTGGGTAAGAGAATTCAATATAGATGGTTGGCGCCTTGATGTAGCAAATGAAGTTGACCACTGCTTTTGGAGAGAATTCCGAAGTGAGATAAAGGCGTTAAATCCTGAAGTATATATTTTAGGAGAAATTTGGCACGACGCCCTCCCATGGCTACACGGAGATCAATTTGATGCTGTCATGAGCTATCCTGTTACAAATGCTCTACTTTCTTACTTTGCTAACAATTCCATTAAAGCAAGTGAATTCATGAAACAAATTATAGAATCTCTACATTCCTACTCTATGAATATAAATGAAGCCGCATTTCATTTATTAGACAGCCATGATACACCAAGAATATTAACAACATGTAACGGAGATAAAAATAAGTTAAAGTTACTCTATGTATTCCATCTTTCTTTCATCGGCTCTCCTTGTATTTATTATGGAGACGAAATCGGTATGGATGGCGGCATGGACCCAGATTGCCGCAAATGTATGATTTGGGATACAAAAGAACAAGACCATGTATTATTTACACATATACAAACATTACTTTCATTACGAAAACAATATAAAGCATTTGGAGGACATGGTACATTCCAATTCATCGAAGCAAATGATGAGCATAATTACATTTCTTATACGAAAACATATGGAGATGAAACTATCTTTTTCGTTTTAAATCCTACTAACGATGAAATTACAGCTTCACTCCCTATCCATATTACAAGGAAGAAAATAGTCAATATATATACAAACGAAGAATTTTCAGCAGAAGCAAGTGTATTACAAGTTACACTTCCACCGCACGGATTCTCAATATTAAAATGGTAATAGAAAAAGCCTTATGTCGCTCGGACATAAGGCTTTTTCTTATTTCAATTTATACACCATTGCTTCATATGGACGCAATGTAACGTTTTCCATTAATCCATTTTCCGAGTCATAATTGTGTATTAACAGTTCTGATTCACTATAAACAATGTTCTCAGGCAATTCAAATACACATTGATCCGCAGTGAAGTTTGCAATCACAAGTAGCTTTTCTTCTCCATATGTTCTTACATAAGCAAAAATAGAAGGGCTATTATCTAGTATTAAATCATACGATCCATACACAACTATTTCATTATTTTTGCGTAACTCAATCAATTTCTTATAGTAATAAAAAATTGATCCTTCGTCTTGGATTGCTTGTTTCACATTAATCTCTTTGTAATTAGGGTTTACCGTAATCCAAGGTTCACCCGTTGTAAATCCAGCGTGATACTGATCATCCCACTGCATCGGAGTTCTAGCATTATCACGACCTTTTATATAAATAGATTCCATGACTTTTTCTTTATCTTCACCACGGTCTATCACTTTTTCTTTATACATATTTAACGTTTCAATATCTCGATATTCATCAATTGATTCGAATCGAACGTTAGTCATTCCGATTTCTTCTCCTTGATAAATATATGGTGTTCCTTTCATCATATGAAGCACCGTCGCTAACATTTTCGCAGATTCAGTACGATACATTCCATCATTACCAAAACGAGATACAACGCGCGGCTGATCATGGTTATTCCAATACAGGCTATTCCATCCTGTATGCTCTAATGCTTTTTGCCACTTTGTTAAATTCTGTTTTAAAGTAAGAAGTGGACATGGTTTTACATCCCATTTTCCGCCTTCTCCTGAATCTAAATCCATATGTTCAAATTGAAATACCATTTGTAGTTCTTTTCTAGCTTCTCCTGTATACAATTTAGCTTCTTCTGTCGTTACACCAGGCATTTCACCAACCGTCATAATATTATAATGAGACAATACTTCTTCATTCATTTCATGCAAATATTTATGAATGTTTGGACCGTTCATAAAATGCTTATGACCTGAAACATACCCCTCTTCTTCTGTTTCAACAGTCGGTAAACCTTCTTCTTTAGAAATAAAATTGATAACATCCATGCGGAATCCATCAATTCCTTTTTCTAACCAAAACTTCATCATTTCATAAACATCTTGTCTTACCTGTTCATTATCCCAATTTAAATCCGGCTGTTTTTTAGAAAACAGATGTAAATAATACTCATCTGTCATTTCATCATATTGCCATGCAGATCCACTAAAAGCTGCTCCCCAGTTATTCGGCTCTTTCCCTTCTTTTCCAGAACGCCATATATAGTAATCTCTATATTTATTATCTGTTGATTTACGTGATTCAATAAACCAATTATGTTCATCAGAAGTATGATTAACAACTAAATCCATCATAAGTTTCATATTACGTTCATGCATTTCATGTAATAGCTCATCCCAATCTTCCATTGTTCCGAACTCGTTCATAATTTTACAATAATCACTTATATCATAACCATTATCATCATTTGGAGATTCATAGACTGGCGATAACCAAATTACATCAATCCCTAATTTTTTTAAGTAATCTAGCTTTGAAATAATACCACGAAGATCCCCTATACCATCACCATTACTATCCATAAAGCTACGAGGATAAATTTGATATACTACACTTTCTTTCCACCATTGTTTTTCCATTATGCTACCCCATTTCATTAGTAATTCATTCTTCTCTTTCTCCCAAGGCGCAAACGTTTTCACTAATGAATGATAACAGATTCTATCTTAATTTAAAATAGCGCTTACAATTTTTATCCTTCTTTTTCTAGGAAAACATATGAAAACTACTACATATCACTCGAATAAATGAAAACGTTTTATTTTTTTATTTATTTTTTGAATCTATTCGTTTATAATAAACTCAAAGAAAACGTTTGCATAATTTTTTCTAGGGGGAAATACCATGGCAGAACTGAAATTAGAAAACATTTATAAAATATATGATAATAACGTAACCGCTGTAACAGATTTTAATTTACACATTCAAGATAAAGAGTTTATCGTATTTGTTGGTCCTTCTGGATGCGGAAAATCTACAACATTACGAATGGTAGCTGGACTTGAAGATATTTCAAAAGGAGAATTTTCAATTGATGGTAAGCTAATGAATGATGTTCCTCCAAAAGATCGTGATATCGCAATGGTTTTCCAAAACTATGCTCTTTATCCACATATGAGTGTATATGATAATATGGCATTTGGATTAAAGCTTCGAAAAATACCAAAAGATGAAATCGATCGTCGTGTGAAAGATGCCGCACGAATTTTAGGGCTTGAACAATATTTAAATAGAAAACCAAAAGCGTTATCAGGTGGACAACGCCAACGTGTTGCGTTAGGTAGAGCAATCGTTCGAGACGCGAAAGTTTTCTTAATGGATGAACCATTATCAAACTTAGATGCAAAACTCCGTGTTGCAATGCGCTCAGAAATTTCTAAGTTACACCATCGCCTTGGAACAACGACAATTTATGTAACACATGATCAAACAGAAGCAATGACAATGGCTTCCCGTCTTGTTGTTATGAAGGACGGAAAGATTCAACAAATTGGAACTCCAAAAGAAGTATATGAAACACCTGAAAACATTTTTGTTGGCGGATTTATTGGCTCTCCAGCTATGAATTTCTTCCGTGGTACATTAACTGAAACTGATTTCGTTATAGATAATTCATTGAAAATCAAAGTATCTGAAGGAAAAATGAAATTATTACGTGAACAAGGTTATGTAAATAAGGAAATCGTTTTAGGAATTCGTCCTGAAGATATTCATGATGAACTACTATTTTTAGAGGCTTCACAATCTACTACTTTCACATCAAAAATTGAAGTTGCTGAGTTGTTAGGTGCTGAATCCATTTTATATATGAAACTTGGAAATCAAGATTTTGCAGCACGTGTTGATGCAAGACATATATTCTCACCTGGAGACCAAATTAAATTAGCATTTGATTTAAATAAAGCGCATTTCTTTGATAGCCAAACCGAACAACGTATTCGCTAAAAAAATTTTCTTGTATATAACATACAAAAAAACCGTCCACATACATTGAGGGCGGTTTTCATTATTATACTAGGGCTTCTACTGTATGAAATGATTGTCCTTTCGTGCTAATAATACCGAAAATCGGTAAGTCACTAAGCACCACTTCTTCTTGCTGTTTCATAAAAGATGACGTTAATTGTTTTATCTCTATCCAAACGTCATTAATACAAAGTACATTGGAATCGTTCTCTTGTTGGCGAGAAAAAATAGAATCTATTTTATATAAACCAGCATTTTGAAAAAGCATATCAATGCGACTGAATGCATTCAAAGTAATACTGATAACACGTTGCCAATCTCCTTGTTTTTCCATATCATAGGATACAAAAAGGGCTTCTCCGCCTAGATTCGTAATTTCCTCCACTGTTGCTTGTCCACTATCTTGATCAATGTCCGTCACAATTACTTTTGCGCCTTGTTTAGCCAACAAAAGAGCTGTATTACGTCCAATACCGATGCCACCGCCAGTTACGATAGCAACTTTTCCTGCAAGCTTCATTTTCATTACCCCTTCTATAAGTCTTACCGTCATTCAGTATACTCCTTTATAAGATTAGTCTGCAAGCAAGAAAAGTTACTCTTTTATTTGTAAGCGATTACTTTTTTACTCCTTCTTTTTTCTTACTATTACACTGATCGAAAACGAGACCAATGAAAATTAAAATTCCCCAAAAGATTATGCTACCTCCCGTCATTACAGCTTCCCCCTTCATTATATAAAGATATTATTTTCATTTATTGTACCATTTTCTTAATTTTCAATCTATCGAAAAGAGACTTTCTACTTCGAAAAATATCCTTCCATAATAAAAAACCTTTTTATGTACAAGCATAAAAAGGTTTTTTATTATACTAGATTCATCACTTTTGTCTTTGTAATCAAATCATGAAAACCGCAATTATCTTTGCGGAACAGCATCATATATACGTTGCATATTAACGGAATTCCAAGTAACAATATGTTCGGTAATAACAATACAAAAAATCGTAAAGTTAATGTTTGCAACGTTAATTTTTCACTCGTCAATGAAATCAATTTTGTTCTCGTTATTTTTTTCCCAAGTGTAACACCGTTCCACATAAAAGGTAACAAAATAAAATATAGAACCATTAATATGAAAACTACTGCGAGGTCATATCTATAGTCACCGAAACTTATATTAAACCGATTAAAAATAGCACTATAGTTTCCGGTCATAACAGCTACTACTGCACCATACATAACCGAGATTAAAAACATGTCAATTAGGGAAGCACCTATGCGATTCATTACAAGCGCTGGACGATGCATCTTCAACTTCATTTTATGTCGACTCCTTCGTATCCTTCTTTACCCGTTACATCGTACCACTTCTAAAAAACATTGTAAACTGGCGTTTCTCTTACTTTTCTTGTACAATGTGTTACAACAGCATTGTAAAGGAGGTTCCCATATTGAAAAAATGGATAATCCTATTCGTCGCCGTCCTATTAACTGCTTGTACAGGAAATACAAACCATGTATCTTATACGATTAACGATGAATACGAACTCATACGTACTTCTGGAAATGCATTTGAACTGTTCCCTACGCAAGATGCTGTATATGCCACACAATACATCCCTGCCAAAATTACAGACATCGCTTGGGATGATAAATACATTATTGTAAAACAAACAGAGGAAAAATCAGATCCAAATAACCCTGACGCAGCAATTGCAAATAAAAAAAGTGAACATTATTGGATTATTGACGTAAAGCACAATAAACGTTTCGGTCCCTATAATGAAAAACAATTTAATGAACAAAAAGATGCGTTTAAAATTAAAGTGCCTTTTCAAAATGTAGATTCATACATAAAAGAAATAAAAAAACAGTCAGCATAATATATAGAATGCTGACTGTTTTCCTTATATCATTTTAAAAACATATTACTCAGAAAGTGAAATGTTAAAACTTTGTGATTCTTTAACAGTTTCTTGTGTTTCTGTATCTCCTGCCATTAAATCATCCGTTGTAAATTTAATATCCTTTACCTTTTCTTTTCCATCATCAAGTATTAAACCGATAATTCCATCTCTTGTTTCACCAGGCTTATAATCTTCTCTTGATACATTTTTCGTACCAACGAGCGTATCTTCATCATATAAAAAGTTTTGAGTCGCTACTTTAAAATGTTGCTTATCATTAATCGTAACATCATTCATAGAGAAAAATTGCATATTTTTATTCCCGCTATTTTCCACCTTATATGTAATTTCAACGTAACGAATCGTATCACTAATCTCTGTTCCACTTAGCGATGCATATAATTCAGCATCTTCTTGACTTACCTTATCGCCCAATCTACGCTTTACTTCGTCAGGAGTTAATGCCGTATATGCTTTTAATGTATTTTTTGCGTCTTCACTCATTTGTGATAAAGAGATTACTTTCACATCTTGTACATGAATTTTCATTGGTGCTACTTCAAATGTTTGATTCACAGAATGTATCTGCTCTAACTTGAAAGTACCCCATCCTGTTTCTTTCACTTTTTGCCCAACTTTTTTTAGCTCACGCCCACCATATTCTTTTGTTTCAGGAATAGATTCTTTCTTCTTCGGTTCAGCTTTCTTTTCTTCTTGATGGAAGCAACCACTTAACATAAGAAGAAAACTACATAAAACAAAAATACTTTTCCATGCTTTCATCATTTAATTTCTCCTAACACTATCATTCATTAAAATAAATTAGTCCCTAGTCTTGTAAACTATAGAAACAATAAGAAGTCCACAAAACGAACTTGTCAGTCCAGATACTATTATACCCCCTATTTGGAAAATATGAAAATAGGGATTTACGAACGCGTGAACGATAAATATAATAGTTGCCACAATGATTGCCGAAACCCAATACTTCCTTTTTTCTGAAGCTATAATAATATCTTTCCCTGTTTCATCTTTATACTTCCATAGTACGTGTAATAGTAATAATAAACCAACACATGTACTCCCATGTTGCATATATTTATACACCGGAATACTATGTAATTCTCTTTGTAACAATGGTATTTCCATAACGAAGTAGCCTGTATTATGAGTAAACGCATCCCAAACAACATGCGTGAGCATACCAAATAAAGCAGAATAGCAAAATACAAAGAAATCCTTCCATGTATGAAGTCCCCACCTCTCATCTACTGCATATGTATAGTAGCCAGCAAATGGTTTAGGTAAATGTGTTATAAACGGCTTTTTTAAAATGTAATGATATATGTATGCTAATAGAAAGACAAGAGGTAAATTTAAATATAAGAACCCAAGCCACGTATGTCCAATCACGCCATACGGTCTAAAGTGTAAAAAATATTCAAAGTCAGGTGCCATACTACCTAATATAAGAGCCGTTACTGAAATATAATTAACCTGCTTTTTAGAAAAAGGGAGAACAGCTGCTGGATGCGCAAATGTAAACGGCATATTTTAACTCCTTTTCATATTTCCAATAGAATATCATCTATCATAACGAGAGAATTGACCTTCATGCAATGTTTATTTTCACATTGGAATATGATAGTTTCCATGTTATAATCCTCATGAAATATTCAGAAAATAAAATGGGATTTCTCATGTCATTAACACTTTTCTTTTTTCTATGGAAGAACTTAAAAATTATAAAATATATGCCTGCTCTCGTTGGCTTTATAAGCGTTCTTTCCATTTTTATATGGCAGAGAATGACGTTCGGCTGGGAAAATCTCGGTTTTGGCGCACTTTATTAGCAAGTCGTCTTACACTTCTATTTTTTGCTTTTTTAAATCAAAATCCGTTATGAATTGAGGTTTATATATTGATTGACGTACCCTTTTTAAAAAGTGTCACATTAAAAAAAGAAGATATCCCTAGCTTTTCCGCATATCCTTACTGTTTACCCGCTATTCGAACATTACAATCGCTCCTTTTCCATCCAAATGTAACATTCATTATTGGAGAAAACGGAACAGGTAAATCAACACTACTTGAAGCAATTGCAATTGCTTTAGGTTTTAATGCAGAAGGTGGAACGAAGAATTTCCGTTTTAGCACAAATAATTCACATTCATCTTTACATGAATATCTTCGAATTTCCAAAAGTTTCAATACACCAAGCGATGGTTTCTTTCTTCGCGCTGAATCATTTTATAACGTCGCTTCTTATATCGATGAAATGGATGCTGATCCAGAAGCACGCGGAAATCCAGTTATTGACTCATATGGTGGTATCTCACTACATAAACAATCACATGGCGAATCATTTTTCTCCTTATTTATGAACCGTTTTTCAGGACAAGGTTTATACATTTTAGATGAGCCTGAGGCAGCTTTATCCCCGATGAGACAACTTTCCATGCTCATTCGAATGCACGAACTAGCTGAACAAGGTTCACAATTTGTTATTGCCACGCATTCCCCTATATTAATGGCTTATCCTGAATCTACTATATATTCTTTAACACAAGAGGGGATTCACGAATCATCTTTAGAAGAAACGGAACATTATCAAACGACGAAACTTTTCTTTGAAAATCGCGATCGATTATTCCATCATCTATTTGAGTCGTAAAAAAGAAGCAGCAAACGCTGCTTCTTTTTTATAATGCTTCTATAAATAAGGCAACCCCGATACCGCCACCGACGCATAAAGAGGCAATTCCTTTTTCTAATCCACGTCTTTTTAATTCATGAATTAAACTTACAGTGATACGAGCTCCTGTACAACCGATTGGGTGTCCAAGTCCTACACCACTACCGTTTACATTCACTTTTTCACGGTCTAAACCTAATTCTTTCTCTACAGCTAGGTATTGCGCAGCGAAAGCTTCATTAATTTCAAGTAAATCTGCATCTTCTAATGACCAATCTACTTTTTCTAATCCTTTACGAATTGCTGGTGCTGGTCCAATTCCCATAATTTTAGGATCTACTCCAGCTACTGAATAGCCAACAATTCTAGCTAACGGTTGTAAGCCTTTTTCTTTCGCTTTCTCTTCACTCATTAATACTAGAACTGCACTTCCGTCATTAAGACCAGATGCATTCCCTGCCGTTACAGATCCATCTTTACGGAAAGCTGGTTTTAATCCAGCTAATTTTTCCGCTGTAATATCTGCACGCGGATGTTCATCCTTAGAAAATACAATTTCTTTTCTACGCTCTTTTATTGTAATAGGAACAATTTGATCGTCAAAGTATCCAGACTCGATTGCTTGTAGTGCCAATGTATGACTGCGAAGCGCAACTTCATCTTGTTCCTCTCTTGTAATTTCATATTGTTCAACTAGATTTTCCGCTGTTTCACCCATCATAATATGATGAATCGGATCTTCTAGCACTTCCCACACCGTATCACGAATTTCTCCGTGCTGTAGACGTTGTCCCCAGCGGTGCTGTTTCAATGCATAAGGGCTCGAACTCATCGCTTCTACTCCACCTGCAATAACAACATCACTCACACCTAATTGAATTTGCATTGCAGCTGACATAATTGCTTGCATACCTGAAGAACATTGGCGTTGGATTGTATAGCCCGTAACTGTGTCAGGAAATCCTGCCGCTAATGCAGCCGTTCTCGCCGTATTTGCTTCATCAGTTCTTTGAATACAATGACCCAAAATTACTTCATCAACTTCATGTGGTTCTACCCCGCCTCGTTTTACAGCTTCCTGAAGTACAGGAACAGCTAATTCTACTGGTGTTATATTTTTTAGTGCTCCTCCGAAAGTTCCAATTGGTGAACGAACTGCAGCTGTAATGACAACATTATGCATTTTGTACTTGCCCCTCTCTTATGTACCCTAGTCAGTTTTTAGGTGAAATTCCATAAGATGTATATCTACAACTATCATACTATAAACATACTAAAAAATCAAAATATTTAATATAATAAAAATAGAAGGAATTAACCTTCTATTCTGTTAATGCGTATAGGAATTTTTGTAAAATCTTCTCTGTTGTTTTATTCAAATTCGGTAACTTATCTACCGGAAAATATTGAAGTTGTAATCCTTCATGATCAAGCTTAACTTCCCCACTCACATGATGCCCCTGATACAGATGAATGACATTAAAAATTTCATCTCCATTTGGATATTGGAAGTACACTTCTTTTCCCGAAAGAACCCCGATAAATTGCATAATTTTCGCGTTTAGTCCCGTCTCTTCAAATAGTTCTCTGCGAGCAGTTTCTTCTGTCGTTTCTCCTAGCTCCATCGCTCCGCCAGGTACACCCCAATCATATGTGTCTGAACGATATTGAAGCAATACTTCTTGCCTATCATTTAATATAATAATTGCTGATCCTACTAAAATAAGTGGCCTTGTACCAACGACTTTACGTAACTCTTCAATATACCCCAATATGTAAACTCTCCTTTCCTCACCCTCCCTTATCATAACAAAATTTTTCTCATTTTGTTGATGTAAATTTCAAGAAAAAAAGGAAGCTTTCGCTCCCTTTTTTCACTTTATTTCTTAAAACTTTCATATTTTACAGCTTCAAAAGCTTCTTCAATTTCATCATTACGATAATGGACGTATGTAAAACGCCCCAATTCTACTAATCTTGCTATTTCTTGTAACGCTTTATATTGGTCATATGTTTCCCCCAGCTTAATATGTACATAAAACTTCATTAATGGATGTTCATATACAGGTTCTCCCACCTCTACATATACATCTTCAACCCCTTGCACAACTTTTACATAACTCGCAAATTGATAAAGAGCTTCTCTGTCTGAAACGATTTTTAATGTATACATATATTCTCCCCCTTTCCTTTACTATATCAAAAAGATGACCATACTACGTTATAGAACTATGAAATTTTTTCGACTTGTAGTCTATATATTCATGTAATAAATAAGGCGTTTATCCATACATAGCACCTTTTTCTCACATATATTATAGGAAGAATTTTTTCATTTGAGGTGTTCCCTATGGATCCATACGTCAATATATGTATTTGCATTACGCCAGGCGCCAACATTTCTGAAGACCGTATCGCAAAAGATTTAGCAGTCGCAGAATCAATTTGGCACCCTATTACATTTCAAATTCAAGAAGTAATTGTATTAAATGAGCTTTTTCGTTTTTCAGACCGTGAAATTAGTTATAAAAATTCTATTCAAAGTCAGGAAAAATTAGCATCCTTTTTCCAAACGTGTGTAAATGAAGCTCCAGAATGTGATCTTTATATTTGTTATATTGGCAGTGATTATTTTAAAGAAACAGCAGTAATTGCCTGTGCTTACTCTTTAGCTAAACAACAACAACTTACTGGTTATATCGTTTTAACAAATTCAGCCGCTCCTATGAAAAATATATATACGCTCGCTCACGAAATTGGCCATATTTTATTCACAAGGCGGGTTCACGGAAAACTTACACATGCAGATCCTCATTCTCCAACTGGCTCGGAACACCACCCTTCTCCATCAAATCTGATGTACCCTATAGTCCCCCGCCCAGAAAACGTCCATATTCATTCCTTATTAACAAACGAACAAAAAGAACTCTCTTTACAAAGCTCTTTATTACAAAGAAAAAAACAGTAACAATCTTATTACTGTTTAAAACAACTTATTTAATCAACAAACCAAGTCCCGGCTGCTAGAAATAAAAATAGACAACTAAACGTAAATGTAATCCCTCTAAAAATCCCTATATAATATTTCTTTGGAAATAATTTTTTGCATATCCAGAGCAGCCCTTTTCCTATTAACCTGAAGAACAACATATATCCTGATGTGCTAATAAAGTATTGAAATAGACATCATGTATTTCTTTTTGTGAGAACAATATAATTAAACCTAGAATACAACCACTCCATATACATATAAATAACTCTTTCTCTTTTTATTCGTATACTTCTCTTTTTTCTAATTTCGTATGAATTTTTAGAAGCATATAAATAATAATGAAAAGAATTACTTGTTGTACATACATTCCAATAATGTTTGATAAATCTATCTTTACAAATACAAATTCTAATGCAATTGGTACTAGTAAATAAGACAAAGTAAACCAACCACCAACTTTAATATTTACAATAGTTGCAAAAATAACTACTACGCCAACAAGAGTGAAGCTTTCTGTAGCAGTAAATTTAATAAATGTTGTACCATAAAATTCATTTAATAATGCAATACTAAAAATTGATAAAAACCATACTGCACCAGTTATATATATAATTAAAAATTCAGTTCTTTTACATTTAAAGACTGCTGTTCTCATCCCCCATATTAATACACTAATCCCTACCAAAATCATAATTGGATATCCAATTACTTCAATTAAAGAATAAGACAAGCGATGGTCGGCTTCACTAAAGAATACACTCTTCATCATCGTGAATGCTAATAAGTTTATAATAAAGTAAAGTAATAATTTATAATTCCCTTTTCTATCAACTTCCATCTCTTTCGCAAGTTGATTAGCATATTCCTTTGGATCATGACCGAATATATCATTTACACTCTTCCCTCTTTTTTCTCCTTCTATTAAATGAACTTCAGCATCTTCTATAAAAGAAATAATATCCATTTCTCTAATACCCCTCGTTCGTAAATACCCTTGAGTATCATCTAAAAATTTTTGTGCTTCATTCGATAACACTATTATCCCTCCCTTAATTAACCGTTTCTCTTTTATTCGTCTTCATCATAATTTCGAGGAAAATTAAAATAAATAAACTTCCGTATAAACATATAATTTGAAATAACATTGGCATGAGATCTTCTGATGTAAATGTTTGAAATACTAACATAATAGAAAGAGGAATAATTAAATATAAGTTTTTAAACCATCCTTCAAAATACATGTTTATAGCTACTGTGATGATAAAGATCCCACCAGCTAGCATATAACTTTGCATTTGGGTGAATGTAACCATCTTTGTAGGGTATATTACATCTAATATCGTAACAGCTCCTAATAAAAACATTGGAGCGATCATGACTAAAGACCACATAGAAAACCACGTTTTTGTAAAGCTTGTTACAAAGGTCATTTTACGAAGCAAAAAATTAGGGCCTAACACAGCTAACATTAATGTGAAACTATAACCAATGCACTGAATAAGTGAAATTTGTAACTTTCCGTTATTCACTATTAAAATAGAAGCAATAATCCAAAATGCTACGATATTCATTACTGTAAAACCAATTTGCTTCCACGTTTCCTGTCTTTCTCTTTCCATCACTTTTACAAGTTCATTAGCATATTCTTTCGGCGAACTACCAAAAATTTCTTCTACACTTTTCCCGTCACTCTCACCTTCTATTAAATGCAACTCTGCATCTTCTAAAAAGCTTTCCATATCGCTTTCTTTCACACTCTTTGCAGTCAAAAATAATCTCATATCTAACAAAAACTTTTGCGATTCACTTGATAGCATTATTTTCTTCTTCCCTTCCCTTCAAGTAGACGTTCTACACTACTTTGCATCGCTTCCCAGCGACCCATAAAGTCATCTAGTTCATCTTCGCCCTTTTCTGTTAACGTATAATACTTCCTTTTTGGACCAGATGGAGATTCCTTCATTACACTTGATATAAGCCCCTCTTTTTGCATCCGTATTAACAACGGATAAATACTTCCCTCACTCGCCATTGTAAAACCATACTTTGCTAGCTTTTCACTCATTTCATAACCGTATATTTCACCTTCAGAAATAATAGCAAGTAAGCATCCTTCTAAAATCCCTTTCAGCATTTGACTTGTCGACATAATTGAAATCCTCCCGCTATCTTGTTTTACAAGATAGCTAAGCGTAAGTATCTTGCTTTACAAAATAGTATACCAGAGACTATTTTGTAAAACAAGATAGCTAACGGATTTTTTCCAAATGTTTGCAGGAATTTCGTAGTTCCTCCTCTAAATAGAGCAATAAGGGAACTTTTATTATGAAGGAGTGTTTTTCATCATGGTTACAAATCGAGTTGTCTTTTTAACAGGTGCTGCGAGTGGTATTGGTTATGAAATGGGGAATGCTTTTGCAAAAGCAGGCGCAAAAGTTGTTATTACTGATCGCCTTGAAGATCGTGCGAAAGAAGCTGCTGAACAATTACAAAAAGAAGGCTTTCAAGCTATCGGTTTAAAATGTGACGTTACATCTGAAGAAGAAATCACAGTAGCGCTTTCTCAAACAGTTAGTCATTTCGGTTCATTAGACGTATTAATTAACAATGCAGGAATGCAACATGTTTCACCGATTGAAGATTTTCCAACTGAGAAATTCGAGCTTCTTATTAAAATTATGCAAATCGCTCCATTTATCGCCATCAAACACGCTTTTCCTATTATGAAAAAACAAAAATACGGCCGGATTATTAACGTCGCTTCTATTAATGGCCTTGTCGGATTCGCCGGAAAAGCTGCCTACAATAGCGCAAAGCATGGCGTAATTGGACTAACAAAAGTTGCCGCATTAGAAGGTGCTACCCATGGAATTACTGTTAATGCACTTTGCCCTGGTTATGTCGATACCCCTCTTGTACGTAATCAACTACAAGACTTAGCTACTACACGAAATGTACCGCTTGAAAATGTTTTAGAAGATGTCATTTATCCACTTGTACCACAAAAACGTTTATTACAAGTACAAGAAATTGCTGATTATGCTATATTTTTAGCGAGTGAAAAAGCAAAAGGCATAACTGGTCAAGCTGTCGTTATCGATGGTGGTTATACTGCTCAATAGTGAAACTTTAATCAGTGGGGGCTTCATCCCCCACTGATTCGTAGCCCTCACCAATCGGGCTTTTACGGGCAGTTAATGCGGGATTAAAAAATAAAGTTTGCTCACGAAGAGCAAACTTTATTTTTTATTACGAGGATCATCGTACTTTAGTAATTGCTGTGGCAGTTTCTCTATCGCAACAGTTATCCCATCTAATTTACTTTCAATCCGATGGAGTAAATATAATGTTACAACAATTGGAAAGCCTACATTACCTATCATCCCGATCCACTCTTCCATCCTTCTCTCCTCCTTTCATTATATAAATAAGGGGAAAAGGCACATTTAGGCATAAATTGAAACTTTAATCAGCAGGGAGGTTGTCCATCCCCACTAATTAGTAGCCCTCATCAATCGGGCTTTTACGGGCAGTTGATCTCCCACCTAACTCCCTCGCATTCGCCGAATTTTGAGTAGGAGTCTTACTGCGCGTTAATGCGGGATAAAAAAAACAAGCTATTATGTATTAGCTTGTTTTTCAAATAATGATGAAATTTCTCGCTCATAATCTCCACGTATAATACCTTTCTCAGTAATAATACCTGTAATTAATTCATGCGGTGTTACGTCAAATGCAGGATTATAAACATCTGTACCAATCGGTGCCACTTGTTTGCCAAAAATTTTCGTAACTTCTGTTTCATCTCTTTCTTCAATAACAATTTCGGTACCTGTTTGTTTCGTAATATCAAACGTAGATAACGGAGCTGCAACGTAAAATGGAATTTCGAAATACTTTGCTAATATAGCTAAATTCATTGTTCCGATTTTATTTGCCGTATCTCCATTTGTGACAATTCGATCTGCCCCTACGATAATTGCATCAATTTCTTTCGTACGAATTGCATGAGCTGCCGTATTATCTGTAATAAGCGTCACATCAATACCCGCTTGCTTTAACTCCCATGTCGTTAAACGGCCACCTTGTAAAACCGGTCTCGTTTCACATGCATACGCATGTAAGTGTACACCTTTTTCTTTCCCGATATAAAACGGCGCTAATGCAGTACCATACCTTGCAGTTGCAATACTTCCGGCATTACAAATTGTTAAAATGTTATCACCGTCTGTAAAGCATGTTAACGCATGTTCTCCAATACTCCGGCATACCTCTTCATCTTCCTGCTGAATGCGAAGCGCTTCTTCTTCTAATGTTTTTTGCGCTTCTTTTATTGTAGTAATCTCTCGAATAGATTCTCTCATACGATTAATTGCCCAAAACAAATTCACTGCCGTCGGTCGTGATGTCCCTAAATAGTTACAATCTCTATTAAATATCTTCTGAAATTCTTCAATATGTATCGTGTTATATTTTTTTGATGCAAGCGCCAAACCAAATGCTGCTACAATTCCAATTGCGGGTGCTCCGCGTACTTCTAGCATTACAATACTTTTCCATACCTCTTCAATAGTCGTCAACGTTTTATATTCTGTACTATGCGGCAACTTTGTTTGATTTAATACCGCAATTGCATCACCTTTCCAACTTACAGACCTCGGAACAGTTACAAATGTACTCATGCTTTTATGCCTCCTGAAACTGTCTGTTGAAATAATGTTCGAAACAGTTGAATATCAGCACACTTAGATTCATATTTTATTAGTTCTTTTCCTAAGTACAGCGCTTGCTTCTTAGCTTGAATTCTTCTTTCTTTATTTGCTATTTCATCTAAATCCGCTACATGAGCTAAACCAATTGTTCTACGAATCAGTTCACATCCGGCAAATCCGACGGCATCAGTAAAGATATTTTGCAAAATAATTGGTAACCATTGTTTTTCTTTCGTATATGCTTCTACACCTTCTCCAATCCATAACTTCGTAAAAGTTTCTACAAAATAACTCCATGTCTTTTCTATATGGAAAAATAGTACACTTCTCTTTTCTTCTTCTCTCGATAAAGCATTTAATAATAGATTTGCAATAAATTGACCGATATCAAAGCCAAATGGACCGTACGTTGCAAATTCTGGATCAATCACTTTCGTTTCAGAAGGTGATGAAAAAATACTACCAGTATGTAAATCACCATGAATAAGCGCTTCTTTTCTCGTTAAAAACTTATATTTATATTGTGCTACTTTTAGTTTTAAAATTTTGTCACTCCAAAGTTCATCAATCACTGACTGTAAATCTGACTCATAATCATTCGTATCGTAATGTCCAAACGGATCCGTAAAAACTAAATCTTCTGTAATTTTACTAAGGTCTGGATTTACAAATGTACCTTCTAGCACCCTTTTATCTTCTGACTGTAAACCGAAATCTGAAGTATAAAATAAAACATGTGCTAGAAAACGACCGATATGCTGGGATAAAAGTGGATATCCTTCTCCATCTATTAATCCTTTTCTTGTAATTGTTAGTCTTGATAAGTCTTCTATTACTGTAACTGCTAACTCTTCATCATGACTGTACACTACCGGAACATAATCTGGTACATACTTCGCGAAAATTTGTAATGCCTTGCTTTCAATCGTCGCTCTTTTTATAGACAACGGCCAGCTCTCACCAACTACTTTCGCATATGGAAGTGCTTGTTTTATTATAATTGATCTCTCTCCATCAACTAATTTGAACACGTAATTTAAATTTCCATCTCCTATTTCATGACAAACTACATTCGCCTTCTTGTCAAAATATCCATGTTCTTTCGCATATTGTACAGCTGTTACTTCTGTTAATGAATAATATCCCATCGTCTTTTCCTCCTTTTTAAATTCAGAGGTTTTTCTAACGCAGAAAAACCTCTTTCCACTAAGAAAGAGGTTTGAAGTTTATCTTCTCCCCTCTTATCTGCCAGAAATTTTACTTTCTGCTGGAATTAGCACCGTGCCTTTTGGCGTCATAAACGCCCCATTTCACAATGGTATTACGGTCGGTTGCTGGGCTTCATCGGGCCAAATCCCTCCACCTGCTCTTGATAAGAGTTATATAATTTTTTAGAATTTTTAACTTTATGTTGAAGACTATACCAAGAATAAAAATCACTTGTCAATATTTTATTTGTATAGTTCTGGACGGCGATCTGCAAAAACTGGAATTCCTTTACGTACCTCTTTAATCTTCTCGAATGTAAGTTCTCCAAATAAAATGGATTCCTCTTTATTTGCCTCTACCACGACTTCACCCCAAGGATCCACAATTAGAGAATGACCTGCAAACTCATTATTCGGATCCTTTCCTGATCTATTGCATGCAACAACATAACATTGATTTTCAACTGCTCTTGCTTGCAATAGCAAACGCCAATGTGCTAAACGAACTAATGGCCATTCTGCTACAACGAATAAAACTTTTGCCCCTTTAGCAGTATGAACGCGCATCCATTCTGGAAAACGAATATCATAGCAAATTGTGCCAGCGCACTCGATATCATCTAGTTTAAATTCACCTGTTTCATTACCCGCTATTAAATATTTGTGTTCATCCATAAGCTGAAATAAATGTACTTTACTATATTCATTGACTAGATCTCCTTCGTTGTTTACGACATACATTGTATTGGTAACCCCTTGCTCTGTTTGCTTTGCTATAGAACCACCAACAATATGTACACCATATTGCTTCGACCATTCTTTCAACTTTTCTTTCGTTTCTAATCCATCCCTATCTGCAATTTCAGAAAGCCTCGTTAAATCATATCCTGTTGTCCATAGTTCTGGTAAGACGATAACATCTGGTCTTTCCTTCATCGCTTCGCTTATTTTGTTTTTAGCGTTCTCCATATTTTTTTCTACATCTCCAAATACAATATCCATTTGAATACATGCGACTTTCATTTTTTCAGCCCCATTCTTAATTTTCTCTTTACAAAATACTGGAAAGATTATATCATTTGTCACTAGAATTGTAACAACTTTCAAAAGAGGTGGAAAGTATGAAATTATTTCAACCTTCTGAGATAGTAACATCATTGCCAACACAATTTTTCGCTTCACTTGTTGCAAAAGTTAACAAAGTCGTTGCGGCTGGTCACGATGTTATTAATCTAGGTCAAGGTAATCCAGATCAACCAACACCGCAGCATATCGTAAAAGCTTTACAACATGCTGCAGAAAAGGCCATTCATCATAAATATCCGCCATTTCGCGGACACGAAAGCTTAAAAGAAGCCGTGGCAACATTCTATCAACGTGAATATGATGTAGTAGTAAATCCAAAAACTGAAGTTGCTATTTTGTTTGGTGGAAAAGCTGGATTAGTAGAATTACCAATGTGTTTTACCAATCCTGGTGATACGATTCTCGTTCCCGATCCAGGCTATCCAGATTATTTATCCGGAGTTGCTTTAGCAAAAGCGCAATTTGAAACAATGCCGCTTATTGCCGAAAATAAATTTTTACCAGATTATACAAAAATTGATGACGCTATTGCGAAACAAGCAAAGTTAATGTTTTTAAACTATCCAAACAATCCTACTGGTGCTACTGCATCAAAAGATTTCTTTGATGAAACCATTCATTTTGCTAATAAACATAATATATTAGTCGTTCACGATTTTGCTTACGGTGCGATCGGATTTGATGGTCAAAAACCGGTTAGTTTCTTGCAAGCAGACGGTGCAAAAGATATAGGAATTGAAATTTACACATTATCCAAAACTTTCAATATGGCTGGATGGCGTATTGCTTTTGCCGTAGGGAATGAAAGTGTCATCGAAACAATTAACCTATTGCAAGATCATATGTATGTTAGTATTTTTGGTGCAGTTCAAGACGCTGCCCGCGAAGCGCTATTAAGTTCACAATCTTGCGTCGTAGATCTTGTAAATAGTTACGAATCTCGAAGAAATGCTCTTATTTCAGCTTGTCACTCTATCGGTTGGAATGTAGACATCCCAACCGGATCCTTCTTTGCATGGCTTCCTGTACCAGAAGGATATACATCTGAGCAATTTTCTGATATTTTGCTAGAAAAAGCACACGTTGCAGTTGCTCCTGGTGTTGGATTTGGTGAACACGGTGAAGGATACGTCCGCGTTGGTCTCTTGCATACAGAAGAACGATTACGAGAAGCAATTAATCGAATTGATAAATTAAATTTTTTCAAAAAGTCGTTGACAACATGAAAAATATCTGACAAAATTCAGTTATCTTAAAAATTTAAACATTTCTAAATACTTCTTATCAAGAGCAGGTGGAGGGACGAGCCCGACGAAACCCGGCAACCGATCTACAATTGTAGACACGGTGCTAATTCTCGCAGCATTACGCTGACAGATAAGGAGCTGGTTGTAAAAAAACCTCTCCTTAGCTGAGAGGTTTTTTTATTTAACTAGGAGGTTATAACAATGAGCGGAATTATAGCGACGTATTTAATCCATGACGATTCACTTAACTTAGACAAAAAGGCTGAACAAATTGCACTCGGTTTAACAATTGGCTCTTGGACTCATTTGCCACATTTATTACAAGAACAATTAAAACAACATAAAGGCAACGTCATTCATATTGAGGAATTAGATGAACAAGAACATATCAATTCGTATCTACGCAAAAAAGTAAAACGTGGGATTATTAAAATCGAATACCCATTATTAAATTTCAGTCCAGATTTACCAGCGATTTTAACAACTACATTCGGAAAGTTATCACTTGATGGCGAAGTGAAATTAATTGACTTAACGTTTTCAGACGAATTAAAAAAGCACTTCCCTGGTCCAAAATTCGGTATAGACGGTATTCGAAATCGTGTACAAGTGTATAACCGCCCCCTTTTAATGAGCATTTTCAAAGGAATGATTGGACGAAATATTGGATACTTAAAAACTCAATTACGCGATCAAGCAATTGGTGGTGTGGATATCGTAAAAGATGATGAAATTTTATTCGAGAACTCCTTAACACCACTTGCAAAGCGAATTGTATCTGGAAAAGAAGTTTTACAATCCGTATATGAAACATACGGCCATAAAACATTATATGCCGTAAATTTAACAGGACGAACTTTCGACTTAAAAGAAAATGCGAAACGCGCAGTGCAAGCTGGTGCTGATATTCTATTATTTAATGTATTTGCTTACGGACTAGATGTACTACAATCACTGGCAGAAGATGATGAAATCCCAGTTCCTATTATGGCACACCCTGCTGTAAGTGGTGCTTATTCAGCATCCAAGCTATATGGGGTCTCATCTCCATTATTACTTGGAAAGCTACTACGTTATGCTGGTGCTGATTTTTCTTTATTCCCGTCTCCATATGGAAGTGTTGCGTTAGAAAAGGAAGATGCTTTCAACATTTCAAACTATCTAACTGAAGACGATGCGTTTTTCAAGAAAAGTTTCTCTGTCCCATCTGCTGGCATTCATCCTGGTTTCGTTCCCTTTATTCTACGAGACTTCGGTAAAGATGTTGTTATTAATGCGGGCGGCGGCATACATGGGCATCCGTATGGGGCGCAAGGTGGTGGAAAGGCTTTCCGTACTGCAATTGATGCTACTTTGCAAGGTAATCTACTCCATGAAGTAGATGACATAAATTTGCATAGCGCACTACAAATATGGGGAAATCCCTCTTATGAGGTGAAATTATGAGTATTCAAGTATTTTGTGATTTCGATGGTACGATTACAAATAACGATAACATTATGTCGATTATGGAAAAATTCGCACCACCAGAAGCAGAAGAAATAAAGCAAAGAATTTTATCACAAGAGCTTTCTATTCAAGAAGGTGTTTCTCAATTATTTCAATTGCTACCTACTAATTTGCATGATGATATAATTCAATTTTTAAAAGAAACTGCCGAAATTCGTAGTGGCTTTCGTGAATTTATACAATTTGTAAATGAAAATAATATTTCTTTTTACGTTGTATCAGGTGGAATGGATTTCTTCGTCTATCCACTCTTACAAGGAATCATTCCAAAAGAGCAAATTTACTGTAATGAAACAGACTTTTCAAATGAATACATTACAGTTAAGTGGCCTAACCCTTGTGATCATCACTGTCAAAATCATTGTGGATTATGTAAATCATCTTTAATCCGCAAATTAAGTGATACAAATAATTTCCATATTGTAATCGGAGATTCTATTACTGATTTACAAGCTGCGAAACAAGCAGATAAAGTATTCGCTCGCGATTTCCTTATTACAAAGTGTAAAGAAAATCATATTGTTTATACACCGTTTGAAACATTTCACGATGTTCAAGCTGAATTAAAACATTTGTTGGGGGTGAAATCATGAAACAACTGTTTCGTCAATGGTATGACTTAAGCGAGATTAAAAAAGAATTAACAACTCGAAATTGGTTTCCAGCAACAAGTGGCAATATTTCTATAAAAGTTAGTCATGAGCCGCTTACTTTCCTTATTACAGCAAGCGGTAAAGATAAAACAAAAACCACTCCAGATGATTTTCTATTAGTAGATCATGCAGGAGTTCCCGTTTTAGAGACTGAATTACGCCCTTCAGCAGAAACAATATTGCATACACATATTTATAACAATACGAATGCCGGGTGCGTACTTCATGTTCATACAACGGATAACAATGTCATCACAAATTTGTATAGCGATACAGTCACCCTTCAAAATCAAGAAATCATTAAAGCTCTTGATATTTGGGAGGAAGGTGCAACAATTCACATTCCTATTATCGAAAACCATGCTCATATCCCAACACTTGGGGAGAACTTCCGAAAACATATACAAGGAGATTCGGGAGCAGTATTAATTCGAAATCACGGCATCACTGTATGGGGCCGAGATAGCTTTGATGCAAAGAAAAGATTAGAAGCTTATGAGTTTTTATTCCAATTTCATATAAAACTATTATCAATTCAAGGAGGCGTTTCTAATGGCGCAAATTCGTATTCATGAAGTAAATACTCGCATTGAGAATGAAGTGGAAGTATCAAAATTTCTACAAGAGGAAGGCGTTTTATATGAGAAATGGAATATTTCTAAACTTCCTACTCATTTAAATGAAAATTATTCGTTAACAGATGATAACAAAGCTGAAATATTAACTGTTTTTTCAAAAGAAATCGCTGATGTTTCAGCACGCCGAGGTTATAAAGCGCATGATGTAATTTCACTTTCAAGTAGCACACCTAACCTTGACGAATTATTAATTAATTTCCAAAAAGAACACCATCATACTGATGATGAAGTTCGCTTTATTGTCAGTGGCCATGGCATCTTTGCTATTGAAGGCAAAGATGGAAAATTCTTTGACGTTGAACTTGAGCCAGGCGACCTAATCTCTGTTCCTGAAAATGCAAGACATTATTTTACTTTGCAGGATGATCGTCAAGTTGTAGCTATTCGTATTTTTGTTACAACTGAAGGCTGGTTTCCAATCTATTAAGGTAGCTAGTTGAATAAAAGGACTTGGACCCCCTTTTCCAACCTTTTATTCACTCTACATATATACATCCTCCTATGGAACAGGCTTATTTCAAAAAATGAAATAGGCCTGATTTTTTATTTATTCAAAGCATCTTTCCTCTTCTTCCAAGAAACAATCTATCCACTCGATTTTTCAAGTGTATTTCTCAACCCTTTTTGAACATTTGTTGAACTTTTTTTGAATTCTTTCTGAAAATTCTGTTTTATATATGATATACTACAACTAATAAGAAGGAAAATAATATTGCAAACAGAGGGGGATAATCATGAGTTTACTTATCGCACTTATACTAGGAGTTTTATGCGGAGCTATTCCTGTTATTTTAGGAGCTATTATGGAAGAGTTAGAAGTTGGTGTTTTAGGTTTTGTCGCCTCTTGTGTAAGCGCTTTATTTTTTGGTTTATACGGCGCTATTCCTGTTGCTATTCTGTGCGCATTTTATATATTACGCCACGCTCGCTCAAAACAATTTGGCGCTAACCACATGGCGCAAGTTATCCCATTCCCGGTTGAACGGTGCCGTCGAGCTTCTAGCTTATAATTATAAAAGTGAAATATATTTACCTAAATAAATAAAAGTCCTCAAATGAGGACTTTTATTTATTTTCTTCTAGAAATTGAAACAATTCTTGTAGATGTAACGCATCTTCACTATAGCTAACAGACACATGACATATATCGTCAATCTCAGCTTGCATATAAAGATCCACTCCATCACGATCATATTTTAATGCCAAATAAAACTCCATTTCTTCTAACATCTTTTTTGAAGTTCGAATGACATAATGCCCTTTCTCATCTCTTCCATATTCAAAGTTTGGTTCAAAATCATATTTTTGTTTAAAGGCTTCCTTTTGTTTTTCATTGATTTGTATACAAGTTGCTCGCTGCACAGCATCAATCATCTCATCAAACTTTTGGAGATCCATCTCATTTACCCCCTTATATACTTTTTATATAACACTTGTGTTCCGCTATTTTCTTCTCCATCCATAATTAACTCTTCATACAATTCTTTCGCCAAGCTTAAACCTGGTACTGGTAATTGTAATTTTTCAGCCTCATCTAAAGCGATTTTCATATCTTTCATAAAATGCTTTACGTAAAACCCTGGCTCAAAGTCTCCTTTTAACATTCGAGGAGCTAAATTATTTAATGACCAACTACCTGCTGCACCTGTTGAAATACTCTCTAATACTTTATCTGGATTTAGTCCAGCCTTTTTCGCGTAAGCAACAGCTTCACATACTCCAATCATGTTGGATGCAATTGCAATTTGATTGCACATTTTCGTATGTTGTCCACTCCCAGCTGGTCCTTGTAACTGAATATTTGTTCCTAGTTTTTCAAATAACGGTAAACATCTATCATATATGTCTTTCTCTCCACCGACCATAATTGCAAGTCTTGCTTCTTTAGCACCAACATCTCCTCCAGATACTGGGGCATCTAACGTAAATACATTCTTTCTTTTACCAACTTCATTTATACGTTTTGCCAATGTTGGTGTAGATGTCGTAAAATCAATGGCTATCGTGCCTTCATTTGCATTCTCTATAATCCCTTCACTTCCAAAGTACACTTCTTCAACATCATGTGGATATCCAACCATAGTCATTACAACATCTACTTGCTTCACTAACTCTTTCGGTGTATCACACCAATTTGCACCATCTTGTACTAAAGAATCTGTCTTCGCTTTCGTTCTATTATATACATATACTTTATGACCTTCTTGCATTAAATGACGAACCATACTTTTTCCCATTACACCAATACCGATGAAACCTATTGATAAAATTTTGTTTTCCATATTCTCATCCCCTTTGTTCTAATAAATCATTTACCATCTTTCGAAACTCATTATTAAAATCATCATCCATACTATTTTTCACATTTGAAAATAAAATAACAAAAGTCCCTTTTTCTTTATTAAAATTATTGAAAGTGTTCCAACCAGATAGTACACCATGATTATGAAAATAATCTGGGTATATATAAAAACTAAATGCATATTTCCGTTCTTCTGAAGGCGAAAACATCGCTTGCATACTTTGTTCAGAAAGAAGTTTCCCATTTATAATTGCTTCGTCTAATTTCTTCATATCTCCAACTGTCGTATACATCTCGCCGCAACCGTATAACCAATCCATTGACAATTTTTGTGCAGGTTCAAGTACATTATCTTTCTTAACGTACCCTTTAGTAAAATGCTGATCTCCCGGAGCCATATTTCCCATACCAGATTCGTGCATTTCTGCTTTAATAAATATATTTTCTTTTATGTAATCTCCTAACGTTTTTTTTGATATGCTTTCTATAATATAAGCAAGCACCATATAATTATAATCTGTATATCTCCAACCTGCTCCTGGTGGAAACTCTACTTTTTGACTTCCAATCCAATTTACTAAGTTTATACGAGAAGCCGCATTCACTTTTCCTTTGCCGCTTTCCGGTAAACCCGATGTATGCGTTAATAAATGATATAAAGTGATATTTTTATCTGCTGGAAATGAAGGAATATATGTATTTACATTTTCCTGAATGTTTAATTTCCCTTGTTCTTGTAGCTGTAAAATAGATGTAGCAACTACTGTTTTCGTAATAGAACCGATACGATATTTTGTTTGAGGTGTATTTTCTATTTTATTTTGAACATCAGCATATCCATATCCTTTATTCAATATAACACGCTCTTTATCAGTCACCAAAACTGTCCCATTAAATTGCTTTCCTACTAAATATTGATCTAATTTTTGAGATATACTAGCATAATCAATTTGTCTCTCTTCTTTTTTTTCTATATTATCTTGCACTTCTGACCCAATAGCCGGGGCCACATTAGTAGTTAACACTGTTTGTTCCATTACACTGGGAGCATAGAAAGCATAGTATACTCCGCCGCAAACAACAGTACATAATGAAGCAACTACTATTATTTTTTTTATCATATTGTTCCTCCATAATTACTTCATTACATATGGTCTCCCTACTACTATTATCAGGCAATAAAAAAAAATCGCAACAATTAGTTGCGAAAAATCACATTTTTTCTTTTCTATATATACATACCTGATTTTTCCCATTTTTTTTCGCTTCATATAATGCAATGTCCGCTCGCTGCATTAATTCTTCTCTTGTAATTCCTTTCTCATATAACGCTACTCCAAAACTCGCTGTTAATTTCGAAATTCCAGAGAATTGTTTTGTTTCAATAAAAAAGCGCAATGATTCTGCAACTTGAAATGCTTCTTTTTCTACTGTATTTGTCACTAATATAATAAATTCTTCTCCTCCCCATCTTGCAAATACATGTTGTTGCTCTACTTTAGACTTCATAAGTTCTGCAAGTTGTATTAATGCTAAGTCTCCAAAATCATGACCATATGTGTCATTTACTGTTTTAAAATTATCTATATCAAATAATATAATTGCCACTTTTTCATCGTTACGTATCACATTATCCCACTCTACCTCTAATATTTGTTGGAACTTCAAACGATTATAAATCTCTGTCAATGAATCTATCATGGCAAGTCTTTCTTGTTCTTGATAGATTTCATCTAATTCTGTAATCTCTGTACACTTTACAATAAATCTCGATAAATCTTCTGGTAACGGCGTCGCACGTAATAAAAAGGTTGATACAATTCCTTCATAATTAGACATCTTAATTCTTCTATCATATGATAATGTATCATCTAACCATGTTATATCATGAGTCGTCGAATAATATCCATTTTCTCTAATAAAATGTTCGGCAAACACTAAATGTTGCTCACGATAATCAAACAAATTTTCATATCCAAAAAACTCTAAAAAATTCGTATTACAATCAACAATCTCATCATCTTCTACTATAAATAATAGATCATTGTGAAAATCAAACATCATCTGCAGTAGTTCTTGTTGCAAACTTACTTGCCGCACTAAAGAAAGTTGATACAAACTTTTATTTACTTCTTCTAACACTACTTGTGGAGTTACTGGGGCTATCACAATATTACGTATTCCTAACGTAAGCACCTCTGTAAACTCATTTGTTATTTGTTGATCCCAAATGACAATGAATGTACTATGTGGATTATACATATTCTTTATATATTTTATTTGAGAAAAATCTGTTACATACATAATTACAATATGCGGTTTAGTCTTATGAAACAATAGTTCTCCTTCTTCAAAACTATTTGCTATAAACATACATTTGGGATGAATATTTTCAATCGTTTGTTGATGTGTGCATCCATTTTCTATATAAAGGACATTTAACTTAAGATCTTGTAGTACATTTTGGAAAACCGTATTCTCTAATAAAAAATGTAGTATGTTCATCACTAGTCTTCACTCACTTCATATATCTTGTTCTACAGAATTCCTCACAAACGTTTTATAAATAGCTATTCCCAAAAACTTTAATGCGTGAGGGATACATAGCAACAAGCTAATTGAGAATGTAATCTTCGCTTTTTCACTCTATAAATTCCTTTTTTAGTGTATGATTATAGGAATTGTATCGTTTGTATGAATGCCCTAGCTTACTCTTTAAAACTTGACAATTAAAATAAAGATATTATATTCTTAAACTCGACAACTTACAAAATGTAAGTAGAAGATATTACATTTATTTTCAAATAATTTGATATATAATTTGGAGGATATATAATGACAAACGATAACTTTTTTAACGTTCTATATGAACGCACGTCTACACGTGCATTCAACCCAGACAAAGAAATTTCATCGACAGAATTACATGAAATTTTAAAAGCAGCTGCACAAGCACCTTCTGCTTGGAACCTGCAACACTGGAAATTCCTTGTTTTCCAAGGAGAAGATGTACAAAAACGATTACATCCAATTGCTTATAACCAACAACAAATTCTCGATGCTTCCGCAGTAGTCGCTGTTTTAGGTGATTTAGAAGCTTATAAAAATGTTGCACCCGTTTATGGTCCAATTGTTGAACAAGGCTTTATGAAAGAAGAAGCAAAAGAGCGTTTAGCTAAAAATATTGAATCTGCATATACTCGTGAACAATTCCCAAGAGATGCTGCTTTTTCAAATGCATCTTTAGCAGCAATGCAACTTATGCTTGCAGCTAAAGCAACTGGCTGGGACACTTGCGCTATCGGTGGTTTCAATCCACAAGCACTTACAGAAGAATTCAATGTTTCATCTCGATACGTACCAATTATGCTTATTACAATTGGTGAATCAACTTTAAAAGGCCACCCTGCACCACGAATGAGCGTAGAGCAAGTGAGTGAATGGGCAAAATAGTAAAAACGAAGGTAATTTCATTACCTTCGTTTTTTTATACTCTGTCACACATCCGTAATATTACAATGTGTTATTCGATATCTACAGATAGATAAACAGTACAGTTTATGTTAATTCCATAAACAAATATGACGTTTTGTGTCGAAATTTGTTAAAGTATCGAAATATAACCGTGTATTTTTGTTACAATTATGATACAATGATAACAAATAGATAACAAGAGAGGGATTTTCATTGAGTTCATACGGAAGCTTTATCGCACTTTTAAGTTACATAGTAACTGTACTACTTCTATATTTTATTGGCGATGCTGCAAACATATCAGTGTTACAATTCCCAAAAGAAGAAGCGTTCCAATTAGACGCAGAAAAACATACTGCACGATCCATTGCACCATTACTGTTAGCTCTCCCAGTATATATCATTGTTTTATATAAAAGTAAAAAAGTGTAAAGCCTACCTATTTCATTCATTTTGGTGGTCTTTACACTTTTTTGTGATATTTCCCCTATTTTAAACATCATTCCGTACTAAACACCCAGCTAGTCTTTTAAAATGAGAAAATACCCTAGAAAAAATTCCACGCTCTGTCCAGTCACTAACTACCGAACTTACATAGATTATAAGTGTGAAGGGGGTGATGAGGATTATGTTTGGATCATTTGGATGCTGTGATAACTTTAGAGACTGTCATCATCATGAAAGAGAGTGCAGACATCATGAGAAAGAGAAAGAAGTAGTTAAGCCACAACAACCAGCTGTATGTAACGTACTTGCTAGCATTTCAGTTGGAACAGAGCTTTCTCTTTTAAGCATTAGAGGTAATGGTACTTTCAACAATGTAATTTTTGAAGGTTTCGCTAACGGTGTTGCTCTTTTCTCTGCTTTAGCTCGTAATAATGATAAAGACGACAAAGATAACAATAAAGACGATAAGAACAATCAAAATCGAAATACTTTTACTGGCATTTTACGTGTATGCCCTACTGATATCGTTGCAATCGCTATCTAATTCTGTTCTTTATCCTCGATAGTAAGCTAATAAGATTTACTTTTCTTATAGAAAAAACCTGAGACCGATTTCAAATCGACTCAGGTTTTTTTATGATTATATGCTTTTAACTAATTCAACAACTTCTTCAGCAGTTGACATTGTTAATGCTTTTTCTGCTAATGTTTCCATTTCTGCTTTTGACAACTTGCTTAGTTGTGTTCTTGCAGGAAGGATAGATGTTGCACTCATACTGAACTCATCTAAGCCTAATCCTAATAATAATGGGATAGCAAGTGAATCTCCCGCCATCTCACCACACATACCAGCCCATTTGCCCTCTTTATGAGCAGCATCGATAACCATTTTTACAAGACATAAAATAGATGGGTTATATGGTTGGTATAAGTAAGCTACACGCTCGTTCATACGGTCTGCAGCCATTGTGTATTGGATTAAGTCATTTGTTCCGATAGAGAAGAAATCAACTTCTTTTGCGAATTGATCTGCTAATACTGCTGAAGCTGGAATTTCAACCATCATACCCACTTCAATAGAATCAGAAACAGTTGTACCCGCTTCTACAAGCTTTGCTTTCTCTTCTAATAAGATCGCTTTCGCTTGACGGAACTCATCAAGAGTTGCAATCATTGGGAACATAATTTTTAAGTTACCGTATACGCTAGCACGAAGTAATGCACGAAGTTGTGTACGGAACACATCTTGTTCATCAAGACATAAGCGAATTGCACGGTATCCTAAGAATGGGTTCATTTCTTTTGGTAAATGTAAGTATGGAAGCTCTTTATCTCCACCGATGTCAAGTGTACGAACAACGACAGGTTGACCTTCTTTTACACCTTGAAGAACTGCTTTATACGCCTCGAACTGCTCTTCTTCTGTTGGAAGATTGTCACGGCCCATGTATAAGAATTCTGTACGGTATAAACCAACGCCTTCTCCGCCATTATCGATAATACCTTGTACATCATTTGGTGTTCCGATATTAGCAACAAGCTCAACGTGATGTCCATCGCTTGTTACAGTAGCTTGGTCTTTTAATTTTGCCCATATTGCTTTTTGCTCTTCAAATTTCGCTTTCTTTTCTTCAAAAGAACGAAGAGTTTCTTCCGATGGGTTTACAATTACTTCTCCATCTAAACCATCGATGATTACGATATCGCCGTTTTGGATTTTCTCCATAACAACTTTCGTACCAACAACTGCAGGAATTTCCATAGAACGAGCCATAATTGCAGAGTGAGATGTACGTCCACCGATATCAGTCGTGAAACCTTTTGCATACTTACGGTTTAACTGAGCTGTATCAGATGGTGTTAAATCTTCAGCAATAATGATTACTTCTTCAGAAATTGTACCAGGGTTTGAGAAGTTAATTCCTAGTAAATGTGCAAGAACGCGTTTTGTTACGTCACGAATGTCCGCAGCACGTTCTTTCATATATTCGTTATCCATGTTTTCAAACATAGAAATAAACATTGATGCAACTTCATCCATTGCAAATTCAGCATTTACTTTTTCGCTATTTACTTTATCTTTTACCGGATTTACTAGTTCTGGATCATTTAATACTAATAAATGTGCTTCAAAGATCGCAGCTTTATCAGCACCCAGCTCAGCAAAAGCGTGGTCCTTAATTGCTTCTAATTCAGTTTTTGCTTTCTCAAGCGCAGCGTCTAAGCGTGCAATTTCAGCAGCTTCGTTTGTAATTGATTTCTTTTCAATGTTAAATTCAGGATTCTCAAGTCTGAAAGCCTTTGCAATAGCAATCCCACTTGATGCAGCGATCCCTTGAATATTAAGAGTCATTATTCTCCTAATCCTTCGTTTTTCATAGTTTCTTCGATAGCTGCTAGTGCTTGAGCTGCATCATCACCATTTGCAGTGATTTTAATTTCTGCGTTTTGTTGAATGCCTAAAGACATAACGCCCATGATTGATTTTAAGTTAACGTTTTTTCCGTTATACTCTAAGTTAATGTCAGAACCAAATTTGCTTGCAGTGTTTACAAGTAGAGTTGCTGGACGTGCATGAATTCCTGAGTCGCTAGTTACTTTAAAGATTTTTTCCATGATAATTTATCTCCTTTAAATTACAGTTTTTTTAGTTGTATAGACGTGAGTACTACATCATCTATTGTATATAATAGGCGATGTTCGGTCAACCACATCGCCTATTATAATTATAAACATTTTGCGTCAAATTCCTACTGAATGTCAATAATAGCGTTTTCGCCCTTCTTAACATTTCCATCTTTTTTCAATTCGACTTGTTGCCCTTGTTGTAAATTTGTAAATACAATTGGCGTAATAATAGATGGTGCATTTTCTTTTACGAATGCAAGATCTACTTTTAATAATGGCTGTCCTTGTTTCACTTTGTCGCCTTGCGCTACAAGTGCCTCAAATCCTTCACCATTTAATTTTACAGTATCAATACCAAAGTGAATTAATATCTCTTTTCCACCCTCAGATTGAATACCAATCGCATGCTTTGTAGGGAATACATTGACGATCTCACCATTAACTGGAGAAACTACTGTTCCTTCTGTTGGCTCGATTGCAAATCCGTCTCCCATCATTTTTCCTGAGAATACTTGATCAGGTACTTCTGTAATCGGTAAGATTTTCCCTTCAATTGGTGATACGATTGTTTCATTTTCATCAACTTTTTGAGGAGTTTCTTCTACCTTTACAGGCTCTTCTTTTTCAATATGAGGTGTACGACCTGACATAATATCATGAATTTGTGATTTTAATGTGTCAGATTTTGGTCCGAAAATAGCTTGAATGTTATTTCCAACTTCAAGTACACCAGCCGCTCCAAGTTCTTTTAAGCGGTCTTTGTTTACATTCTTTTGTTCGTTAACTTGAACACGTAAACGAGTAATACAAGCATCTAAAGAAGCAATGTTTTCTTTACCACCAAGTGCTACTAATACTTCTCGAGGAAGTTCACCTGCTTCTGTTTTTCCTGCGCCGTCATTCGCATTTGCTACTTCACGACCAGGTGTTTTTAAATTCCATTTACGGATTGCAAAGCGGAATCCGAAGTAGTAAATAACTGCTAGTACAAGACCAACAATAATTACCCACCACCATGCTGTACGGCCTGGTAATACACCGAATAACATAAAGTCGATTAAACCACCAGAGAATGTCATACCAATTTTAACACCTAAAATTTGCATTGTCATAAATGATAGACCAGCAAATACAGCGTGAATTCCGAATAATACTGGTGCTACGAATAAGAATGAAAATTCAAGTGGTTCTGTAATACCTGTTAAGAAAGATGTTAATGCAGCAGAACCTAAAATACCAGCTGCTAATTTTTTATTTTCTGGACGTGCTTCATGGTACATTGCTAAAGCTGCTGCTGGAAGACCGAACATCATGAACGGATACTTACCAGTTGTAAATGTACCTGCTGTTAATTCTACACCATCTTTTAACTGTGCCATAAAGATTTTTTGGTCACCGCGGATTAATTCGCCAGCCGCATTTGTGTACTGACCAAATTCGAACCAGAACGGTGAATAGAAAATGTGATGTAATCCAAATGGAATTAATGAACGTTCAATTAAACCAAAAATAAATGCTGCTAATGTTCTATTCGCATCAATCATTTGATGTGAGAACGTATTTAAGCCACCTTGAATGTATGGCCAAATGAAGCACATGATAATACCTACTACTAAAGAGAATGTTGCAGTTGCGATCGGTACGAAACGCTTACCTGCAAAGAAACCTAAGTATGAAGGTAATTCAATATTGAAGTATTTATTATAGCAATATGCCGCTACTATACCGACGATAATACCACCAAATACTCCTGTTTGTAGCGTTGGAATTCCTAATACATTCGCATATGCTGGATCTGCAAATCCAATTTTCACTGGGTCTGCTCCAGAACTTGTTACTTTTACTAACTTATCTACTTCTAAGAACACACTCATCGTTTTGTTCATAATTAGGTAGCCAACGAATGCTGCTAAACCAGCTACTCCGTCTCCACCCGCTAAACCAATTGCTACCCCAACTGCGAATAATAATGCAAGGTTAGCGAAAATAATATCACCAGATTGTTCCATAATTTTTGCAACCATTACGAACCAATCTGCTTTTAAAGCAGGAATAACATTTGTTAACTGTGGATTTTGAAATGCATTACCAAATCCAAGTAAAATACCTGCTGCCGGTAAAATCGCTACTGGAAGCATTAACGCTTTCCCGACTTTTTGAAGAACACCAAAGATCTTCTTAAACATGGAAACCCTTCCTCTCTTATCTATATTGATACCTTCCGACAAACGCCAAAAAGGCATGAGGAAAAAAAGATAGAACGATAGCTATACAAAGGGTAGTATATCCCTTTCTCTAGCTTACATTCCTGGCTTTTCTCCACTCATGCCTGATCGAATCAGTAACACGTGTCAAAAATAGGTTTACGTATAAGTTCACTATAATTAAGGCAAACGTTTTCGTTACTTACCTTAATGTGTTTGTCGAAATTTGTATAACTTTGCAATAGTTATTATACATAACTATTGTAAGCGATTCAATGATTTTTTTTAACGTTTTCATTTTAGACAAAAATATATGTCTTTTTACACATGCTCCGCTTTCACTAATCGTTGCAAGTGCATTGTTAAATAAATACTTTCAGCTTCATATACAGGCAATTGCAATTCTTTTTGCATGACCTTAACTAGCTTCCAGGCTAAATTATAACAGACGGGATATTCTGCCTTTAATAAATCAGCAAAGCTTTGTGATTCCTCAACTTTTTCTCCCTTTTTCACCCGTTCAATAGCATATTGCAAATGACGAATAAGGCGCAAATAGTGAATACTTTCTTGGTCTAATGTAATTTGTAAGCTTGTTTCAATTAAAGATACAAGTTGTGCGATGAGACGGGAGTTTTGATTAACTGAAGATAAATCTGAATTTGTAAGTGAACTGTAAATATGGAGTGCAATAAAACCAATTTCTCCTTCTGGCAATGTAATTTGCAAACGAGAATTTAAAAGGTCTACAACACCTTCAGCAATTTCATATTCTTCTGGATACAGCATTTTCGTTTCAACCAGAAAAGGATTATCTATTGTAAGTCCTTGTTTTAACCGCTTAACTGCAAAAGAAATATGATCTGTTAAAGCGATGTGAATATGTTCATTTAATGGCGATTTTGCCTTGTCTTGAATGTAGAACATAATGTCATTCATTAATTCAATTAATTTTTCACTCACATGCGGCACTAACAGTTTGTATTGTTCTCGATCACGTTCATTTTTTAAAACAAACATTTTTTCAATTTGTTCTTGCTCCAATACATCTTTCGCTTTTTTTCCAAATCCAATTCCTTTACCAATCACTACTACTTCCTCGTGTTCAGGATGGCTAGCAATGATGACATTATTATTTAAAACTTTTTTAATTTCTAGATAATTACTCATATAACACCACCCTCGTACTTAAATAGCCTGCTTTTATGTTACAGAATATTCTTCTTTGTCGTCAATGTAAAACATCTACCATTTAATAAAAATTCATTTTTTAGACATGTTTGTATATGATGCGTATAATGTAAGGGCAACTGTACATAGAAAGGAGATTGCAACATGATTAAAATGTTTGTAAGTGATATTGATGGAACAATGATGCAACACGGAGGTTTTATCGACGAACAAGATGTTATCGCTTTGCGCAGCTTAGCTGAACAAAATGTAATTCTTTGTTTCGCTTCTGGAAGACTTGATAATGAAATTGCAGACTTAATGAGAGCGGTTAATACAAATTTCCATCGTATTAGTGTAAATGGTGTTTTTGTATATACACATGAAAATAAGAAGCTATTATCTGCAACTTTCGATTCCAGCATTCTTCCAGATTTGTTAGCTATGACAAATGAAGACCCTTATTTCCGTTATGTAAGTGATGAACATAACTACTACATTGAAGAAAAAACACCGTTTATTCATGAACTTGAACAACAAGTAACGATGACTTCTGTTGAAGAACCTAATCTATTACAGAAAATTGATGATACAATTTTTCCAAATAAAATTTCTGTCGGTGGAACGAAGGAAAGCTTACAACTCCTTCAGAAAAAAATTGATGAAAAATTTCATGGGAAAGTTAGCACCTTCATTTCAGCAGAACAATGTTTAGATGTAATGCCACCTAATATTAGTAAAGGTTCTGCTATTTCTATTTTATTAAAAGAATTCCAAATACAACCAGAGGAAATTGCTTGCATAGGGGATTCTTATAATGATATTCCAATGTTCTCTTTAACTCCTCACAGTTTTGCTATGTCTCAAGCAGATGACGCAGTAAAAGAGCACGCTCACTATGTAGTAAATACGGTTAAAGATGCTGTTAACCACGTAATTACTCATAATAAAAATACGACTCACTCCTTATAAGGATGAGTCGTATTTTTATTTCTTTACATGTTAAACACTTTAAAATTCACTGTACTTTACAAACTGAAATATATTATTTGTTACGTGCGATGTTTGTAATAAATTTATAACGATCCCCACGATAAATACATTTCACATACTCTAACGGTATCTCACCTTCTGAATATGACCATTGGCGCATTACAAGCACAGGCGCCTTTTTAGGAATATGCAGATGTTCAGCTTCATTATCCGTTGCAATGGAAGCTTCAATTGATTGAGTAGCGCTAACAAGCTTAAAGCCCAGTTTTTTCTCTAAATGTTCATATAAAGATTGTTGCAATATTTCTTCGTTAATATCTTTTACAAGAGCTGGCGACAAATATGTCGTCTCAAAAGCAATCGGTTCATCATCAGCTAAGCGAATACGCCTCACTTCATAAACCGACTCCCCCTCCTGTATTCTCAACCGGTCTGCTATTTTCGCAGTAGCTGGAACGAGGCGGAAACTAAGTAATTGACTACTTGGGTTCATCCCGCGAGAAATCATATCTTCTGTGAATCCCGTCATTCCTTGCAATTTTTGTTCCACTTTCGGAAGTTGGACAAACGTTCCAATTCCACGTTTCCGATATAAATAGCCTTGTTCCACTAAATTATTAATCGCCTGTCTGATTGTCATACGACTCACTTCGAACTTATCACAAAGTTCATTCTCAGATGGGATTTTGTCTCCCGGCTTCCATTCGCCGTCCTCAATTAGCTGTTTCACCCACTCTTGAATCTGATAATAGATCGGAAATGGTGAATACTTGTCGATGTTCATCAGCAATCGCCTCACTGCATAAAGATAGAGCTTCTTGATCAGCGATTACGGTTACATTCGGATGACGTTGTAAAACTGTAGCAGGACACGCTTCACTATATTCACCTTGCAATAACTCTTTAAGTGCTTCTGCCTTTTTAGGCCCCATAGCAACAAGTAGAATTTGTTTTGCTTTCATAATGCTTCCAATTCCCATTGTAATCGCATGAGTTGGCACATCTTCTTCTTTTTCGAAGAAACGAAGGTTTGCTTGGCGTGTAGATTCTGTTAATTCAACAATGTTAGTTGGAGAATTAAATGCTGTTCCTGGCTCGTTAAATCCGATGTGACCGTTTTCACCGATTCCAAGAATCTGTAGGTCAACTGGGTTAGCAGCTAGAATGCTCTCGTAACGTGTGCACTCTTCCTCTAAATCACTTGCCATCCCGTTTGGTACATAAGTTTGTTTAAATGGAAGATAATCAAACAACTGTTCTTGCATGAAATAGTGATAGCTGTTTTTATCTTCGTGTGGTAAATTTACGTACTCATCTAAGTTTACAGTGGTTACATGACTTGTATCAAGTTTATTTTTTCGCATTTCTGCATAAATACCTAATGGAGAGCTTCCTGTAGCCATTCCTAATGTTGGATTTTCTTTTGATTTTACAACTTCTTCAATTAATTTATAACCTGCTTCTGCTAATTCTTCTGGAGTTTTTACAACAAGAATATTCATTTAATTACTTCCCTTCCTTCATATGAATTCCTAAACGAACGGTATCATATACATGTAAATTTTCAGTCATCACAACAAAGTCTGCATCTTTCCCTACCGCTAACGCACCTTTATTATTTAATCCAAACTCTTCTGCCTGGTTAACTGATGTCATACGTACTGCGTCTTCGATTGAACATCCTGTAAATTCAATTACATTTCGGAAAGCTTGATCCATTTTTAGAATACTACCAGCTAACGTTCCATCTTCTAATCGAGCACTACCATCTTTTACATGTACTGGCTGTCCGCCAAGTTCATATAATCCATCTTCAAGACCTTTTGCTCGCATTGCGTCAGTAATGACACTTACTTTTTTCGGTCCTTTTAATTTATATGCTAATTTCACCATATCAGGGTGAATATGAATGCCATCTGTAATTACTTCAACCATTACATCTGGATTTAATAACACATGACCAACAACTCCTGGTTCACGGTGATGTAATCCACGCATTTGATTGTACAAATGTGTTGCATGTGTAATGTTTCTATTTTTTAGTTGCGCATCAATTGCATCTGTATGCCCCATTGTGCCAACAACACCAGTTTCAGCAAGATACTGTTCAAACTCTAATGCTCCTTCTTCCTCTGGTGCATATGTTACTAACTTAATTAAATTACCGCTTGCTTCCTGCCATTGTTTAAACTGTTCAATATTCGCAGGAACGATATGTTCTAGTGGTTGTGCACCTGCACGTTTTTTTGAAACATACGGTCCTTCTAAATGAATATATTCGAAATGTGCTCCTTTTTCTTTCGCTTCCTTTGCAGCACTTAGTGCCGCTTCTATTGCTTCTGGAGCTTGTGTCATTGTTGTCGGGAAGTAAGTTGTAACCCCTTCTTTTAACATTTCTTTACCTAGAGTTACTAATCCATCGCTATTTGCATCCATCGCATCAATATCGTATCCACCATGAATATGAACATCAATCATACCTGGAATTACAATCTTCCCTGTAGCATCAATAACAGTTTCATCTTCTTGTGGTACATATTGAGCCATCAAACCAATTTCTTTAATTGTTTCTGCGTAACGAATAAATCCGTTTCCCACTACTTCTTGACCTGTGTAAATTTTGGCATTGATGACAATTTGCGTTTTCATTTTCATCGACCCTTTCCCATAAACTTTCCTACTTGTTCTTATTACCTTATTCGCCTAATTCCATCTTAATATACGCACGAGTAGTTGTCTATACATTCTAATGAAATTTCCATTTTGTTTAACGAAACATATATTATAATTACGTCTCTCGTAATTATAATATATGTTATTCATTTTTTCCAAAAAGGGACGGTCTCCATCTCTAATGTATGAATTACTTCAATAATGGCATTAATCCACTAGACCCTATCATAATATGTTCCCCATCTGTATTCACTTCTACAGTGCGTTTATTTGTTCCATATATCATTATACCGTGCCGTTTCAATCTCCTTAATACACTTTGGTGAGGATGGCCATACGGATTGCTACTCCCATACGAAAGAATAGCGAACTGTGGTTCTACTTTTTTTATAAACGTTTCACTTGTTGAAGTATATGAGCCATGATGCCCAACTTTTAATATATCTGCATGTACATCAAATTGCTTTAATATCTCATGTTCCGTCCGTACATCAGCATCGCCCATCAATAAAAAGTCAGCCTTTCCATATCGAACCTTTAAAACAATTGAGGATTCATTATTTTCATCTTTCGATTTCCCATTGTTTAATACCTGTATAGAAACATGTGGATCTAGCGGTATATATTGTCCTTCCTTTACCGAAACAAAAGGTATTCCCCTTTTCTTAATATTATTTCGATACGTATGATATGTAAAAGAGCTATATGTTTTTCCACTATCTAGTATAAGTGAGACCGGCATTTGCTCTACAATCGGAATTAGTCCACCAATATGATCCATATCAGGATGCGTACTAACAATAACATCTAAATGGTTTATCCCTTTTTCGATTAGTTTTTGAATGATAACCTCTCCTGCTTCATAAGGTCCTCCATCAATTAACATTGTTTGTCCATTTGGCAATACAATAAGTGTTGCATCACCTTGTCCAACTTTTAAAAAGTTCACTTGCATTTTACTAAGATGTTGCCGCTGCATATGTAAAGGAGACGTAGCATGAATAGACATCATATATCTTTTAGCCGAGGTACTATTTAAAGAAAAACATAATAAAACAGAAATTAACAACAAAATACTTCGTATACCCTTCATAACTCGTCTCCTTTTTTTCACTTAGTATGGCACGGGATATAATTGATATACAAAAAAAGCTTAGCAAAATGCTAAGCTTTTATTTTGATATTTCTTGTAAAGAACCGAAGAATAAATCTGCTTCATTCATTTGTTCACTCTCTTCAGAAAGTAGCGGTAAATCATCTAATGTTTTCAATCCAAATGTGTCCAAAAATTCTTTTGTCGTTCCATATAAAATAGGACGCCCTGGACCTTCTGCTCGGCCAGTTTCTTTTATAAGTAAGTGTGAAACTAACGTTTGTAGTGCCTTGTCCGTTTTTACCCCTCGAATCTCTTCCATTTCTGTCCTTGTAATCGGTTGACGATATGCAACGATCGCTAACGTTTCAAGAGCAGCTTGAGAGAGTGAGGCAGCTGTTGGGATATCTATTAATTTCTGATAGTACGAAGCATGTTCTTTCTTTGTAGCAAAGCGATATACTTTTGCATATTGTACAATTTGCAAACCGCGATGTGCACCTTCATATTCTTTTTGCATTTCTTCTAAAATATCTATTACTTCATTCACTTCAATTTCAAGAACTTTCGCTATTTGTTCTGGATAAATCCCTTCATCACCAGAAACAAACAAAAGCCCTTCAATGATTGATTTTTGTTCTTTTCTATCCATTGTCCGAGCTCCTTCCTCCTATTTTCTCATTAAAAATACACATCAAAAAACCGAATCACAATCAATGCGTTCGGTTCAATATTTCTTTTCTTGTTCCAAACGATTCATTAAAACGTAACATGAGATAAACTGTTTCTCTATCCCATTTCCCATACAAGCTCTATGCGGATTTATTAGAACTCGATACAAAAATTTCATCAAAATTATGTTCTTGCTCAATGCTAATTTGTTGTTTTTTCATAAGCTCAAGAACCGCTAAAAATGTTACAACCATTATTTCACGTTCTTCATCAGCAAACAAATCATAAAAACTTTGACGGCCACCTTTTATTTCTAACTGTTTTAGAATATCAGTCATTCTTTGTTCAATTGGTATTTCTTGACGAGTAACTCGTGCTGTTACAGGTTTCTTTGCTTTTTTACGGCGCATTAATTTTTGAAATGCCGCTAGCATATCATATAACGTAACATCAAGAGGTAAGCTTGTCTCCTCTTCTTGTTGCAACGATGTAAAATCAATTGGCGGACGTGTATATAGCTGTGCTCTTTCTTGTTCTCTTTCTTTTAACTCAGTAGCAACTTGCTTATATTTCTTATATTCAATTAACCTCTCCATCAATTCTTGACGAGGGTCATCTATAAAGTCATCACCATTATCAAGTACATCTTCTTCATGTTTCGGCAACAACATTTTACTTTTAATTTGCAATAACGTTGCAGCCATTACTAAATACTCACTTGCAACATCTAATTGTAGTTCTTTCATCGTATGGACATAAGACAAATATTGTTCTGTAATATCCGCTACAGGAATATTATATATATCAATTTCATAACGATGTATTAAATGTAACAATAGATCTAAAGGCCCTTCAAAAGCCTCTACTTTAAAATTATACTGCACAAAGCATCCCACCACATTTTTTCTATAACAACATAAGTATAGAGCATACTCATGTTCTATCCAACCTTTTTAAGAAATTTAATTAAAAATAGACCTATGCCTATGTCATCATGCCCACAGCTTCATATGATAACAGTGTAGTAAGAACAATGTAGGAGGTCAAAAAACTATGGGTCACGTTGATTGCGGTTTTAGCGGTGGGTTCGCATTACTTGTTGTACTGTTTATTTTACTAATTATTGTAGGGGCAGCTTGCTTCTGCTAACATGAACAATAAACGACTAGGGAAAATCCCCTAGTCGTTTATTGTTCATATTTCTATGATACACTTGTATTTATAATCGTTAGATAGGGGCGAAAAATATGTATCCTACCGAATACATACAATTTTTAATTCATTTTCACGGAGACTATGACTATTTTGAATGTCACGAAATATTGGAAGAGTATTGGAAAACCAAACCGAGAGGAAATCGTGATGATTACTTAGTCGGTCTCATTCAAGTGGCAGTTTCTTTATACCACCAAAGACGCACTAACTGGAATGGCGCCACAAAGATGATGAAAAGTGCAATCACAATTTTAGAAAAAAACAGTGCACTTTTACAACGTTTAGGAATCAATCAAGCGCAACTTCTACCCTTACTCAATGAAAGAGTGCAATCTATACAAAAAAAAGAAAGTTTTGTACCGTTATTTTTACCATTATCGGACACATCATTGGAAAAGAAATGTATGCAGTTATGTCAGAAACAAAACCTTCCGTGGAAAGATATGAACGCTACTCCTAGTGAATATATCCTACACAAGCACACATTACGTGATCGAACAGAAGTCATCACTGAACGCAAAGAACAATTACAAAAAAGAAAGCAGAGATAATAAACTACTTATCCCTGCTTTCATGAATGTATATTTTGTTCAAGCCCTTTACACTTTTCGCAAAAACTAGCTGTTTGCTCATTTCCGCAAATTGTAAACTCAAGAAATTTGCTCTTTAACTCTTGAACCATCATCGTCCCAATTCCCATATGACGATGAGACGGGTTCACACTCAAATGCTGAATTTCTAATACTTGATTCTCTTTTTTTACAATCCCCATTATTCCAACAAAATCTTCATTTTGCTTCCACAAATACAATTGCCAATCCTCTTTCGCTTCATACTCTTTCATTGTCAATTGTAATGTTTTCACATCTTTTTCAGTTGGCATAAACGAAAGAAGCCCCATTGCAATTTTTTCATAACTTTTTTTAAAACGAATTAACATAACCCTTATCCCTTCTTACAAAAGTTACAAACTATGAATCCCCTCAATCACTCTTTTCATATCACATTCATTTTACAATATTTTCAACAGAGTGAGAAGAGCCTAAAACAACTTGATAATCATACAAAGCGAAAAGAAGAAAGTCAAATATATGTTTCAGTACTATTTCTTTCTAAGTAGATTTTAATAAAAGACAATGCTATATGATAGTTAAAAGTAACATCCGCTACTCATTACCGCTTCATTATTAGTCACCATAGAGCAACTTAATTCTAGCAAAATTAATATAATAAAAAATGTTTATTGAAACATATAATCTAGTGTATTCTATGTAATTTGTTAAAAGTTTGTTCTCATAAGTCATATATTTTAGCAACAATTACAGTACAGTTTGTATCATGTACTGTAAAGAAAATACTCATTCCTATTTAAAAAATAAAAAAGAGAGCAAAAGCTCCCTTTTTCCATAACTTACTCTTCCCAAACTTTAACTTCTTTCATCACATCGCCTTGACGCATGTTTAATACTGTTTCAATACCGCTTGTCGCTTTACCAAATACAGTATGTACGCCATCTAAATGCGGTTGTGGCTCATGAACAACAAAGAATTGGCTACCACCTGTGTTACGGCCAGCATGTGCCATAGAAAGTGATCCTACAAGGTGTCTATGAGGATTTCCATCCGTCTCACATGGGATAGAGTAACCTGGGCCACCTGCACCTGTTCCTGTTGGGTCTCCACCTTGGCTTACGAAGCCAGGAATAACGCGGTGGAATGTCACACCATCATAAAATCCTTGCTCTGCTAATTTTTTAAAGTTTTCTACTGTTTTCGGTGCTTCTTCTGGGAAAAATTCCAATTCGATTTTTTCACCATTTTCCATTAATATGTATCCTAAAGTTTTCATATGTATATGTCTCCTTTCAAGTATCTCAGCACTATATTACCACATTCATGACTAGAAACAAAAAAGAATCCGACAATCTACATACTTCTTTTTCGAAATGTGGACAAAGCTAGGTGACAAATAAGAAATATATACTATAATAACTGTGTTGCCCGAAAATTTTAGAAAGAGAAAGGGAGCGATTTTTCGTGAAAACGAAATTACTAGCTCTGCTATTAGCTGTAACGGTATTTATGATGCCAACAGCTTCATTTGCAGACATCATTGAGGGAGAATCAATTGTTACACTAGGAGAAAACTTATCTGAACAACAAAAACAAGATCTGTTAAAAGAAATGAAAGCACCGAAAGATGCTACAATTATTACTGTGTCTAATGCGGAAGAACATAAATTTCTAGAAGGAATTGTTCCAAAAGCACAAATTGGTACGCGAGCAATTTCCTCTTCTATGATTACATACACAAAGCCAGGATCTGGTCTCATTGTACGTTCAAAAAACATTAATTCAATAACAGATGCAATGTACACAAACGCACTTATTACAGCAGGTGTGAAAGATGCAGAGATTCAAATTACTGCACCATTTAAAGTTTCAGGAACTGCTGCTTTAACAGGTTTAATGAAGGCCTATGAAACAACATCGAACAAAGCAATTCCTGAGGAAGTAAAAAAAGTAGCCAATGAAGAGATGGTGCAAACGGCCCAGCTCGGCGATAAAATTGGTGAAGAAAAAGCAGTTCAACTTGTTGCAAAAATTAAAGAAGAGATTGCAAAAGAGCAGCCAAAAACAACGGAAGATTTACGTTCATTAATTAAAAAAATTGCTGATCAACTCGGCATTACATTAACGGATGAACAGTTGGATAACTTAGTAGCGTTATTTGATAAAATGAAAAATCTTAATATCGATTGGAATCAAGTTGGCAGTCAGTTAAATAAAGCAAAAGAACACGTTTCTGCCTTTTTAGGGTCTGAAGAAGGGCAAAGTTTCCTAGATAAAGTTAAAGATTTCTTCTCAAGTATCATTGATTTTGTTAAATCTTTATTCAAGTAAAAAGAAGCTCGTCAGTGACGAGCTTCTTTTTTATACAAGTAACGGTAATTTCATAACAGCTTCTTCAACCGAACGAACAACATAATTTGCTTTCTCCTTCACATATGGATGAGCATGATGAAGAGTAAATGAATGCGGGGTTACTTCAAACATTGAAATGTCATTAAAAGAATCTCCAATGCAGGCAACTTCATTTGCTTCAATTTTTAAATGTTCCATTAGTCGCCTTAAAGCACTCCCCTTACTTACACCCCTTGGCATAATATCAACATAACGTTTACCTGATATAAAAACTTCCGCTTCACTGTGAAACGTATTTCGTAACTCTTGATCTAATGCTACAATTTTCTCTTCTTCTCCAAATACAAATAATTTCGCTGGATGTACAGTCTTACCAAATTCTTCTTCTAACGCTTCTATTTCAGCAATATGTACCCCCATATACTCTTCAAAAGTATGATGATTTTCATTTTTTCTTTTTGTATATCGCTGCTCATTTGCACAAACAATATCTGCTAGTCCTTTGTTATGTATATATCGATATATTTCCTGGGCAACACTATCTTCAAAACTTGATTCATGAAATATTTTACCGTCCGGCAGTAACATTGTCGCCCCATTTAAACCTGTTGTGTAATACGGGAATGAAAACTTTTTTACGACTTCATCAATTCGGTGAGTAAAGCGGCCAGAGGCAAAACAAATATTTGTCCCTTTTTCAGCTAGCCAACAAAGTGCACGTTCATCTTCTTTTTGCATATCATTCACATTGTAAACGAGCGTGTCATCTAAATCACTTACAAATAATTTAATCATGTCCTCTTCCCCTTTCATACACAATATCTACTCTAAGTGTACACAAAAAATGTTTGGTTTTTGTTAAAAAAAAAATAAATTTTCAATAAAAAAATAAACGGGAGCATAATCCCGTTTATTTTTGTCTTCTTACATTTTGAGGTCGCACAATACTAGGACGCACTTTTAAACTAGACATAGTTGGTCGGAGTAAAATTTTCGTTAACGCGCCCCAATCAAATGGTAGAAACGGCCATAAATACGGTGTTTGTAAACTTTTTATAGACGTTAAAAATAAAATCAATATCGTCATTCCAATTACAAACCCTATCTCATGGAAGAGACCTGTTAAAATAATTACAAACAATTTCCCAACCTTATTTCCTAGTCCTAATTCATAGCTCGGTGTTGCATATGCCCCAATCATCGAAACAGCTACATATAAAATAACTTCTGGTACAAACAACCCTACATCAATGGCAATTTGACCAATTAATATAGCAGAAATTAACCCCGCCGCAGACGATAACGACGTCGGAGTGTGAATGGCAGCCATTCTTAAAAACTCAAGTCCGACCTCTGCCATTAACACTTGTAATAAAATTGGTAAATGCGTCATCTTAGTCGGTCCAATAAAAGCAAGATTCGGTGGCAAAAGAGTTGGATCAAATACAAATACTAACCAAAATGGTAATAAAAATAACGAGAAAATAACACCTAAAAAACGTACCCAACGTAAAAATGTACCTACAGCTGGATTTTGTCTAAATTCTTCTGCATGCTGTAAATGGTGGAAATATGTTGTTGGAGTGATCATAGCACTTGGTGATGTATCAACCAGTACTAACACATGTCCTTCTAACAAATGGTTCGCTGCTACATCTGGCCTTTCTGTGTAGCGAATAAGCGGGAATGGATTATAACCTTGTTTGACTACAAATTCTTCCACCGTTTTATCCGCCATCGTAATCCCATCTACTTCAATATTATTTAATTCTTGTTTTATAATCTTCACTAAATCTGGATTTGCAACATCTTGTACATATGTAATACAAATATCGGTTTGTGATCTATCCCCTACTCGAACCATTTCATTTCGAAGACGTGGGTCGCGAATCCTTCTACGAATTAACGCTGTATTTACAACGATATTTTCAACAAAACCATCCCTTGCACCACGTACTACCTTTTCTGTATCTGGTTCTGTCGGTGTCCGCCCCGGATAACTACGAACATCAATTGCAAAAGCTTCCGTTTCACCTTCCACAAATATAACAATAAGCCCTGATAATACTTGGAGCATTACTTCATCCATCGTTTTTACTTTACTTACTTGTTGATGAATTAAACGATTCTCTAAAAGCTTTACTGTATCTTCTTCTACATCCCTTATTTCATTTGTATCCACCGCTTCTTCTAAAATAGGGATAATATAATTCGTATCACAAAGTCCATTTACAAATAACACACCAATTTCTTTGTTTAAAATTTGAAATTTACGAATACCAACATCATATGTGACACCCAATCCAACAGTTTGCTTTAAGTAATTTTCATTATCACTTAAAAAAGACGAAATCGGGATATTCACTTTTTTAGGCTTCGTCATAAAACCCACTCCTTTCCAAAATTAATTGAATTGCTTTTCTAGTAATAGGTGATCCTCTCTCCCATTCATCATTTCCACACATCTTACCAATATCACCGACCCCCACAATGACTGGAACATTCAAATCATCTAAACAATAAATCGTATCCCCACTAATCCTGCCAATTTCACCATCTGGAAGTCCAAATTTATCAACACCGTATTCTGTTAAATTCCCATTCCGATCTACGCTTACATCTACACGCGCCCATTCCCAATGATGTGTATTAGATGCTACCGCTAAAATACCAAGTACATCAATTTGTTTATGTGTGGCTACATATTTTAAAGCCTTTTCACCAGATCCTTCTCCAATAAATCCACTGTCATCAAACATGACAAATACAGGGTCATATGGCGTTTGCATAATAAGCTCAACAACTTTCTTCCCTGTCAATTTGGTTGGATTACTTTGCGATGCTGAAATACACCTGCCCCCAAATTCCTTTGTTAACAGCTCAATTGTCCGCTTTGCATATTCATCTCCATCTGTTACCAAAACAACCCTTCGTCTCATTTGATTTATCCTTTCGGTTTACATATAAGTGCTACAAAAAATGAAAATAATATAGCTGCGGAAATGCCCGCAGACGTTAAACTAAACATGCCGATACCAATTCCTAAATACCCATGTTTTTCCGCCGCATGCATTGCTCCGTGTAATAGTGAATGTCCAAAACTTGTAATAGGGACTGTTGCTCCAGCACCTGCAAATTTTATAAGCTTATCATACAATCCGAATCCGTCTAAAATGGCTCCGACAACTACAAAACTTGCCATTAAATGGGCCGGTGTTAACTTTGCAAAATCTAACAATACTTGTCCAATTACACAAATCGCTCCTCCTACAAGAAATGCATATACAAAATCCACAATTCACTCTCCTTTAACTCTTTCAAACACAACACCATGCGCAATTGTTGGAATCGTTTCCTTTTGTTGCATCATCATTGGGCTCAATAAAGCCCCCGTTGCAACGACAAAAATGCGTTGTAAATTCCCTTTTTGCATTTCACGTAATAAGTGGCCGTATGTGACAACAGCGGAACAAGCACAACCACTGCCACCTGCAAACACTTCTTCTTGATTTGAATCATAAATCATTAATCCACAATCATTGTATATATGCCCAAGGTCATAACCTTCCTCAAGTAAAAGTTGTTTTGCAATTGGTGTCCCAACAGCCGATAAATCACCAGTAACAATCAAATCATAATCAGCTGCGCTTCTTCCTAAATCTTCAAAATGCTGTTGGATTGTATGAGCAGCAGCTGGTGCCATTGCCGATCCCATATCTAAAGGGTTCATAATTCCTAAATCTTGCACTTTTCCAATCGTAGCTGCCGTAATTTTAATTGCACTTTTTTCTTTGCTAATTAATATGGATCCTGCACCTGTAACAGTTGAATTTGCGGTTTCTGGCTTTTGTCCCCCATACTCTGTTGGATAACGAAATTGCCTTTCAGCCGTTGCATTATGACTACTCACCGTAGCTAAGACACGATTCGCAAATCCACCGTCTATAAATGCTGATCCAACTGCTAAAGTTTCCATTGACGTCGCACAAGCGCTAAACATTCCTAAAAAAGGAATCCCCCACTGACGCGCAACATAATTCGCTGTCACTGTTTGATTTAATAAATCGCCCGCTAAAAAGAAATCAATTTGTGATGTTTTTATATTCCCTTTTTGCACTGCTTGTTGCATTGAGTCTGACATTAATTTTCGTTCAGCAAGTTCCCAGTTTTCCTCTCCACAATGCAAGTCATTATATGAAATATCAAAACATTTTCCAAGAGGGCCTTCAGCTTCTTTCGGACCGACAGCAGTACCCGTTGCATTTACGTAAATATCATTTTGAAATACCCACGTTTGTTTTCCTGTCAACCTCATACTCGCCCCTCCTTTAAGACATAAAAATTTTAAAAGTATATCTTATTAATCCGATAATATATGCTCCAACAACGCCAAACACGATAACACTTCCTGCAAGCTTAAACATGTTTGTAGCAATCCCTAGAACAATCCCCTCACTCTTATGTTCTAGCGCAGCGCTCGCCATAGAATTTGCAAATCCTGTAACTGGTACTGCCGATCCTGCTCCAGCAAATTGACCGATTTTATCATATACACCACATCCTGTTAAAATCGCCGACAATAAAACAAGAGTTGCAACTGTCGGATTTCCTGCCTCTTGTTCACTAAAGTGAAAATAATGTATATAAAATTTCATCAATATTTCTCCGACTGTACAAATGAGCCCACCTACAAGAAATGCCTTCACACAATTTAGCAAATAGTTTGGCTTTGGATGGTACTCCTTCACTTTATTTATGTAATCATCTTTCAGTTTTCGGTTTGTCATTTATATATTGCCTCCTACTTTACGAAATAAATCCAGTGAAACAATGAGCCTATTACTTTGCCAAGTACAAGAGCAACGAGTAAAACAACAATTTTCCCCTCTACCCCGACTCGTTTCGCTAAAATAGGTAAAACATTTAATACTTCCGTTAATGCCGCAGCAAGCATTCCAATGAATGTGCCACAAAATAAACCTAATATTACAAGCCAATATTGCGATGTTTGAAATGTAATGTTTTTCAAACTACACCAAGCCCCAGTTAAAGTCCCCGCAATGACAGCCCACTCAAAATATTGAATATGCTTTCCACTTCTCGTTAATTGAGCTAAACGAGGGATTATACCAAGTACAGCTAAAAAGGCAACATATCCGCTACCTACTGCAATCCCGCCAGCTAAACCAATTAATATAACAAACCCATATTCAATCATCGGCAAGCTGTTTCGTGTTATCCTTGTTTTCATTAACAATTACATATTGATCAAGTGACTGTTGATATTGAAACATCTCAACTTCTAACGGACTCGGCTCTTCATTAATTCGCTTTTGAAATACATGATTAAAAAATAAAACCATACCTAATCCAAGACCTACTGAATAGGGAACTTGAAATAATAGTGGTTGCTCCTTAAACTCTCCAGTAATCATGTAATATAACCGCTGGTGTACTTGTTGCATACTTACATCCTCATGGAAATAAATGATCGCAAGGGCCGCCCCAATGAACAACAACAACCATACAAGCCCAAAGAAAATTGGGGGCACTTTCTTTTTTTCATATATAATTTCAACAAGAGTTTGTCCAGAACCTAGTAAATTAATTTGTACATGAGATGCTTTTTGTTGAATAATTTCAATTACTTTCATAACATCAATTACAACATGCGTCTTATCATGTGCTGTTACGTTGTAAACTATTTCATTTTGTAAAGACTCAACTACAAAAGAATCTCCTGCAAGTTGAGCGACATCACTCAGCTTTATTTCATACGCAGGAGAAATTTTTAAACGATTGCGCATTTTAATATAGATCGTTCCTTCCAATTTTCATTCACCCCTTCACTCTTCCTCGTAGTTGTAGTATGGTTATTGAATTTTTTTCTAATACAATTTTTTCATAAAAAAACATCTGTACCGTTTCGGTACAGATGTTTTTAGCTTATGCCTTTTTCTTAAATAAATTTGCGATACTTAATGTAAGTCCTCCCCAAATGACTACGATACCAGTAACCATCATCATAATCGCTGATCCACTCATCATGAAACACCTCGATCTTTCCATTCTTTTTCAAGCTGGGCAGAATCTGAATGTATTTGTGCATTCCATTTTTTCAAACCAATAACTAGTGCGACTAGAAGGAATGCTGCCGCTATCGACCAACCATATGTTACAACAAATTCCGTCGGATAATCTCCGTAGTTTTTTTTAATATTTTGGATTACACCATCAATTAACATATACCCTAACATGAGTGGAGTAATAACGAGTAAACTCACTCTCCAAAACGTTCCTAATTTTATATCAGATACAAAGTTAGCATGATTTTGGTAAATAGGTAGACGGCGCAAGATAAGACCTATCGTAACCACTTCAGCTAGTGCAATTGTAATTAATCCAAAATTATTAGCGAAATAATCAACAACGTCTAGAAACATAAGCCCACCACGTGTTGCAAAAACAAGAGAAACTAACACGAGAAGTGTTCCCATAATTCCAATCGTCTTTTGACGACTCAAACTAAATTTTTCAGATACAGCCGCAAAGCATACTTCCGCAAGTGAAATGAGTGATGTAATTCCAGCAACAGTTAGCGATAAGAAAAATAATACTCCAAATAACGGTGACATCGGTAATTCATTAATAATTTGTGGGAATACTACAAACGCAAGCCCTACGCCAGCACTCGCAACTTTATCAACTGGTACCCCCATGTTATTTGCCATAAATCCAAGAGCAGCAAAAACTCCAATTCCGGCTAATAATTCAAATCCTGAATTTGCAAACCCTGTAATAAAAGCATTATTTGTTGTATCTGAGTTTTTCGGTAAATAACTAGAATACGTAATCATAATTCCGAATGCTAGAGATAAACTAAAGAAAATTTGTCCATAAGCAGCAAGCCATACTTTCCCATCAAAAATACGACTCCAGTCTGGTTTAAAGAAGGCATCTAACCCTTGCATCGCACCTTCCATCGTCACTGCACGAACAACGATAATTAAAAACATAACAACTAATAAAGGAATAAAAATGCGATTAACAACTTCGATTCCTTTTTTAACACCTTTGAATGCAACGCCAAGCACAATAATCCAAACGAGAGCTAACGGAATTAATACTTCTGGCACAAGCCCCCCAAATTGCCCTGGTTTATCTGCAACATGTAAATATTCTTTAAATAAAAATGATTGCGTGTCTTTCCCCCACGCTCCAGTAATTGCAAAATACGTATACGAAATAGACCAAGCGATAATTACTGCATAATATGTTGAAACGATAAATGTTACACACATTTGCCACCATCCAATAAATTCAGCACGTGGATGAATACGGAAGAATGTAAGTGGTGCAGAACCACGATGACGATGCCCAAGAGCGAATTCGAATGCTAGCAATGAAATACCAGTCGTTAATAATGCAAATAAGTACGGTAAAAAGAATGCACCTCCTCCATTTTCATACGCTGTATAAGGAAAACGCCATATGTTTCCTAATCCAACGGCTGAGCCGACCGCTGCGAAAATAAATCCAGCCCTCGTTCCCCATTGTTGCCTCGTTTCCATGTTTCCTTCCCCCTTTATGACAAGTTCATACTTGGATTATATTTTAAATTAACTAAATTATCAATAAATTCTGTTAATTTTTGAGAAAATTAACAACTCCCTCCTATTAAAGTCATAAAAAAATCGAATAGACAGTTATTCATCTATTCGATCTTTCATCTGTTTTAATATTTTCTTTTCAAGTCTTGAAACTTGTACTTGCGAAATACCTATGCGCTCTGCTACTTCTGATTGGGTTTGATCTTTATAATAGCGCAAATATACAATAAGACGTTCTCGTTCATCTAATTCTCTAATTGCTTCTTTTAAAGCTATTTTATCAAACCATTTCGTTTCAGATTGATCTGCAATTTGATCTAAAATAGTAATAGGGTCTCCATCATTTTCATACACGGTTTCATGTATCGATGAAGGAGGACGACTCGCTTCTTGCGCCAGAACAACTTCTTCAGGCGTTAGTTCTAGCGCCTCTGCTACTTCATTAATCGTTGGAGCCCTTCCGAATTCTTTCGAAAGCTCGTCTCTCATCTTTCGAATTTTGTTGCCTGTTTCTTTTAAAGATCTACTTACTTTCACTGATCCATCGTCACGTAAAAATCGTTGAATTTCTCCAATAATCATTGGAACTGCATATGTTGAAAATTTCACGTCGAAAGATAAATCAAATTTATCTACCGATTTTAAGAGCCCAATACATCCAATTTGAAATAGATCGTCTGGTTCGTATCCTCGATTCAAAAAACGCTGTACAACCGACCATACTAGACGCATATTACTTTGAACAATCGTATCTCTTGCTTGTTGATCTCCACCTTGACTTTTTTGAATTAACGCTTTTAGCTCGTGGTCCTTTAACTGAGGTTTCTTCTTCTCATTTTTGACCTCTATGTCCATAGGCTATTCTCCTTAATTGCATAGAGCGTTACTATTTGATAAGTATTTTGTCAAATGGATTGTTGTCCCGAAAGATTCGTTTGAAATAACTTCTACTTCATCCATAAAATTTTCCATGATAGTAAATCCCATTCCGGAACGCTCTAATTCAGGTTTAGTTGTAAAAAGGGGTTGTCTTGCCTCATCTAAATTAAAGATGCCAATCCCTTCATCTCGAATCGTGAGTTTCACCATTGCCTCTTCCAAAATTACAGAAATATAAACAGTACCTTCTGCATTTCCTTCGTATCCATGAATAATTGCATTTGTAACCGCTTCTGACACAACAGTTTTAATCTCCGTTAGCTCATCCATCGTTGGATCTAGTTGCGCAATGAATGCTGCCACTGTAACGCGAGCGAATGATTCATTTTGACTTAATGCTGAAAATTGAAGGTTCATTTCATTTCTCATTTATGCCACCCCCAACGTCGCGAGCGCGTGCGCTTCACTTTCTTCTAAGCGAACAATTTTGAATAAGCCCGACATTTCAAATAAACGCTTAACAGGCGGTGAAATTGCACAAACAACCATTTCTCCACCTAATCCCTTTACATGCTTATATCGGCCTAATATCACACCTAAACCAGAACTATCCATAAATGATAAGTTCTCTAGGCTCAAAACAATGTGATGAACACCATGTGTCTCAATCATATCTGTCACTTTCGTTCGCAACTCTTCAGCAGTATGATGATCTAATTCACCCGCTAGTCTCACACATAGGACGTCACGTTTTACTTCTAATTGCATGGAAAGACTCACACGATTTCCTCCTTATGCTCAAACTTTACTCATTTACATACATAAAGATTTTCGTGATACAACATAAGAATCCTTCCTACTGACAAAAGAAGAACTATTTCGCCATAAAGTGAAACCATTCAACAATTATTTACTTACATACGAATAGAAAAGCGGCAAAATGTTTGCCGCTATTTTGATGTTGAAAACATCCCAAAACTTCTTTTAAATAACTCCCACCAGCTTGCTGCAGCAACATTTTCTTTTGCTACGATTGTTTGTTTTAATAAAACCTCTTTATCTTTTTTAATAACAAGCGTGCCAAGTGCATCACCTTTTTTAATCGGTGCTTTCACTTTCTTTTCAGCAATTACTTCTTGCTTTACTTTGTCCATATTTTCGCCCTTCTTCATAAGAAGAGACACATTATCTGATGCAACTAAATCTACTTTTTCTTTTTTACCTTTTCCTACTTGTACAGTCTTAATTTTTTCACCGCGCGTATACATTTTCTTCGTCATATATTGACCAAATGCATAATCAAGAAGCTTCGTCACTTGATTGTTCCGTTCTTTAGATGTAGGTGCTCCCATAACAACTGAAATAACACGCATGCCATTTTTTTCAGCCGATGCTGTTAAGCAATATTTTGCTTCTGTTGTAAAGCCCGTTTTTACACCATCTACTCCAGGATAAAAACGCACTAACTTATTCGTATTGACGAGCCAAAACTTCTTATCCGTATCTTCTCGTAAATAATCTTCGTATTTACCTGTGTATTTGCGGATAAGTGGATACTTCATCAATTCTCTCGCCATTATAGCCATATCATTTGCTGTAGAATAATGATCTTTAGCCGGGAGACCTGTCGGGTTTTGAAAATGTGTATTTTTCAACCCTAAATCTTTCGCTTTTTTGTTCATCATATTTACAAATCCTTCTTCTGAACCAGCGATATGCTCTGCTACTGCAACAGATGCATCATTTCCAGATGCAATGGCAATACCTTTTAGCATTTCATTTACGGTCATCTCTTCCCCAGGTTCTAAAAAGATTTGTGATCCACCCATTGAAGCTGCATGTTCACTTGCTCTAACTTTATCGTTTAGTTTTAGTTTTCCTTTTTCAACTTGTTCCATAATTAATAGCATTGTCATAATCTTTGTCATACTAGCAGGTGGTAACTTTTCATTCGGATTTTTATCAAATAAAACTTTACCTGTATCTTGCTCAATTACGATTGCTGACGATGCTTGCTCCGCTAACTTCGGCGCGGTTTCTTCTGTTTTCTCCTGCTTCGTTTTCTCAGATTGTGCAAAACTAACTGAAGTACCAGAAAGCAATAACATGAAACAAACAAGTATTCCAAAAACTCGCTTCATGACTAACCCTCCATTCTATATCAGACCTATTTTTTCCAATTTATTATTTTTTAATACCATATTTTTCTATTTTTTTCAGTTGACAAATACATTCATATCCTATATTGTATTAAGTGCATTACGCATAGTAGTACACTTAATACATATGAGGAAGGAGACATTGCTCTTGCATATTCAACTTGATCCAAGAAGCAACACTCCGATATGGGAACAAATTGTTCAAAATATAAAAGAACTCGTATTAAAAAACATGTTAGCTCCAAGTGATAAACTTCCTTCTGTACGCGAGCTCGCTTCATTACTTGTTATAAATCCAAATACAGTGAGTAAAGCGTATCAAGAATTAGAGCGACAAGGGATTATTGAAACGTTACGAGGAAAAGGAACATTTGTATCCCAATCGATTACCCCAACATTAGACGAAAGGAAAATCGCTATGGTTGAAAAGCAATTTCATCAATTATTACTAGAAGCCTCTTATCTTGGGATTACGAAAGATAAAATTCATGATTGGATAGATTCATACTATAAAGAGATTGGAGGAAATATGGATGCTAAAAGTGACAAGTTTGAAGAAAACAATTGATAATCAAACGATTTTAGACGATGTTTCTTTCACATTACAAAAAGGTAGTATCGTCGGATTACTCGGAAGAAACGGTGCGGGGAAAACAACTTTATTACGAACGATGATCGGCATTTTAGACCCAGATGAAGGCACAATTACATATGAAGATACAGATATTCATATGCATCCTGAAATGAAACAAAAGGTCGTATATGTCCCAGATTCTACTAACATACTGAACGGATATACAGTAAAAGAAATCGTGAAATTTTATAAAGCAGTTTATACAGCATTTGATGAATCATATTTCTACGAACTGCTTGAACGTTTTAACTTACCAAACAAGCGGATTCGTAGTTACTCAAAAGGAATGAAAGCGCTGCTTGCGATCATTTTAGCCGTTGCTACAAAAGCAGAGTATATCATTTTAGATGAACCGACAAATGGGCTCGATCCTATCGTTAAAAGACAGATTTTGCAGTTTCTCGTTGGAGAAGTTGCAGAAAAAGAGATTACCATTTTCATCTCAACTCATCATTTAGATGAAGTGGAACAAATTGCAGATACAATCATTATGTTAAAAGGCCATACCGTGGTATCTATTACTTCACTTGATGATGCAAAATCACGATTTGCAAAAATACAAGTAGCTTATGAACGGTCATTACCTCAAAAACTAGAAAACTTAAGCAATATTAAAATATTAAATCAAACAGGAAAAGTATTTACCATCTTAATTGAGGGAAATGTGGCAGCTACATTAGAAAAGTTTCATAAAGAACAGCCACTGCTCATTGAGGAATTAACCATGTCGCTCGAAGATATTTTTATCACAACGTTTGAGGAGGATTCGCATGTTTCATAAAGCTTTATGGATGAGGCAATGGAAGCAAGGAAAATATATAATTCTATTATTTTGGTTAATTAGTTTATATCAACTACCTTATAAATATTATCAAGAAGCGCAAATGCAGCTAAAACAATCACAAATGAAGTTTGGTGACTATGCATATTACTACTCCTACTATTTTCAGACATCTGATGGTGCCGTCTTCTTTCAAGGAGCTACTCTTATTGCACTTGCTTGTCTTTTAATTGGATGGGAACGTAACAATCAATCAACTGATTTTCTATTCTCGATGCCTTTTAAACGAAAAGATATTTTTTTAACAAAATGGTGGCTTGGTGTTTTGAATATTATTACAGTGCAAATTGTTTGCTGGATTAGCATGTACGGAATAAAGAACATGTCGTTTCACAATGAGCATCAAATCTTTACTCCGTTCTATAGTTACTTTCTATATGCTACGGTTGTACTTATCGCTATTTATACATTCACCTTATTTATCGGAACCATTACTGGACATATATTCTCTCAAAGTAGTTTAACTATCATTCTATTATTTTTACCATACGGTTTGGGATTGTTAATTTCCGGATTCATTTATTCCCATACACAATGGTCTTTAGATGCAATGGGAGAAATAGAGAACCATACTCATGAGTACTTACAACATATAGGTATCATTTCACCATTAGAATCTTTTTCTATTACTTATGATTACCACCCAATAGAAACATTTGATGACTATGGCAATAAACTTTCTAGTGTACCACAGGACAATCCAATGGAGCATACTTCTGTACCTTCTCCTTGGACACTATTAACACCATTTGCTTACATCATTATCTTTTTATCAATGGCAACCTTTCTATACACACGTACACCGAACGAACAAAACGGAAAAATACTATTGTTTCCTAACTTGCAAAAATGGTTCATGATTTGCACTGTTCTATGCTTCGGACTGCTTGGCGGTAGAATATTAGGCGGACGAGATGCACTACTGTCTTATTATGTTGGATTTTTCCTATTTGCTATCATAAGTTACTTCATTTTTACACGTCTATTAAAATTGAAGTTTGCTTTTGTAGGGAAATAAATATGCATTAAGGTGGTGGATACATGTTTCAAAAAGCATTATAGATGTGAGACTATAAACACGGAACAATGGCATTAATAGAAGCTGACGAAAAAAGTCATACAATGACAAAAGAAAGATGTTAGGAATTATTTAACTCTTATATGAACTAAATAAAAAAGGCATTGCACAAGAGCAATGCTTTTTTATTATATATATCCCGATCTAAATAAAAAGGTTATTTCACATTCTCTCTTCTTTTCCCATACTCTTTTTCTTGCTTCGTTCCAAATCCGTCACCATTTGCTACGATTTGATCTGTTGGAGCAACTATACTTTCAGCAATTCTCCATTCTCCCCCTTGTTGAATAAACACTTGCATAAAATAATTCATTCCATTTAACTGATACGGATTTTCTTTTTTCACTTCATAACGAGCTGCAACATAATACACTTGAACATTTTCAGCCTCAAACTTAGAAATATATTGTGATAATCTCGGGATGTATTGTGATGCTTTCTGAAGTGGAAGTTGTTTTACTTTTACAAGAGAAGACTTTGTCACATTGCTTATCGTATCTTCATGCCGCATGTTATCACTATGATGAAATAAAATGGCATTCTGCATAGAACGAATCCATAGTTTTGAATATAAAACAGGTTGCTTATTTGAAATATGTTGTAATTCTTTTTGAACGACATGAATTGGCGTTGCGGCATCCACGAACTTATTAAAGCAGAACATACTTCCAATCATAATGAAAAGCGTAAAAATACGTTTCATAATTTTTCACTCCGATTCTTTTTAATTAAAGTATTGGAGTTTCAAAATATTTTTATTCAAAAGAAAAAGGATAGGAAAGCTTTCGCTTCCTATCCTCATTTATTATAATACGCGACCAAATAATTCTAATACCATTTCTATTTCTTGGTCGCTCCAACCTTTAAATCTCTCTTTATAGTATTCCTTACGCACAGCTTCAAGTTTTTCAGTTACTTCTCTTCCGTGTTCTGTAATTTCTAAGTACACGATACGACGGTCTGAATTTGAACGCTTTCTTTCTACAAACCCTTTTCGTACGAGACGATCTGTAACAGCTGTAATATGACTGGAGGTTACGTTTACTTCACTCGCAATTTGCGAAGCCATCTGTGGACTGTTTAAAAATAACGCACGTAATACAGAAAATTCATTATATGGCATATGTTCTGCAAAGCGTGTATTAATATCATTTTGTAATAAACGTATCATCTTTCGAAATGATGCGGATAAATCTAAAATCAGTGTTTCTCTTTTTTCGTTCACTAGCCTCGTCCCTTTTTTATCATATTTACACATATTATAATCTATAAATACCTATGTTGTATATGCTTTCTTTCCTCAACATTCTCATTTATGTAACTTTTTTCATATAAATTTCTTTTTTGTTCACACATATACATATAAAAAGGATGGTGATGGAAAATGCAGGGTGGAATGAATCCTTATTTACACAACGTACGCACAGCTAATGCTGGTAAAGAAGCGACTATTACTGTACAAGGTGAAGGTGTTGTCAAAGCGAAACCAAATGTTGTTCTATTAACACTTGGCATTCGAACTGATAGTAAAAATGTGAAACAAGCGCAAGAAGAAAATGCAGTACAATCAAAACAATTGCTGGATGCACTTAAACAGCTTGGTATTGCTGATAAAGATATAGAAACGATTTCTTATACGATCACTCCTCAATACGAGTATGTAAATGATAAAGCGTTACTACAAGGATATCGTGTGGAACATTTGTATGAAATTACCGTTTTAAATGTACAAAAAGCAGGGGAAGTATATGATATAGCCGTTTCAAATGGAGCAAATTTAGCAAAAGGTTTACGTTTTCGAATATCTCATCCAAATAAATATTATGAGCAAGCTCTTATTCAGGCTCTGCATCAAGCGGTAGAAAAAGCTCGTGCTATTGCGAGTACATACAATTTAAATATTAATCCTGTCCCCCTCTCACTCGTTGAAGAATCTGCTCAATTACCACGGGAGATTGCTTCCTATGCTACTTTGCATGCGCAAACAGCTCCACCTATTCAATCGGGAGAATTAGAAATCATTTCAACTATACGGGCTATTTTTACGTATTTATAAATAATTTCGTTTATAAGTAAACGTTATCATTTTCGTTGTTGTAAAAACATGATGTTCTGATATAATAAAGGACGGTGAGCTCTTACAAAAGAGATATCACGGGTGGGAGAGGGATATGAAAAAGAAGGTTTAACATGAAAGGAATACTTGAAAGAACATTTAAATTAGGCTTACACGAAACATCACCAAAACAAGAAGTTTTAGCTGGAGTTACGTCATTTTTCACAATCGTATATATTATGATTGTAAATGCGTCAATCTTATCAGATGCCGGCATTCCACTTGAGGCTGGAATTTTAGCAACTGTTTTCAGTTCATTTGTCGGATGTCTGCTCATGGCATTTTGGGCAAATGCACCTGCTATTCTTGTCCCAGGTATGGGTGTAAATGCATTCTTCACGTACACAGCTGTGCATACGCTCGGTTTAACTTGGCAAGAAGCATTAGCAGCTGTCTTTATCTCTGGTATTATTTTTGCAATTGCTGCGTTTACACCAATTGCTCGCGTGCTTTCAGTATCGATTCCAAAGTCATTAAAGGAAGCTATTACTGTCGGTATCGGATTGTTTTTAGCATTTATCGGATTGCAAAAAGGTGGTTTAGTCGTTTCGAATCCAAATACTGCTGTTGCAATGGGGAAATTAAGTAATCCTGTCGTTCTTGCGACATTGCTTACTCTTATCGTTGCACTTGTATTATTTATTCGTAACGTACGTGGAAACTTTTTATGGACGATTGCAATAGGAACTGGTATTGCATGGCTATTTGGTCTTGTTGATACGAGTCAAATGGGAAATAGTTCATTCTCATTCGCTAATTACGGCGATGTGTTTGGAGCTATGTCATTTGGGAAACTTTCTTCCTTACCGTTTTGGATTGCAACATTCTCCTTAAGCATGGTGCTTATTTTTGAGAACATGGGACTTCTGCACGGTTTATTAGAAGATGACCGCAAATTCCCACGTGCTTACCAAGCCAATGCGATTTCAGCAATGACATGTGGTCTATTTGGCACAAGTCCTACCGTTTCAACAGTAGAGAGTGCCGCAGGTATTACTGCAGGCGGAAAGACAGGTCTGACGTCTATCGTTACTGGGATGTTATTCTTTGCATCACTGTTCGCTCTTCCGTTTGTCAAATTAATTCCTGATAGTGCCATTGCACCAATCTTAATTATTATTGGCGGTCTGATGATTACAAGCATTCAACAAATTCCTCTGAACGACTTTTCAGAAGGATTTCCAGCGTTTTTAATTATCGTTATGATCCCGCTCACATATAGTATCGCTGATGGCATTGCGTTCGGATTTATTGCTTACCCTATCTTAAAAGTTGCACTTGGAAAGCGTAAAGAAGTCGCACCATCTATGTATATCGTTACATGCTTATTCTTAGCCATGTTTGTATTACATGCTATTGGTTAAATAAAAAAACACCGAGGTGAATACCTCGGTGTTTTTTACTTAAACCATCCTTTTTTATAAAACCAGGCCATCATTCCGCCACCAATTAACGCCATTAACAACAAACAAATAAAATAACTATACTTCCCACCAAGCTCTGGCATATGTGAAAAGTTCATTCCATATACTCCTGCAATAAATGTTAGTGGCATGAAAATAGTAGAGAAAACAGTTAATGTTTTCATAATGTTATTCATATGATGTGAGTTTAATGAAAAGTAGCTATCCCGAATATCTGCCGTCAACTCTCGGCTCGCTTCAATCATTTCAGTTAATTTAAGCAAATGGTCATGTATATCTTTAAAGTAAATCTCATGATCACTTATGCCGTAAAAACGAGTTGAATTTAAAATACGATACAATAAATCACGCATCGGAATAATTGTCCGCCTTAGCTTAGATAAATCCGCACGTATATCAAATACCTCTTCTAACACGCTTCCTGCTGTCTCACCCGTTAAATTATCATCAATCGCATTTAAATGGTCTTCAATGTAATACACAGGTGCGAAATAGTCATCTACAATTTGGTCAATAATTGTATGTGCCACATGCAAAGGACCTTTCTTAATACGTTTCTTTTCGCCAAGTGTTTTCCATACTCTTTCGATTGCATTGTTATGAGAAAAATGGAAAGAAACAATATAACGATCACTAATAAATAAATCGATTTCATGCGGTTCTAATCCATCCTCACCAAATCCATGGAGAACTAAAAAATTATATCCATCATAAAAATCAACTTTTGGCCTCTGTACATATTCTATACAGTCTTCAATTGCAAGGGGATGGAACTTAAAATGGTCTTGCAAAATATATGTATACTCTTCTTTCGTTGGCTTATATAAATCTAGCCAATACCATACAATATGGTCTTTCGTTGTTTCTTCTAGCGAAACGTCATATAATACTTCATCTGTTTTTGTTACTGCACATATTCTAATCATAATTTCACCCATTATTATTATAAACAAAAAATAGTAAAAAAAGCCAAGGAGAAATCTCCTCAGCCTTTTTTTATCCCGTATTAACGTGCAGTAAGACCCCTACCTCAACATTCAGCGAAAGCAAAGAAGTTAGGTCTGGGATCAACTGCTCGTAAACGCCCGGTTAGTGAAGGGTAATAATCAGTGGGGATAAAGCCCACACTGATTAAAGTTTCACTTTATTACTTCGTTACAATTCCGTGTACTAAAGTTGGTGCATCTACGTGTTCTTTAGAGATTTTCATGTTCTCATAAATTTTCGCTTTTACATCTTCAACATTTTCACGGTTTGCGTAAATCGTAACAAGGGAGTCACCTTTTTTCACGCTATCCCCTACTTTTTTACGAAGCATTAAGCCAACTGCTAAATCAATTTCAGATTCTTTCGTTGCACGTCCTGCTCCTAAAAGCATTGCTGCTGTTCCGATTTCATCTGCAACGATTTCCGATACATAACCGTCTTCTTTCGCTTCTACTTCAATTTTAAATTGTGCTTGTGGCAATTTAGAAGGATCATCAACAACAGATGCATCTCCGCCTTGTGCTGATAAAAACGTTTTAAATGATTCTAACGCTTTACCGTTGTTCATTACTTCAATTAACCTTTCACGCGCATCTTCTAAAGATGAAGCTTGCCCAGCAAGGTATACCATTTGACTTCCAAGTGTTAAACATAACTCTTCTAAATCTTTCGGTCCCTTACCTTGTAATGTATCAATTGCTTCTTGTACTTCTAATGCGTTACCAATAGCCTCACCAAGTGGTTGACTCATATCAGAAATAACAGCCATCGTATTACGGCCAACGTTATTACCGATACGTACCATTGCTTCTGCTAAACGTTTTGCATCTTCATCTGTTTTCATAAATGCACCTGCTCCAGTTTTCACATCAAGAACAATTGCATCTGCACCAGCAGCAATTTTTTTACTCATAATCGAGCTTGCAATAAGCGGAATTGAGTTTACTGTTGCCGTTACATCACGAAGTGCATACAATTTTTTATCAGCAGGTGTTAAGTTTCCACTTTGACCGATAACAGCAATTTTATTTTCATTTACAAGACGCATGAATTCATCATTTTCAATTTCCACATGGAATCCTGGCACTGCTTCTAATTTATCAATTGTGCCACCAGTATGTCCTAAACCACGCCCAGACATTTTCGCAACTGGTACACCTAAAGCAGCTACTAATGGACCTAATACAAGTGTCGTTGTATCACCAACTCCACCTGTTGAATGCTTATCTACTTTTACCCCTTCAATGGCTGATAAGTCAATTGTATCACCGCTATTTACCATTGCCATCGTTAAATCTGCACGTTCTTGATCATTCATATCTTGGAAGAAAATTGCCATTGCAAGTGAACTTACTTGATAATCAGGAATATCACCATTTGTATATCCTTCAACAATAAAGTTAATTTCTTCTGTCGTTAATGCTTGTCCATCACGTTTTTTTGCAATTAGGTCCACCATTCTCATTGTGAGGTCACCCCTTCATTTGTTTTACGATAGCTTTTACTAATGCTAAGAAGTTTGCTTTAACACGTTCTGTCGTTTCAATTACTTCATCATGGTGAAGTGGCTGATCTAAAATACCAGCTGCCATGTTTGAAATACAAGAAATACCTAGTACTTTCATACCAGCATGACGAGCTACAATTACTTCAGGTACTGTTGACATACCAACTGCATCTCCGCCAAGTGTACGAAGCATACGAATTTCAGCAGGTGTTTCATATACAGGACCTGTCATTCCAACGTATACACCTTCTTGTACTTTAATGTTTAAGTCTGCTGCAACTTGTTTCGCCATTTCGCGAAGTTCTGTCGTATATGATGTAGACATATCAGGGAAACGTACACCCATTTCAGAATCATTTGGTCCGATTAATGGATTCGTACCCATGAAGTTAATGTGATCTGAAATTAACATAAGGTCACCTGGCTCGAATGATGTATTTACACCACCAGCCGCGTTCGTTACAACCACAGTTTCTACACCTAGCTCTTTCATAACACGAACTGGGAATGTTACTTTTTGCATGTCATATCCTTCGTAGAAATGGAAACGTCCTTGCATTGCTACTACTGTTACACCTTGAAGTGTACCGAATACTAATTGACCTGCATGTCCTTCTACAGTTGATACTGGGAATTCAGGAATTTCGCTGTAAGGCACTGTTACCGCATTTTCGATTTCATCTGCTAATACACCTAGTCCAGATCCAAGGATTAGTCCTACTTGTGGTGTTTCTTGAAATTTTTCTTTTAAGTATGAAGCTGATTTTGTAATAAGTTCACGATTCATTTGTTTATCCCCCTATTTCTTTAGCTCATTTAAGAAGCTTGTTCCGTATTCTGGCATTTTCACACCGAAGTTTTCTGCTACAGTTGCACCAATATCAGCAAATGTTTGACGAAGTGGTAACTCTTGTCCGCCTTCTTTCATGCTTGGGCTATATGCTAATAACGGTACATATTCACGTGTATGATCAGTACCAGGATGTACTGGATCATTACCATGGTCTGCTGTAATTAATAATAAATCATCTTCTTTTAGTTTTTCGAATACTTCTGGAAGACATGCATCATATTCTTGCAGTGCTTCTCCATATCCTTGTGGATCACGGCGGTGGCCAAATAATGCATCAAAGTCAACTAAGTTTAAGAAGCTAAGACCCGTAAAGTCCATGTTTAATGTATCTACAAGCTTATCCATTCCATCCATATTAGACTTCGTACGAAGTGATTCCGTTACCCCTTCACCATCATAAATATCAGAGATTTTACCGATAGCAATAACATCATAGTCGCTATCTTTTAATTCATTCATTACTGTGCGACCAAATGGTTTTAATGCATAGTCATGACGATTTGGTGTACGTGTGAATTTCCCTGGTTCTCCAACGAATGGGCGAGCGATAACACGACCTACCATGTACTTCTCATCTAATGTTAATTCACGTGCAATTTTACAAATTTTATATAATTCATCAAGTGGTACTACTTCTTCGTGTGCTGCAATTTGTAGTACGCTATCTGCAGAAGTGTAAACAATTAAAGAGCCTGTTTCCATTTGCTCTTGACCAAGTTCATCAAGAATCTCAGTTCCAGAAGCTGGCTTATTACCGATAATTTTACGGCCTGTTTTTTCTTCTAATTCATCAAGTAATTCTTTCGGGAATCCTTCAGGGAACACTTGGAATGGTGTATCAATGTAAAGGCCCATGATTTCCCAGTGTCCTGTCATTGTATCTTTACCAGTAGATTTTTCTTGCATCTTTGTGTAATATCCAAGTGGTTTCTCTACTTTAGAAATACCTTTCATTTCACGAATGTTACCAAGACCCAATTTCACCATGTTTGGCATTTGTAATCCATTCATATGTTCAGCAATGTGACCAATTGTGTCAGAACCTAGATCACCAAATTGTTCAGCATCTGGTGCTTCACCGATTCCTACAGAGTCCATTACGACTAGGAATATACGTTTATATTTATTCATAACTGCGACCTCCTATAAGTTCAGTTCTACTTCTTGTAGTATGTTCAAAACGCTATAAAGTGAAACTGTTATTCATAAGAATTCTCTTTCCTTCTCATTGTCAAACAGTACTTCTTTAAATCATTCTCTAACCTATTTCGTTTTACTTGAAACGACTCAAAAACATTTCTAGTTTTTTCTAAGTCAGATGTCAGACATCTGATATTGATATCATAACATGTTTACGCTTTCTTTTTAATACATTTTCGTAGAATTTCTTATTTTATTCACACTTCTATTGTAATCCATTCTGCGAAGAAGTGCTAATTATTTTATGATTTATTTCTTCATATAAAAATAAAAAGTAGCTCTAAAGAGCTACTTTTTATTTTACTTCTACTGTTTCTTCTTTATGTTCATGCAGTTCGCCTTTTCTTACATGTACTTTCACTTTGTAAGCACCGTTTTCTTTGAAAGTATGTTTACTTTCATACTCTCCTTTATTCCCTTCTTTTGCTGGAATAAATTCGTGCTTTTCAACGCCATCTTTCCAAATCTCAAGTTGCACTTCAGCACCAGTTAACGCTTCTTCTTTTTGCTTTAAATGAACTTTCATCGTTGATTCAGCATTTGCTTTTATGTCACCAGCCATAAGATGAATCATTGTGTCACTTTTATGATCACCATGTGCCTCTTCTTTTTTCGCATCTTCTACTTTCGCATTCCCTACAGCAACTTTGTGTTCTTCCATAACGTGCATATCACGTGCATTTGTATGAGGAATAATGTGGTATACTCCATCAGTTTCAAATATTTTCTCTACAGCATAAACACCTTTCCCTTTATGCTTACCATCTAACATCTCGTGTTTCTCGTCGCCATCTTTCCAAATCTCAAACTTTACGTCATCAGCATCCGTTACTTTTTCTTTTCCTTGTGTAACAAGTGCTTGTACTTCTGTTTTTTCACCAGGCTTAATTTCTTTCGGATTCGTTTGAAATGCTACTTTTATAGCTTCAAGCTTCTTTTCTTTTTTCGGTTCTTCTTTGTTTGTATTACAGCCAGCTAAAGCTAGCATCGCGATAAATAACGTCATAATAAGTTTTTTCATCATCATTTCCTCCTTCATACTTTCTTTAGTATAGAGGAAAAACATTGTAATATTCCAGTCTTCTGCTGAAAACAATATACGAAATGTTTGTGAAGTTTCTGTGAAACGGTTTACTCTTCTTAATCTATGAAAAAAGAGCATAGTAACTATGCTCTCGGATGAAACTGTTTATATACATCTTTTAATCTAGCTTTTGAAACGTGCGTATAAATTTGCGTCGTTGAAATATCTGCATGTCCAAGCATTTCTTGTACAGCACGTAAATCTGCCCCATTTTCTAATAAATGCGTAGCAAAAGAATGACGTAACGTATGAGGTGTAAGTTCTTTTTCAATATTCGCTTCTTTCGCTAATCGTTTTAATATTTTCCAAAAACCTTGCCTTGATAATCGATTACCGTGATGGTTTAAAAATAGTGCATCTACTACTTTTTTACCCATCAATTCTCTTCTTCCTTTTTCAATGTACTTTTGAATCGCTTCTGTCGCTAAACTTCCTAATGGAATAATTCTTTCTTTATTCCCTTTCCCAATGCAGCGAACAAATCCCATCGTTAAATGTACATCTTCTAAATTTAAAGCAATTAATTCTGAAACACGAAGTCCTGTTGCATACAATAACTCTAGCATTGCCTTATCACGAATCCCAAAAGCACTCGTCATTTTTGGTGTCTGCAGTAACGCCTCTACTTCATCGATTGATAATACTTTTGGTAACTTTCGTTCTCCTTGCGGCGTTTCGATATGTACTGATGGGTCGTGCTCTACCGCTCTTTCACGAAGTAAAAATTGATGAAATGAACGAATTGATGCAATATGACGTGCTAATGTTTTCGAAGATTTTCCGTTTTCTTTTAAATACTGCAAAAAGTTAACAATATGCAAACGTGTCACTTCATGAAAGGTTTTCATCTGTTCTACATTTTGCAAATACTTTACATAGCTTTTTAAATCACGTTCATAAGATACTACTGTATTTTTCGCTAATCCCTTTTCGACAATCATATAATGAATAAAATCTTTTAATTGATCTTCCAATCTACACTACTCCCCATTTTCATAGAAAAACATCATTCTATTTACGAAAGCATCCTTTGCCGGTTCTTCATTCCCTGATACTTTTTCTACAGTCTCTTCTTTTGGCTTTTCATAACGATGATAGCTTTCGTATTCTTCATTTATCCATAGTATAGCGAAATAAAACAAAATCGTACAACTTGTAAATAATAAAAATACTTTTATTCCATCAAAAGTTAATTTTAAAGCTCGGCGCATTGTAAATTCCTCCAAAATATAAGTTATTACAACATATGCCAAGCTTTCACCAATTTATACCTTATTCAAATAAAAAACCTCTTCCTAGATAAATAGGAAAAGGTTATTTTTCATCCGTTTCATTTTCTTGACAGTTTTTACAAATCCCATGGAATGTTAAACGATGATCTTTCACCTTAAAGCTCCAGTCTCGTTCTACTTTCCTTTCCACTTCACCAAGTAAATCTTCTTGTATTTCTTGTACAGCACCACATTGTGTACAAATCAAATGATGGTGGAAACGCTGCGCACCTTCTTGGCGTAAGTCATAGCGTGAAACACCGTCTCCGAAGTTAATCTTATCGACAACTTTTAACTCAGATAATAACTCTAAAGTTCGATAGACGGTTGCTAATCCGATCTCTGGCGACTTTTCTTTTACAAGGAGGTAAACATCTTCTGCGCTTAAATGATCTTCTTCATTTTCTAGCAGCACACGAACTGTTGCTTCACGTTGCGGTGTTAATTTATAGCTCGCTGCATGTAATTGCTTCTTAATTCGTTCAATTCTTTCTTCCATTCGGTACTACTCCCTCCTCGCCACTCTTACACCATTATATCAGAAGAAGGGCTTCTGTCAAAAGAAAAACAATAAAAACAAATTGATAATTATTCTCAAAAAGTATTTATTTTTTGTTAATAGCCTCAACAACTTCTTTCATTAAAACTGGTGATGCATATGCTTCAACGCTAGAAGCAAGAGCTAACACCACTCCGATCACTAGAAAGAAGCATGTGTAACGAATTAATAATGGTAATAGTGGCTCGGTTATTTTCCTAATAAACTGATGCCTAATCATACGTAAGGAAAAGCTTGCAGCAATTGTTGTCATAACGAGAAAGACTGGAATGATAATTAAATTTTGCGGCAATACAGATACAAATGCTAATAATAATCCATTCCATCCGTGCTGACTTACTAAAAAACCTACTGTAAATCCAACAACTACTCCTTTTACAAATAATAAAATAAAAATGAGGGGCAACCCAATAATTGAAATCCCTAAAATCCAAATAAAGCCGATATATTTTAATTGCGAAAAGTAACTTTCTCGAAACATTTCGCCTGCAACAGCAAATTCTCCTTTAGAAACTTGTCCAAAAAAACGTTGTAAATAAAATGATAAATCTTGCTTTTGATTCATTTGTAAACTATTCACAAGAATAGCTCCAAATATTACTCCCATCAATAATAAAACAGCATTAAATATATATAATGAAGAGTTTTCCTGTATGTGAGACATTACGCGGTTTTGCCAAGTTTTTCGCCACATTTTTCTTCCCTCCGTTCACACTCTTACTAAAAATGTATGAAAGAAAGAAAAAAAGTATGACGAATTAACATTGAAATTCCGCTCTACTTTGCTAAACTAAAAAGTAGAGAATAGGAGGGATTTCTCTTGAAACCATTATTATTAGATTTTCCAACATTATTTCAAACTGAACGCTTACAAGTTCGCAAGCCGTTTCCAGGTGATGGTGCAGAAGTATATGAAGCAATCCAAGCTTCTCTAGAAGACTTAGTACCATGGATGTCAATTAACGCTGAGACAGAAGAGAGTGCTGAAGAAATCGTTCGTAACGCTCACGGGCAGTTTTTACTTCGTGAAACACTTGATTTTCACTTATACGATAAAGTATCTGGTACATTCATCGGAGCTATTACGCTCAAGCCTGAAAACTGGGATATTCCAAAGTTTTCACTTCATTTTTGGCTCCATAGTGCTTATACAAAACAAGGCTATATGACTGAAGCTGTTAAAGGTGCCATTCAATTTGCCTTTGATAAGCTAGGTGCTAGAAGGATTGAAATTCGTACTGATGCAACAAATGCCAATGCATGTAACTTAGCAGAACGTTTAGAATTTATTCTAGAAGGTACAATGGAAAATGATTTCCTTGCGCCAGATGGTAGCTTACGTGATGCACGTGTATATGCAAAAATTAATTAAAAAACACTCGCCTTTGGCGAGTGTTTTATTTTTGTAATTGTAAATATTGCACAGCGAACATCGTCTTCGCATCATGGATACGAAGGTCTTTCATAAGATCAATCGCTTCTTCTAATGATACTTCCATCAATTCCACAAACTCATCTTCATCTAAAGCTGCTTTATTTTCTTTTTTTGTCAAACCTGTCGCTTTATATACATATAAAATTTCATCTGCAAATCCTGGAGATGTATAGAAAGAAGTAATGAGCTCCATATTTTCACATACATATCCTGTTTCTTCTTCTAATTCACGAACTGCTGTCACCTCTGGCTTTTCCCCAGGTTCTAACTTCCCAGCAGGAATTTCAATAATCGCCTTCTCAAGCGCTTTACGGTACTGCTCAACAAGCACAATTTTCCCCTCATCAGTAATAGCAATAATAGCAACTGCACCAGGGTGATTTACGATTTCACGTTTACTCATTTCTCCATTTGGTAATACTACATCATCAACACGAACTTTTATAACTCTACCATCAAAAATCGGCTCAGTTTTTACCGTTCTCTCTGCAAGATTACTCATACTATTTCATCTCCCTGTTCTATTTCCTATTCTTTCTTCATACATTTTACCACATTGAAAGGAGCGTGATAGAAATGAAAGTTTATATTTTACCAAATCGCATCACGTTAGTCGGCAAAGCATGGCAAATTCGCCATAAACTAAAACAATATGGCAAAGAGTATACAACCGTACAAGAGTGGATTACAGCGAATAAAAAGTAAACGTTTGTCAACCTCTTTTCCCTTTCGTACAATAAAGGAAAGGAGGTTGACTTATGAAAAAACGTCAATTAGGAAACTCAGATTTATTTGTGACAGAAATGGGACTTGGCTGTATGTCTCTCGGCACATCTGAAACAGAAGCTATGCGCATTATCGATGAAGCAATCGATTTAGGAATCAATTTTTTTGACACAGCGGATTTATATGATTATGGATTAAACGAAGAATTTGTTGGAAAAGCATTGAAGGGAAAACGAGACCAAATTGTTCTTACAACAAAGGTTGGAAATCGATGGACAGAAGAAAAAAACGGCTGGTCTTGGGACCCTTCTAAATCCTACATAAAAGCCGAAGTAAAAGAAAGTTTACGTAGACTTCAAACTGATTACATTGACCTTTATCAACTTCATGGCGGAACGCTGGAAGATCCGATCGATGAAACTATTGAAGCTTTTGAAGAGTTGAAAAAAGAAGGTATTATTCGCCATTACGGTATTTCTTCTATACGTCCAAATGTCATCCGTGAGTATGCAAAACGCTCAAATATCGTTAGTGTACTAATGGAATATAGCCCTTTAAATCGTCGTCCTGAAGAATGGTTCCCACTCCTTAATGAACACCAAATTAGTGTCATTGCCCGCGGACCACTTGCGAAAGGAATTTTAACTGACAACAATGCAAGAAAGATAGAAAGAGTAAAAGAAAAGGACTATCTCTCTTATTCTTACGATGAATTAAATACTACACTCGGGAGTGTAAAAGAAGTTATCGGAGAAAAATCTTTAACAGGAACAGCTATTCACTATTGCTTACATAACGAAACTGTTGCAGCTGTTATACCTGGTGCGAGCTCTATTCAACAATTAAAGGTAAATGTACACGCCTGCCAACAGTTACCTTTAACAAAAGAAGAATATATACAACTTCAAAAAATCGTTAAGCATGATTCATATGCCTTGCACCGTTAAAATTTCGATTTACTGATAAAAACAGATGACTGCCCCCAACATTAAACATTAGGAGGCAGTCTTTTTTATAACGTATCATATTTGTCTGGATTCGTTCCTACATGTAAATTGCGATTTAACGTATTAATTTGATTCATCTCTTCTTCAGTTAATGAGAAATCAAAGATAGTAAAATTCTCCTGAATACGAGATGGTGTCACAGATTTAGGAATCGTTACTATCCCACTTTGAATATCCCATCGTAATATAACTTGTGCGGGTGTTTTTTCATATTTGTTAGCAATCCCCTGAATAATTGGGTGCTCGAATACTTCGCCGCCCCTCATTAACGGACTCCACGCTTCCATTTGAATTTGCTCACCTTCACAGAAATTACGCAATTCAAATTGTGTTAACATCGGATGAAGTTCCACTTGGTTTACCATAGGCTTCACTTTACAATTTGGTAATAATAGTTCTAAATGATGTTTATGAAAATTAGAAACACCAATCGCGCGTACTTTACCTTCTTCATACAATTTTTCTAAAGCTCGGTACGTTTCAACATACTTCCCTCTAATTGGCCAGTGGATTAAATATAAATCTACATAGTCCATCTGTAATTTCTTTAAGCTGTTTTCAAATGCTTCGAGTGTCTCCTCGTATCCTTGATCGTCGTTCCAAACTTTTGTTGTAATAAATATGTCTTCTCTCGGAATTCCTGATTCACGAACCGCCTCACCGACACCGCTTTCATTTTCATATACAGCTGCTGTATCAATTGAACGGTATCCAACTTCTAACGCTGTTTTTACTGCTTGCTTTACTTCGTCGCCTTCTTTCGCTTTATAGACGCCTAGACCAATCATCGGCATTTTCACGCCATTATGAAGTGTAGTTGTTGGAATATGCACAGTCGTTCTCCCTTTCATTGTTACATTTTATAAACCACTACTTTATTTCAACAAGATTCATCCAAAAAGTCAAAATATACGTACAGTTGACATAATAATTTTATACACTAAAAATACGAACTCAATTATTTACATTTCCTTTTCTCCATTCTTTTGCTTTTTCATCAATATTACGTACAAAATCGTTTTTCCCTTCCGTATATAACGTGCCATCATATGTATATTTTTCGGCTAGTTCTCTCTTTAAAACTGCATACGCCTTTGCTTCTTCACAATGCGCCATCATATAATCACGAAACGCTAAATGCCTTACTATCTCAGGATTCCCTTTTTCAAACACGTGTAAATGATACGAGCGTTTTTCCTCCGTTCCATGAATAAAATAACGGCGTCTTGAAATACCATTTTCTCCTTTTACGATGTAACCAAGCTCTTTAAATCTTTCATTCCAACGATCTACACGATCGATACTTTCTACCTCCATAATCATATCGATAATAGGTTTAGCTGCTAGTCCTGGCACTGATGTACTGCCAATATGATGAATCTCCACTGTTTCTGGCAGCACAGACTTCAATCTTTCGGCTTCCATTTGAAATTTTTCAATCCAATGATTTTCATATGGTACGACTACAATTTTTCTCATTTTAACTCCCCTTTTCTTACAAGCTCGTCAAAAAAATGATCAGCGATATACACTGATCATTTTCGTTATTATTTAAAGTCTTTCCAAGTAAGATTACTTTCACTTAACAGTTCTTCAAATGATTTATTCTTTTCACGTTCTTTTTGCTCTTGACGCTTTCTTTCCAGTTCTGCTGCCTCTTTTTTCTCTTCTCTCACTTGTAACTCTTTTTTCTTATTTTTTAATTGTTGCATGAGTGAATCATTTAATTGATCACCTAATGTAAGTGATTCTTTCTTCGGTTGGTTCATTTGAGATTGTCTTTGCACTTGCCTTTGTTTCTTTTTCTTCATACCGCTCACCTTTTACTTTTTTCTCCATTATAGAGGATACATGCTGAAATCGACAATAAAAAAGGTTCATTACTCTATTATTCATTATTTGTAAATTTGTTAATTTTTTAAAAAAACTAAATTTTTATATAGATATAATCCTATGAATCTATTAAAATTATGTCGTATGATGTCAGATTATAAAAAAAGGAGAAATGAATTATGTGGAAAAAAATTATTCCCGCTGTCGCAGTTTTAAGCACCATTACTTTTTCAAGTGTATTCGCCGCTCCCCCATCTCAGACTCCAGCCGAACAAAACCGTTACATAGACGTACAAATGCTTGGCATTAATGATTTCCATGGACAACTAGATACTGTTAAAAAAATTAATAATAAAGAAGCTGGTGGCGCTGATTACTTAGCCACTTATTTAAAAGAACGTAAAAAACAAAACCCTAATACACTTCTCGTACATGCTGGCGATATTGTCGGAGCTAGTCCACCAGTTTCAGCATTGTTACAAGACGAACCAACGATTGAATTTTTAAATGACTTAAAATTTGATGTAGGTACAATCGGAAACCATGAATTTGATGAAGGCATCGATGAAATGAAACGACTCATTTACGGTGGTTACCACGAAAAAACAGGGAATTTCAAAGGAGCAAACTTCCCTTATGTCGCTGCAAACTTCTATAACAAATCAACTGGTCGCTTATTCTTACCACCATTTACTGTAAAAATGGTAGATGGTGTTCCTGTAGGATTCATTGGTGTCGTTACAACTGATACACCAAATGTCGTTATGCCTACTATGCTTAAAAATGTACAGATCACTGACGAAGTGGAAGCGATTAATAAATCAACGCAACAATTAAAGCGTCTCGGTGTTAAATCCATCGTCGTCCTTGCACATGTTGGCGGAACGACAGATGAGTCTGGTATAACAAATGGCGACCTTAACCGAATTGCAAATGAAGCTGATCCAGAAGTTGATGTTATTTTCGGTGGGCATAGTCATACGTATGTAAATGGTACTGTTAATAATAAACTTATCGTACAAGCGAACTCTTACGGGATGGCTTTCTCAGACGTAGATGTAACAATTGACCGTAAAACAAAAGATATCGTAAAGAAAAAAGCTGAAGTTGTTACAACATACCATGAAGGTGTCGAACCTGATAAACAAGTAAAACAAAAGTTAGATCAATATAAAGAAAAAATCGCACCTCTTGTAAATGAAGTAGTCGGAAAATCTACAGCACCTATTGACCGTAAACAAAACGATGCTGGTGAATCTACACTTGGTAATTTAGTTGCCGATGCACAGCGCCAAACGATGCAAACTCAAATCGCACTTATGAATCCTGGTGGCATTCGTAATGACTTAGACGCTGGTGATATTACATGGGGCGAATTGTACGGCATTCAACCTTTTGGAAATCAGTTGATTAAAGCAGATTTAACAGGTCAAGATATTCGTGATATTTTAAATCAACAATGGCAAAAAGGAACAACGAGAATGCTGCAAATTTCAGGTATTCAATATACTTGGGATGCAAGCAAACCAAACGGTGAAAAGGTTACGAATATACGCTTAACAAATGGAGAAGAATTATCTCCATCTAAAACGTATAGCGTAGTTGCAAATGCTTTCTTAGCTTCTGGTGGTGATGGATTCGTATCATTTAAAAATGGTAAAAATGCAGAGACTGGTCCAAATGACTTTGAAGCACTAGTCGATTATGTAAAACAAGTAAAAGAGCCAATTCAACCAACTATTGATGGTAGAATTCAAAAAATAAATTAAGACGCTCGAAATAAGCAGTCTGTACTTTTCATTGCAAAGGATATGCACTTATCCTTTATTCTAGCCGTAATATACATGAAACAAAGAAAAGGATACTCGTTCTTATAATGAACACAGTATCCTTTTCTTCAATTATCAAAATGTGATGTGTTGTTAAAGTCATATTGCTGTAAAAATTGTTGTAACGCCTCTTCTACAAGTTTAGATTTTTGAATCCCTTTTGATTCTGATATGATGTCTAATCTTGCTAATATTTCTTTATTAATATAGAAGGTACGTTTCTTTTTTTCTGTACTTTTACTCATAATTGGTGCACTTATTTCTTCTCTCTTTCTTAATAATTCATAAATGCTTTGTAATTGCTCATAAATTAATACTTGATAATCTGTTTTCGCATATTGAAGGGCGGTCGCTTCTTGGAGTTGTAAGTGACGTGGTTCTTCTCCATCTCCTACAAAAATACGTTTCTTCCGTTCTCCATCATATTCGTATCCAATCCACCTTAATTTCTTCGATAATGTATACGGACTTATTTCAAGGCGCTTTGCTATAATAGCGATGGATTCACGTCTATTTAAACAATCTATAATTTCTCCAATCGTCACAATTTCCCCTCCTCCCATGTTGAAATGACACTAGCATGGTATGTTACAATGATTTTCTAACAGTATATGCAAAATGAATAGCCTGTGCGATTCATACGATTTCAGAAAAGGAGGTTTTCAATATGCTTTTTCGTAGCTGTACCCCACAGTTCTATAATGAAAATAAACAACTCATTCCTAATAGTATTGCTACGATGGAAAGCGTTATGATTAACAACCGAAAACAATTCCTCCTCATGCGTGGTCAAAACGTAGAACAGCCTATTTTATTATGCTGTCACGGCGGACCTGGCATGGCACAAATCGGATTTATTCGCCATTTCCAAAAAGAATTAGAGAAGCACTTTATCGTTATTAATTGGGATCAACGCGGGGCAGGTAAATCCTTTTCAATGAAAGATTTCGGAGCAAATTTCACAATCGAACAATTCGTTTCCGATGCAAAAGAAGTGATTCAATATGTACTTAAAAGGTTCAACAAACAAAAACTATTTCTCGCTGGTCATTCTTGGGGAAGTATTATTGGGCTTAACATAGCACATCAATATCCAAAATATATCGAGGCTTACATCGGTATAGGGCAAATTGTACATATGAAACAAAATGAAGAATTGCTATATCAACATTTAATTCATTCTGCCAAAAAACATGATCATAAAAAAGCATTAGCTTCCCTTTTAAAATTAGGCAAACCACCATTTTTAGATACGAGACGTCTTATTATTCAAAGAAAGTGGCTTGGCACATTTGGAGGCGCAATCCAAAACGGATCTTCCTTTTCTTTCATACGAAAAGGTTTCTTTTCTCCTGAGTATACGCTATTAGATTGGTTCAAGTTTCTCGCAGGGAATTTAAAATCTGGCGTTTTATGGGAAGAAATGCTGACAATCGATTTCTTTTCGTCTATTTCAAGTTTATCTATTCCCGTATATTTTTGTTCTGGTCGCTATGATTATCAAACTCCGTATGCACTCGTTCAAGAATATTGTGATGTTATTGAAGCACCCATAAAGAAAATGATTTGGTTTCCAAATTCAGCACATTCTCCTGATCTAGAAGAACCAGAACTATTTGCTAATTCTTTACAATCCATCAAACAAGAGCTATCTTTTCATCATTAAATACAAAAGGCTCTTTTACATTTCATAGAAAACATTTTATAATAATACGTCGCAAGTATTATGTATAAATATAGCAAACTGCTTCATATTCACTTGCCTTAACAGAATAAAAATTAGGGAGATTATATCTATTATGAACGCTGTACTCGTCGCAGTAGCAGTCATGCTATTGCTTAGTTTGTTACGTGTCCAAGTCATTGTCGCCATTATTATTGGAGCTCTAACAGGCGGACTTATCGGCGGACTCGGTATTTCAGAAACAATTAACACTTTTACAACTGGTCTTGGAAACAGTGCCCCTATCGCATTAAGCTATGCAATGCTTGGCGGTTTCGCTATTTCTCTTTCTAAAACAGGACTTCCAGATGCCATGATTCAAACCGCATTAAAATGGATTGGCAACGAACAAGACACAAAAAAACAAGTTTATTCTAAAATACTGATTTTATTCATCATTTTAACAATGGCTTGTTTCTCACAAAATGTTATCCCTGTTCATATCGCTTTCATCCCAATCTTAATTCCTGCACTTTTAAAAGTATTAAACGAGCTGAAAGTAGATCGTAGACTTGTCACATGTATTATTACATTCGGGTTAATTACACCTTATATGTGGATCCCTGCCGGATTCGGAAAAATTTATCATGACGTATTGCAAACAAATGCTGCCCAAAGCGGCCTTACATTTGATGTCGCGCTTATCCCAAAAGCGATGACTATTCCAGCAATCGGGATGATTATCGGATTATGTGTAGCGGTATTCATTACGTACCGAAAACCTCGTACGTATGAAACAGAACAAATTCATACCGCCGAAAGTGAAATCGTTCCCTATACAAAGCGGAGCATCACTTTCGGATTATTATCTATCATAGCTACATTAACAGTTCAATTAGCAACAGAATCAATGATTTTCGGTGCCTTAGCGGGGATTATTGTCTTATCAATTAGTGGTAGTCTCCCCCTTAAAGAAGCAGATGCAATATTAACAAGTGGAATGCGTATGATGTCCTTTATCGGATTTGTTATGATTTCTGCCGCTGGATTTGGCGCTGTTCTTCGAAAAACAGGACATGTTGAATCACTTGTGCAAACGAGTGCACATTTCATCGGAAATAACAAACCGCTTGCTGCATTTCTTATGCTCGTTATCGGACTTCTCGTTACGATGGGAATTGGTTCATCCTTTTCAACCATCCCTATCTTAACAACAATTTTTGTACCCCTTTGCATTCAGCTTGGATTTAGTCCAATGGCTACAATTGCAATTATCGGTACAGCAGGAGCGCTAGGTGATGCAGGATCTCCAGCATCTGATAGTACACTTGGACCAACATCAGGTTTAAACGCTGACGGTCAACACCATCATATATGGGATACATGTGTACCGACTTTTCTGCATTATAATATACCGTTACTTATATTTGGCTTTATTGCCGCAATTACATTGTAAAAGGTGCGTATAAAACGCACCTTTTACTTTTTCATTTTCCCTTTTAATTGTTGAAAAGCTATTTTCGCTTCTTCTTCGACGTAATTTTCAATTGCTGGTAGTGATGGACCTATCCATTCACTCTCGATACTCCCATTCGGTCCAATAATTTTTAATTTTTCTGGTATATGTATATTTAGAAATTTGGCTGCTCGAATTAACTCGGTAGCAACCTTATCACTTGAAGCTACAATTCCATCTATATACGGATGAGTTTGCAATAATGTAATAAACTGTTTATTCGTATACCTTTGTACACATGCTTCTCGATAAGAGATCCCTTCATCCCAAACAGCGTCTAAAAATCCTGATATACGCTCTTCCATTTCTTCACTTTCTTCCCCCTCACCGAAATAAGCAAGAAAGTGACATGCTTTCTCTTTTAATAAAGAAACAGCCCTCTGTCCACTTTCATAATGATTTGTAAGAGGTTGTTTTTCCTCCATCACAACAAATGGGAATTCGATTTTCCCTAGACTTTTAAAAACTGATTTTGTCAAAATAACACCTGCAACGTTATTTTGCTTCAACATATGTATGTATCTATCTTTATTCTCTATATTACAAACGATTATTTGATAGCCTTCTTTATATGCTATTTCCTCAATACAATGTAGCAAAGTGATGTTTAATGGGTTACATAAATTCTCTACAAGTAATGCAATGATTGTTGAATTCTCTTTAAATAATGGCTTTGCTGCACTGTTTGGCCTATAACGTAATTCCTCAATTGCTTCCTTTACTTGTTTTACTGTTTCGTCATGAACGTATCCTTTTTCATTAATAACTCGTGAAACGGTTGCGACTGAAACACCTGCCAATTTTGCAACATCACGTATAGTTGCCACATCGTCACCCCTTAATATGGTAATAGATTACAATTTTAAGGTAACTTAAATTACAGTATTCGTCAAGATTAATAACTTATATTTCTGAAAATTGTTACATCATTTCAATAAACGATACTCCATCTGAATTTCATGTAAAATCGGGATATTATCATATCCAATGCGCGGAATTTCTTGCTTTATTTTTCGCGCCTCTTCTACTGCATTTACATATAAATTTGTCATCATGAAATTACGTTTTTGATAAAAGCGTAACGCGTTCATATTATCATTTGTTGTAATGAGCCAAACTCCTTGGCACTGTGCTTCTTGAGCAACTTGCAATACGCAATCCACAAGCTTCGTCCCGATCCCCTTCCTTTCTTCAAAACTATCTAACGATACAATTTCACACAAATTCCCAGTCACTTCATACGTTATAATTCCGATTATTCTGTCATCTAAAAACGCAACAAATCCTGGTAGCTCTTCTAACTGATGCCCCTTACCACGCGAAACCATCAATGAGCTCCCCCAGTTTTCACACATGAACATTCGGATTTTTTCTTTCATTGTTGATGTAATTTTTTTTATATGCACCATTTCCTATTTCTCTCCTTTTCTATCCTTGTGATACAATGTAAGTGTATCACATGTAACGGTATTTGGAGGATGAGGTAAAGTATGAAACGTTTTTTTGCAGCATTGTTTACTATACTAGGTGCGATAACTGCCCTTGGGATTTTCTTTACAAATAAAGTGATGTACTTGAAGAAAAAAACAGAGGAAGAAGTTCTAGAAAGAGAATCGAAAAAACATTTTCGTATAGAAGATTTTGACGCTCTTCATAAAGAAGAAATTCATATCCCTTCGCAATTCGGATATGATCTTCATGGATATTACATTCCTGCAGGTCATTCCAACAAGTTTATGGTTTTTTGTCACGGCGTAACTGTAAACAAAATGAACTCTGTAAAATATGCAAACTTATTTTTAAGCAGAGGATATAATGTCCTTATTTATGATCATCGTCGTCATGGTAAAACCGGAGGAAAAACAACAAGCTATGGATACTATGAAAAACATGATTTAAAATCAGTAGTTGACTGGCTAAAAAGTCGTTTTGGCACAAATATAATACTCGGTATTCATGGTGAATCTATGGGCGCTGCAACACTACTTCAATACGCAGGACTTGTAGAAGATGGTGCTGATTTCTATATTGCAGATTGTCCTTTTTCTGATTTCTATGGGCAATTACAGCACCGCTTAAAGGTTGAATTCCATTTACCCAAATGGCCTTTATTACCATTAGCAAATGCTTTTTTAAAAGTTCGTGACGGGTATACAATTCGTGAAGTTTCACCAATCGACTGTATAAAAAACATTAACAATCCCGTTCTCTTTATTCATAGTAAAGATGACGATTATATTTTAGCCGATATGACAAAAGCTCTATATGAAGCAAAAGAAAATAATAAACAACTTTATATTGCAGAACACGGTGCACACGCTTGCTCTTATAACGAAAATAAAGAGGAGTATGAAGCAGCTCTTGATCAATTTTTGAACACATACGTAAAAGAAACAAAAAACAGGCTTGCATAAGCCTGTTTTTTTCATTGCGATAAAACGTCTGTAACTTGTTCCATGTTTTCAGAAATCCATTGCACAGCTTCATCTAGCGTTGGAAATTCTGTCGTTTGAAACGTTACCTCATCTTGAAGTAACCAAACATCCTTCGCTTCTTGTCCTACACCGGCAATCGACCAGTGCAATAAACTATATGGATGATTATCATTCAAAAATGATGCCCACGTGCGCTCATTTGCAATATTTCGTAATGTAAGTAATTGTTTATCCATCTTTCGTCACCTTACTCTAGTCAGTTATAAAAAACATTATAACACTCTCTTCTCTCCCAAAGAAAGTGCTCTTTTTATCCCGCGTTAACGGGCAGTGAGACTCCCATCTCAAAATTCAGCTGAAGCAAAGAAGTTAGGCGGGAGATTAACTGCCCGTAATCGCCCGATTGGTGAAGGCTAATAATCAGTGGAATGAACCCCCTCCACTAATTAAAGTTTCACTTTATATTGTCAAGTGCTTCCCTTGATTATATGATGAAATTAAGCGTTTGGGAAGGAGGGATAGCGTTGGCAAAAGTACAAATTAAAGTAAATGATAATGGCTCTTTTCGCGTTACAGGGGACGTGGAATTAGTCGACTCACAAGGGAATGTATTCCCAGCAAAACCAGCATTTTCTTTATGCCGTTGTGGTTTATCAAAAAATATGCCTTATTGCGATGCTTCGCATAAAGGTAAATTCGAATCTGTTGTTAGAGCACCAGAGGCAAAGTAATTTTGTATGTGACATGCACATTTTTTGTGCATGTTTTTTCTTTTAATCAAAGTCTGGATATTCCTTTTCCTAACAACATTTCTAACACTTTTGTCTCCATTTCAATCTCCATGTATTTTCACGCAATTCTTCACATTCAAATATTTTTTGCTAGCCTTTTTTCTTTTTTGTGCTATAATTTGACCAAACAGCATCCTTCGGGGTCGGGTGAAATTCCCAACCGGCGGTGATGAAGTGAAAACTTCTAAGTCCGTGACCCGTTTTCAACTCGAAAACGGTGGATCTAGTGAAACTCTAGGGCCGACAGTATAGTCTGGATGGGAGAAGGATATGTTTCTAGTTTTTTATATAGTGAATACACTTTTATTTCAGTATGCATATTTTTATACATTCATTTTGAATTTATATATATATGTTTAGTTTTCTATACTCATTTTTTATACTGAAATAAAAAAGAGACAACTAGCGTTTAAAAAATTCGATATTTTGCTAGGTTTTTTCCTTATGCAAAAATGTCAATCATCGCTAAGTTTCTTTCCTGTACTTTCGTATTCGAACTATAATTCTAGAAATCACGTCTCCCAAACCCCAAGGATATTAAATCCTTGGGGTTTTTTGATTTTTTTAGGAGAGGTGAAGAGAATGACTGATCAAGAATATATGAGGATTGCCTTGCAATTAGCTAAGGGGACATCAGGACAAACGAGTCCGAATCCTATGGTTGGTGCTGTTGTTGTAAAAGATGGAAACATCGTCGGAATGGGCGCTCATTTACGTGCTGGTGAAGAACACGCGGAAGTTCATGCCCTTCATATGGCTGGTGAGAAAGCCAAAAACGCTACCGTCTATGTAACACTTGAGCCGTGTAGCCACTTTGGAAAAACACCACCTTGCTGTGAATTACTCATCGAAAAGGGAGTTAAGCGCATTGTCATTGCTACCCTTGATTGCAACCCGCTCGTTTCTGGTAATGGAAAAAAGAAATTAGAAGAGGCAGGAATCAAAGTAACTACGGGTGTTCTTGAAACGGAAGCAGTTTTATTAAATCGCTACTTTTTTCACTACATGAAAACGAAACGCCCATTTGTCACGATAAAGACCGCGATGAGCTTAGATGGCAAAACAGCCACTGTAACTGGTGAAAGTAAGTGGATTACTGGTGAAGAAGCACGCGCTGACGTTCATCAATATCGCCATACACATGATGCAATTCTTGTTGGAGTGAATACAGTTATAGCCGACAATCCACATTTAACAACAAGAATTCCAAATGGCGGGAAACATTCTATTCGCGTTATTTTAGATACCCATTTACGAACGCCACCATCTTCTCATATCATAACAAATACTTTAGCACCGACATGGATTATTGTAGGTAAGGATGTAAATAAAGAGAAAATAGCTTCTTATGAATCTAAAAATATAGCGATATTCCAAATGAAAACGAAGCAAATTGAAATTCAAGATGTTTTAGATCTACTCGGTGAAAAACAAATCCTGTCTCTCTTCATCGAAGGTGGACAAACTGTTCATGCAAGTTTCTTACAAACAAACAATTTCAATGAAATTGTAACCTATATAAGCCCGAAATTAATTGGCGGGAAAGGTGCTCCTACTCTTTTTGGAGGAAACGGTTTTTCAAAATTACAAGATTCGCTTTCCTTGAAAATTCAAGAGATGAAACAAATTGGCGATGATATCAAAATTGTTGCGACTGCCCGAAATGAGGTGACGAAATGTTTACAGGAATTGTAGAAGAATTAGGAACGATCACAAACATGCAACAAAGCGGAGAAGCGATGAAATTAACGATCCATGCAAATGAAATTTTATCTGATGTCCATTTAGGTGATAGTATCGCGGTTAACGGGATTTGCTTAACTGTAACGAGCTTTACAACTACTTCATTTACAGTTGATGCAATGCCTGAAACGATGAAATCAACATCACTTCGCCTGCTTAAATCACACTCTAAAGTAAATTTAGAGCGGGCCATGGCTGCAAACGGGCGCTTTGGTGGACATTTCGTTTCAGGACATATCGATGGCATCGGGACAATTTTAACTAAAAAACAACATTACAATGCCGTCTATTACAAAATAGCAATTTCCGATGAATTGCTACGCTATTGTTTGCATAAAGGATCCGTTGCTGTTGATGGAACGAGTTTAACGATATTTGATATAGACGAATCTTCCATAACAATTTCACTCATCCCGCACACAGTAAGCGAATCTGTCATCGGAGAAAAGAATGCCGGAGATATCGTAAACATTGAGTGTGACATGATTGGTAAATATATCGAACGCTTTATTTCTAAACCTGTAAAACGAACAGGGTCAATGTCCGAAAGCTTTTTACAAGAAAACGGATTTCTATAAGGGGGAAACATAATGTTTCATCGTATTGAAGAAGCTCTAGAAGATTTAAAACAAGGAAAAGTCGTTATCGTATGCGACGATGAAAACCGAGAAAATGAAGGCGATTTTATCGCTTTAGCAGAGTATATTACGCCAGAAACAATTAATTTTATGATTACACATGGTCGCGGCCTCGTTTGCGTACCGATTACGGAAGGGTACGCAGAGCGCCTACAATTAGAACCAATGGTATCTCATAATACAGATTCACATCATACTGCGTTTACAGTGAGCATTGATCATGTTTCTACAACAACAGGGATTAGCGCTCACGAACGTGCAACTACGATACAAGAATTGTTAAACCCTGCATCTAAAGGTGCTGATTTCAATCGACCTGGACATATCTTTCCATTAATCGCGAAAGAAGGCGGTGTACTTCGCCGTTCAGGTCATACAGAAGCTGCTGTCGATTTAGCAAAACTTTGCGGAGCAGAACCTGCTGGAGTCATTTGCGAGATTATAAATGAGGACGGTACGATGGCACGTGTACCTGATTTACTACAGTGCGCAAAACAATTTGATATAAAAATGATTACGATAGAAGATTTAATTGCTTATCGCCGCCATCATGAAACACTTGTGACAAGAGAAGTGGAAATTACCTTACCTACAGATTTCGGTACTTTCCAAGCAATTGGCTATTCTAACTCATTAGATACGAAAGAACATATTGCGCTCATAAAAGGTGATATTTCAACAGGTGAACCGGTGCTTGTACGTGTTCATTCTGAATGTTTAACAGGAGATGTATTCGGTTCATGTCGCTGTGATTGCGGACCACAACTCCATGCAGCACTTGCTCAAATTGAGCGTGAAGGAAAAGGTGTTCTTCTTTATATGAGACAAGAAGGACGAGGCATCGGGCTTCTTAATAAGCTTCGCGCTTATAAATTGCAGGAAGAAGGATTCGATACTGTAGAAGCAAATGAAAAACTCGGCTTCCCTGCTGACCTTCGTGATTATGGTATCGGCGCTCAAATATTAAAAGATTTAGGCTTACAAAGTTTACGATTATTAACGAATAATCCAAGAAAAATTGCTGGCTTACAAGGTTACGATTTAGAAGTAGTCGAGCGTGTACCGTTGCAAATGCCAACAAAAGAAGAGAATAAAACATATTTACAAACGAAAGTAAACAAATTAGGACATTTATTAAACTTATAATCAAAGGAGAGATTTATTATGGTATTCGAAGGTCATTTAGTTGGTACAGGATTAAAAGTTGGGGTTGTTGTTGGACGTTTTAATGAATTTATTACAAGTAAATTACTTGGCGGCGCTTTAGACGGATTAAAACGTCACGGCGTAGAAGAAAATGATATTGATGTCGCTTGGGTTCCTGGTGCATTTGAAATTCCTTTAATCGCTAAAAAGATGGCCAGTAGCGGAAAGTATGATGCTGTTATTACATTAGGTACTGTAATCCGTGGAGCTACTACACATTACGATTACGTTTGTAATGAAGTAGCAAAAGGTGTTGCGTCTTTATCACTACAAACTGACATCCCTGTTATTTTCGGAGTATTAACGACAGAAACAATTGAACAAGCGATTGAACGTGCAGGTACGAAAGCTGGTAATAAAGGATATGAATCAGCCGTTGCTGCCATTGAAATGGCTCACTTATCAAAACAATGGGCATAAAAAAAGAGGCTGCGGCCTCTTTTTATTTTTTCGCTTTTTTTCGTACATCTTTTATTAATTCATTCATCGTTTTTCCTTCTGTCTTTATACGAAGTGCTTGCGCTGTTCTCCATACATTCTCTCTTTTTTTCGCTTCTTCTATAATAGTAATTTCTTTTCGTACTTCCTTTAAATCTTTCCCTTCCGTTTTCAATCCAAAATGTTCAGCTTTCGTTCGAAAATGTTGTTCAATTCTTTGTTGCATCTCTTTTTGTTCAGGATTTTCAGCGGCCTTAACTGGATCAGTACTTATTGCTTTCATTAAAATTAGACAGGTCATAATCGCTAATATGTATTTGTGCATGTAAAATCCTCCAACCCAATATAAAATACATATTTACTATGTACAACTAGGGCTTGGAAAATTCGTCCGCAAAAATTCTTTTTCTCACTCAAAACCCATTCGTATCAAGTGATAATAGCCTTTCATTACATTTTATTTACAAAAAAAGCAAACTCTTTTACAAGTTTGCTTTTTCCTCTATCTTATAGTGCACATTCCTCAATCTCAAATCCTAAATCTTCAATCATACCCCAGTCTGCAGTTGGCTCTTGTCCAGCTGTCGTTAAGTAATCCCCGACAAAAATAGAGTTTGCTGCAAATAAGCCGAGTGGCTGTACAGAACGTAAATTAATCTCGCGACCTCCTGAAATACGAATTTCTTTTGTTGGGTTTACGAAACGCATCATCGCCAATACTTTTAAACATTCTACAGGTGTTAACTCTTTTTGTCCTTCAAGCGGTGTGCCCTTTACAGCAACGAGGAAATTACACGGAATAGAATCTGCATCTATACGTTGTAATTCAAATGCTATTTCAGCACGTTCTTCAATTGTTTCTCCCATTCCAAAAATCGCCCCAGAGCATGGTGAAATACCAGCTTGTTTCGCTTTTTGAACCGTATCAACACGATCGTCATACGTATGAGTTGAGCAAATGCTTTCATAATTGTTTTCATGTGTATTTAAGTTGTGGTTATAACGATGAACACCAGCTTCTGCTAAGCGTCCTGCTTGATCTTCGTTTAAGAAACCTAAACAGCAACAAATCTTCAAATCTGTCGTTTCACGAATTTCCTTCACAGCCCCAATTACGTGATTTACTTCTTTATCTGTCGGGCGACGGCCAGATGCTACAATACAATATGTACCCGCTTTACGGCGAATTGCTTCATGTGCTCCTTCTACAATCTTCTCCTGCGTTAACCATGCATATTTATCAATTGGTGCTTCTGAAATAATAGACTGTGAACAATACCCACAATCTTCAGGACATAAGCCAGATTTCGTATTAATAATCATATTCAATTTTATTTTCTTACCAAAATGATGATGACGAATGATGTAGGCTGCATTCATAATTTCTAAAACTTCTGTATCATCAGCTTCTAATATTGCTATTGCATCTTCTTTCGTAATCATTTTCTCTTCTACTACGTCGTATGCAAGTTTTTTCCAATCCCTTTTTGTTTGTACTTGTTTCATTTCATCTCTTCCCCTCTTTTGTTATATACGTAAATAAAGCATGATACGTTGCCATTATCCCTTCATTTCCCGTGAAGTCTCTTTCGTATATACGAAGCATCGCACGAAAGAGTGAGGGACTTTGGCAATATGATTCTTCATTACTATTGGTCGCTCCTACTTTTCGAATAGAATGCAGAAACTCTCTAACTTCTGCAAAACTCTCTATGTAACATGTTTCAGAAACATGTACATCCCCTGTTTCTATCTTGCATATATGGCGTAACTGATCTTTCGAATAAAAACGTTGACCTATCGCTATTTCATTTCGTATATTTTTTTCTTCTTTCGCCCTCCGAAACGAATTGTGAAGCTCTTGAAAAGTTTCTTGTCCAAACGTTGAAAAGAGTAGTATCCCATCTGTAGACAAATGATGAAATAGATTTCTAATCACTTGTTTTAAATCATTTAGCCATTGAAATGTAGCATTTGAAATAATGACATCATATGATTCTTCTAATCGTAATCGTTCGATATCTTCACAGTGAAACGTTACATTTTTTACATTTTGTCTATTTTTCGCAACCGCAATCATACTTTCAGCAAAATCAATAGCTGTAATATGCGCTTTCGGAAATAAGTTTGATAATTTCTCTGTGACATAACCTGTCCCGCATCCAAGTTCTAAAATACGTATCGATGATGTTTCACTGTATCGCCGATTCAATACAGAAAGTAACGAATGGGCCATCTTTTTTTGTACATTTGCATATCGATCGTAAGATACGGCTGCCCCGTTAAACCGTTTTTGCAGTAACGTTTTGTTGATCATGTCGTATCCCCTCTACAAATTGAATTACCTCATTTACACAATATTCGAAATTCATTATACATAATGCATGTCCTGCCTCACTTACTACCTTGAGTGTTACATTTGTATTGTCCGCCATACTATGAGCAGCAGAAAATGGACATATTACATCCTGCTCTCCATGAATAAGTAGTATAGGTGCTTGAATTTCTTTCAGCTCTCCTCTCATATCTGTTTCTATTAAATAATCCAAACCTAATTGTAAAGACTGAATAGAATCTCCTTTAAAATGTTTTACAATATCTTCAAAACATTTATTCTCTTTCAGCTCATCTTTCGTAAACATATTTTCATAGAACCGCTTGAGCGTATCTTCTTTCTTTCTCACCAAATTCTTTTTCAGCCGTTCTACATGCAAAGAATTCCATCCACTTGTATAGTCACTCGTATTTGTAAATTTAGCAGTACCACCAATTAATACGATACCTTTCGCCTTAATCTTTTTATAGGCTTGAATTGCCGCTAAAGCTCCTAATGACCATCCAACTAAAATTACATTTTCATCATGCGCTACATCTATTATTCGTTCCGCAAACTCGCCTATCTCTTTCACGTTACGCCAATCTATGCATTGAACAGGATATTCTTTGAAATACGGAAGTACTAAATCCCAAACATTTTCTTCCATTCCCCATCCAGGGATAAAAATAATCTTTAGCTCTTTCATACGAAAAGCTCCTCTTCTTTCGCAATGTGAATAATTTGGTCAATGGCCCATTTTAAATCAGCTATTGTATGTTGTGACGTAACAGCAAAACGGACCCGGGAACTATTAATTGGAACCGTCGGTGGACGAATTGCAATTGCTGCGATGTCTACCTCTTGTAATCTTTTACTAAACCGTAAAGCATTTTCATTTGAACCGACTACAATTGGTACAATATGAGTTGAGCTATTCCCAATATCAAAACCAGCTTCTCGTAAATGGGTTCTGAAATATGCACCATTCGCTATAAGACTCTCTCTTCTTTCGTTATCTTCTTTCACAATTTCAATTGCTTTTCGTATCGCCCCTAATATTCCTGGTGGTAAGGCTGTAGTAAAAATAAAGCTTCTCATCATATTTCGTAAATACTCTATATAAATTGCATCGCCTGTCAAATACGCACCATAGCACCCTAAAGCCTTACTAAACGTCCCCATATGTATATCAATTTTTTGAGCAATGTCTTTTTCTATATGAGATAACCCAGCTCCATCGATTCCATATATTCCACTCGCATGCGCTTCATCAACTATAATGATTGCCCCGTATTTCTCCTTAAGCTGCACTAATTCTCTCAAGTATGCAGTATCACCATCCATACTAAAAACAGTATCAGTTACGATTAATTTCCTCTTTTCAGGTGACGCTATTTTCAATAACTTCTCTAAATGATCCAAATCATTATGACGATACCTTTTATGTTCTGCGCCGCTTAATATAATTCCATCAACAATACTTGCGTGATTTAATTTATCACTAAACACAATATCGTGACGACAGGCTAAAGCAGATATAGCACCTACATTTGCTGTATATCCACTATTTACAATTAGTGCTCTTTCAGTACCTTTCCAGTTGCATACACTTCTCTCAACCTCTTCATACAATGGATAATTTCCTACAACGAGGCGAGAGGCAGTCGCACCAGTTCCATATTTTTTTGTACACGCAATAGCAGCTTCTTTTAATCTTTCATCCCCAGCTAATCCTAAATAATTATTTGATGCTAAATTTAACAACCTTTTTTTATCTCGAATAAGCCACGTCTCTTCTGCTTGCTCTGTTACATGCAAATTACGATACTGTCCTTGCTCATGTAATTGTTGTAATTTAGATTGAAGATGTGTGCGCCACGTTTGATTCATTTTGAATGAACTCCTCTAATTTTGAAATCATAATATGTTCTTTTGCTGATTCCAATAATTTTTCCCTAGTAAATTCACCTTCAAGAAATGGTAATAAACCTAAAACTGGTACTCCACTTAACTCCTCAATCATTTCTTTATTTTCTTGCACTCTTTCTTTGTCACATTCTTTACAACTAGACAAAATTACACCTGCTACTGTTAAACCGTGTGCCTGTGCATAAGAAATTGTTAAGACAGTATGATTTACTGTCCCTAGCGTAGGGCGAGCTACTATAATAAGAGGCAACTGTAATTGTTTTGCGAAATCAATTACTAAACTATCTTCAGTATATGGGACTGCAAGCCCGCCTGCCCCTTCGACAAATACGCTATTAAACTCTTTTAATAGTTCTTCATAGTGCCTCATAATGTCTTTTAACTTTACGACTCTTCCAGCTCTTTTCATCGCAAGTCTCGGAGCAAGCGGTTCTTCAATGGAATAAGGACAAATTTCATCTTCTTTTGTCGGTACACCCGATAATGCTTTTAATCTTGCTGCATCTCCCTCAGGGTTTGATGCAACATGTCCACTTTGCAACGGTTTATATACCCCTACGTTATATCCCAACTCTCTATATACACCTGCTAACGCACCTGCAACCACAGTTTTTCCAACTTCAGTATCTGTTGCTGCTATGAAAAAACCGCTCATTCTTCTCCCTCCGTAACATCTGAGATTGCTTTATATAAAATGCGTAACATATCATCAATCTCATCAATTGTAGAAGCAAGAGGAGGCATAAATACAACCGTGTTACCGAGCGGTCGTAAAATCATGCCAAGATCTCTCGAGCGTTTACATACTTGCACACCGACTCTTTCTGTCCATTCAAACGATTCTTTCGTTTCCTTATTCTTCACTAGTTCAATACCAACCATTAACCCACACTGACGAATATCACCTACATGTTTATATGCAAAGAGCGCTTCTAATTGCTTTGCTACATATTCTGTTTTACGTGCAACATCTTCTATTAAATTTGTTTTTTCATATAATTCTAGATTCGCAATTGCTACTGCACACCCTAACGGATTACCTGTGTAACTATGACCATGGAAAAATGATTTTTGTTCCTCATATTCTCCTAAGAAGGCATTATATATTTCGTCTGTCGTTACCGTAACTGCAACCGGTAAATAACCACCTGTTAAACCTTTCCCAGCGGTTAAAATGTCTGGCGTCACATTTTCATGTTCACATGCAAACATTTTTCCAGTGCGCCCAAATCCCGTTGCTACTTCATCCGTAATAAATAAAACATTATATGTTGTACATAAATCCCTTAGCCCTTTTAAATATCCTTTCGGCATTTTAATCATACCGCCAGCACCTTGCATTAAAGGTTCTACAATAATAGCTGCAATTTCTTCATGTTTTTCTTTCAGCATTTCTTCCATTTCTTCTAAATGTTTTTTTACAATTTGTTCCTTATTATCTCCATAAGGAGAACGATATGTATATGGATACGGCATTTTAATTGCTTCAAATAAGAGTGAACTATACACTTGGTGAAACAAGTCTATTGCTCCTACTGAAACAGCACCAATCGTATCACCGTGATATGCTTCTTTTAATGTAACAAATCTTTGTTTTCTCGGTTTCCCTTTATGTTGCCAATATTGGAAAGCCATCTTAATTGCAATTTCAACAGCTGTAGAACCAGAGTCTGAATAGAACACCTTCTTCAATCCTTCTGGTACAACCTCAATAATTTTTTCTGCTAATAAAATTGATGGAACGTTAGCAAGTCCTAACATAGTAGAATGAGCAATTTTATTTAATTGCTCACGAATTGCTTCATCTAATTCTGGCACTTGATGTCCGTGAACATTTAGCCAAATAGATGAAACCCCATCCCAATATTCATTTCCATTTACATCGTATAGCTTTCTTCCCTCTCCACGTTCAATAATGACAGGATCTTCTTCTAAATAATCTTTCATTTGTGTAAATGGGTGCCATACGTAAGCTTTATTTTTCTCTGATAATTCTTCATATGTATAAGATGATTTTTCAGCCGTATTACTATTCACAGTCACAATTGTCACCCCTAATGTTAACTAGTTTATAGATATAGTTAACATTAAATCCAAAAGACTGTCAATTATTTTTAAATTAAAAAGTTCTTAAAAAAGAACAACTTATCATACGATAAGTTGTTCTACTTTCCATGCTGTATCTTTCCGATTTCTAAAATAATCTCTTCATCTTTTTTTCCTTCTGTATCAATTCCCAGTTGTTTTGCATGCTCAATTAATAAATCATGACGCTTCTCAAATCTAGCTGTGTTTACTTCTTTCGTAATTTCCTCTTTTGTTTTCTCATCAGTAGAAACTCCTAGTTTCGCAGCTACTTTTTCCATCGACTTCTTCTCTTCCGTTTCTTTCACTTTCTTCACTTCTGATTGCTGGATTTGCTTTTGCTTCACCTGCTCTGATTCAGCTGCAAAAGCTGTGTAAATTCCAGCACTTCCGCCAATGACTAGTAAGGTGGTAAAAAGAATTAGTTTTTTCTTCACTCTTTTCTCCCCTTTCGAATTCATTATAACGCACATTTTTCAATGTTAAAACCTATCTCCTTTATTTCCCTAAAAAAATATTACACATTTTTATTGACATGTATGATGAATATATGATAAAAATTTAACTAACATCATATGAATCGGCGTTGATAGGATTTAGTAGTATTTCGATTTCTGATTTCAGAGAGCTGGTGGTCGGTGCGAACCAGTACAGAGCGAATTATGAATTACCCCCTGGAGCTTCTTTTACGAAACGTAAGGAGTAGTGAAAGACGGTTATAGACCGTTATGTCTAAAGAGTGGTGAAACGACACTGTTTCACAATTTAGGGTGGTACCGCGAATTTTTCGTCCCTGCATATATTGCAGGGGCGTTTTTTATTTTATTAACGCATATCATACGACCCTTTATTTTGTGATACATTCATTTTACAAGCTAGGGTGGTACCGCGATTTCTTCGTCCCTGCATAATTATATGCAGGGACGTTTTTTTATCCAATCATTTCCGTATCATATAGAAGTATTAACAAATTACCGGTAATTTGTCAAAAGATTCTAAAATTTAAAAGGAAATATACAATATTGGCGAATTTTATATAAAAAAGGCTATTCTCGATTAATTAGGAGGGGAAAACAATGGTTTCAAAAATTGAATCTGTTCTTTTAACAATTTTTATCTTTTTCTGTATTGGTTTTAGTGTTATTCAATTAGAAGTTTCACCGCATATCCCGATTTTATTCGGTATCGTTATTTTATTAGCGTTTGGGTTTATGAAAAAAATCTCTTGGTCTACTATGGAAAAAGGGATGATCAGTAGTATTTCAGCGGGGATTCCCTCTATTTTTATTTTCTTACTTGTAGGCGTATTAATTAGTGTATGGATCGCAGCTGGAACAATTCCAACTTTAATGGTATACGGCTTCCAACTTGTATCTCCGAAAATTTTCGTTCCAACTGTTTTTGTTGTTTGTGCGATTGTTGGAACGAGTATCGGTAGTGCATTTACAACTGCTGCAACTGTAGGACTTGCCTTTATGGGCATGGGTAGTGCTCTTGGATACGATCCAGCGCTTATCGCTGGTGCAATTATTTCTGGTGCATTCTTTGGGGATAAAATGTCTCCTTTATCTGATACAACAAACTTAGCTCCTGCTGTAACCGGTGTAGATTTATTTGAACATATTCGTAACATGCTTTGGACGACAGTTCCAGCTTTCATTATTGCTTTTATTGCATATTTCATTTTAGGCAGTGGATCTGGAGGCAATGTTGATTTTACATCCTTTATTAGCACGTTAGAAAAAAATGCAACAATTTCTATCGTTACACTTATTCCAATTTTATTACTGTTCCTATTCGCATTCAAAAAGGTTCCAGCAGTTCCAACATTACTTGCTGGAATCGTAGTAGGAATCATTATTCTCTTTATTTTCAAGCCTAGTACATCTCTAACTGATTTAATGAAAATTATGCAGGACGGTTACGTTTCTAAAACTGGTATAAAAGATATTGATAGCTTATTATCTCGCGGCGGTTTACAAAGTATGATGATGTCCGTTGCCCTTATTTTCCTAGCTCTTTGCATGGGAGGATTACTACAAGGGATGGGTATTATCGCGCAGCTGATGAATATCATCTCTAGCTTTGTTAAAAATAGTACACGCTTAATTATTTCTACTGCTTCAACTGCAATTGGTGTAAACTTCTTACTCGGCGAACAATACTTGTCAATCGTTTTAACAGGACAAGCATTCGCTAACAAATACGATGAAGTCGGTTTAGAACGTCGTAATTTATCACGAGTACTAGAAGATGCTGGTACAGTAATTAATCCACTCGTACCATGGGGTGTAAGTGGCGTATTCTTAACAAACGTCCTTAGCGTCCCAACATTCGATTACCTGCCATACGCAATCTTCTGTTTAGCTTGTCCAGTTGTAACCATTATCGTCGGCTTTACTGGATTCGGTCTTTCATGGAAAAAAGAAAAAGCAGTACCAGTTTCATAATATACAAGTAAAAAAAGGATTACCGATTGCGGTAATCCTTTTTTTATACAACACTTTACTATCTATTTGCTTTCTTTCTTCTAAATAACATAAGTAATCCCGCTCCAACAAATGCAAGACCCGCTCCAATTGTAGAAGCAACACTTGCACCTGTTTTCGGTAAATCACGTTCATCTTTGTCAGCTTCTTTATTTTCACTTACAGTTGTCGTTGTTTCTTTTGTATTTTGATCATCTGTTGTAGTTTGTCCAGATCCTGCATTGTTTCCACTATTACCTTCATTTGTTGGTGGTGTCGTTGGATTCCCTCCATTATTGCCTTCACCTGTTGGTGGTGTCGTTGGATTTCCTCCATTATTACCTTCACCTGTTGGTGGTGTTGTTGGTTTTTCTCCACCATCGTTCTTCTTCGTTATATCAATTGCATATTTAGCAAATTCATTTTCAGATGGTCCAACATATGATATTTTCCCATCTTTCTTTATATACTTTTGTGCATTTGGTGAAGAATCAAATGTTGTATTTAATTTATCTGCAACAATCGGCTTAAATGTCCAGTTTTGATCGGCTGCTGGATTAATAACTGGTGTTTCTTGCATATACTTCACAATGATTTGACGCGTTTCATCTTGTGATTGGTATACAACTTCCCCTTTACTTACACCTGGGAACGTTTGGCTACTTCCACGATAGTTATTTGTAGCGACGATAAATTCTTGATTGTCAGCTACTGGCTTACCTTCATACGTCATATTTATAATACGATTCGTATTTGCATTTACAACTTTTCCATCTTTATCGTATTTCGCTGGTTGCGTCACATCAATTTCGTATTTTAAACCATCTAAAATATCAAAGTTATATGTAGGATACCCTATATTTACTAACGGCTGTTCTTTCGTTTCCTTTGGATCAATTTTATTAAACTGACCTGCAGACATTTCAAGCCATTCTTTCACTTGCGCTCCATTTACTTTTACAGCATATAACGTATTTGGATATACATATAAATCTGCAACGTTTTTAATTGCTAACGTTCCAGCTGGAATATCCGTATAATATGTAGCACCGTTTCGGCCACCTGCTTTAAATGGTGCGCCTGCAGATAAAACTGGTATTCCTTTATATTTACTATATTGTCCATTTTCAGCAAACAACTTTTCGACATACCATTTTTGGGCATTTGTCACAAGTTGCACAGAAGGATCATCTTGTACTAATGAGAAATAACTATTAATTGGCGCTGTCGTTTTTCCTACAGCTGTATTCACATAATCAATTGTCGCTTGATGATCATCTTTAATTTCATTAACTAAATTTTGATCAGATTGTACTAATGGGTTTCCTTTACTATCAGCAATCGGACGAAGTTGTGGCTTCGATTGCTCTTTTTGTACTTCCCATTTTCCGCTTACCTTTTTCAATTGCATATCAATAATACCTAAGTTACTTCCAAACACACCAGGCATTACAACTGGAACACCATTAAATACATCCTTCACTTCAGTATGTGAATGTCCCATTAATACTGCATCTACACCAGTAACTTCTGTTAAATAATACGATGCGTTTTCCATGCCAACGTTGTATCCACTCTTATCAACACCAGAATGCGCTAGTGCAACGATAACATCTGCACCTTCCGCTTTCATTTTCGGCACCATTTTCTTCGCTGTTTCAACTATATCTTTCGCTTTAACTTTTCCTTCTAAATTTGCTTTATCCCAGTTCATAACTTGAGGTGGAACAAATCCCATTACCCCAATTTTCACCTTCTGTTTTTGACCTGATTCATCTTCTACTTCTTTTTCAAAAATATGATATGGTTTAAAGTAATTTTGGTCGTTCTCTTCATTATTATCTTTATCATCTTTATAGACGTTCGAGTTAATAACCGGGAACTTTGTTTTACTAATCACTTTGTTTAAATAATCTAAACCATAGTTAAATTCATGATTCCCAAGAGAGATGACGTCATACTTCATTAAATTCATTACACGATATAATGGATGAGTATAACTAGGATCCACAGGATTTTTCGGATCGTTTATTTTATTCGCTACATAATCTCCAAGCGGTGTCCCTTGTAATGCATCCCCATCATCAAATAGGACAGAGTTCTTCGCTTCTTCACGTGCTTTATTAACAAGTGTTGCCGTTTGCACGAGACCTACTTTATTATCTGTTTTCGTTTGATAATAATCGTAATTCATTAAGTTAACGTGAATATCTGATGTTTCTAGAATTCGTAAGTTAACTGTACTCTCCCCATTGTTCTCATCCGCATGAGCTGTTGTTGGCAATACTTGCGGCGCTATTACACCTATAGCAAGAGTTGCTCCAGCTAGCATTTTTTTTGACTTTTTCACAAAAAATCCCCCTTATACAATTACCAGAAATAATGAAATGAATCCCTATCGGTCCTTAACCACATACCTTTTTTCTTCTATTAGAGACACGATTTTCATTTCATCCTGCGCTAACGAGTAGTCCCCTTAAACGCTCGATTGATGAAGACTAACAATTAACGGGAGATAAAGCTCCCACTAAGTAGCATTTCACCTTATCTGACATTATCATATATAAAACTCTTTCGTATCGTCAATATTTTTTGACAAACTTCAACAAATTTTCTGTAAAGTTATTGTAAACTTTTCATAAACATATAATATGCCCTTACATTGCTAATACTGCTGAATATGATACAATTACCAATTACAAGGAGGATGAATTTATGAAAAAAGTCATCTTAATAGTTGTTTGTCTCCTCCTTCTAATCATTTCTTATTCTAATTTTGAAAAGAACGATGAGACAAAACAAAACGAACCTGAAGACAAAACAGAGAAAACATCTGCTCCAAGTTGGATTGATAAGCAAACAAACGACTCCTTTTATCACCTCGTATTAGGTGATTCAATAGCTAAAGGATATGGATCGACACAAGGTGGATTTGCTGAATTAGCTTCCAGACAAATAGAAGCACAAATTCATAAACCAATTACAGTAGAAAATCTTGGGATAAACGGCCTTACTACAGATCGTCTCGCTAAAAAAGTTCAATCAGAAGATGTAAAGCAAAAAATTAGAGCTGCAAATATAATTACGATTAATATTGGAGGAAATAATTTATTTCGTTTAAATCGTGATGTCGGTGTTATAGATGGTATTAAAATGTTAAATAAAGAAAAAGCTCATTTTGAAGCGGATATAAAAACTATTGTAAAGACAGTTCGAGATCAAAATCCGAACGCTTTACTCATTCTCTCAGAACTCTATAACCCATTACAACTCGATGACTCCATCGCAAGTTATGCAGACATGTTTTTAGACGGATGGAATGAATCCGTTTATTCCATTTCAAAAGCAAATCAACCGTCTATCGTTTTACCAATTCGTAAATTAATATCGAATGATAAAAAAGATTTACTATTTGACCAAGTGCACCCAAATGATAACGGCTATGCGATTATTGCTAATACATTTACAAAGCAAGTGTTATCCTACAAATATTAAAGCTGCTGTGAAACAATTCTATTTTTATACCATGTCTTTTTTGTTACAATGAAAGTGGAAGGGGGCCTTTATATGGAATCACGCGAGTGGGAACGTATTGTTGATCATCTTCTTTCGCTAGTGCCTCTTTTTTATCGCAAATTTATGCTTCCTGGAGAATTTTCTTCTCAAAGACATATGCCGCCATCACATACACAAGTATTACTACTTTTGCATGAAAATGGCACATTAGCAGTTTCCGAAATCGGCAAGCGGCTAGCGATTTCAAGGCCTAACATGACACCTCTATTAAACAAACTTATTCAAGAGGAACTAATAGAGCGTCATTATAGCGAAAAAGATCGACGGGTCATTTTAATTTCTCTAACAGCTGAAGGGAAATTATTAGTAAATCAGTATCAGCAATTCATTTTAGACAAACTAAAAGAAAATTTCCAAACATTATCTGAGGAAGAGCGCGAAAAGCTCATTCAATCTCTTCAAACCATTCAAAATTTAATTTTGAAAACAAACGCATAAAGCTGCTTCTAAATAGAAGCAGCTTTATGATTCATAATAATTACCGTAGTATACATTTGAATATGGCCATGTCGTTAAATATGGTTTTTGATCTTGCGTAGGTTGTTGTGGTGGTATTTGTGGCAATTGCTGAAATTGTTGCTGTTGATACACTCCAACTTGCTGTCTCATATCATTTACCGGATAATAATTTGTATATGGGTATACTTGAGGTACATAGTAATAATACATCCATTCTCTCCCCCTTTTTCTTAAACATATTCAAAGGAGAAAATGAATGTGCCATTCTTTATATTTGTACAAGTGGTTCTCTCACTTTTTTCTTTCTGTTCTTCAAACGTAACTTACGATTCTTTTCATATAAATAATGCACTACGAAATATGAAACTACACCGAACACAACTCCTAAAATCGTCATTCCAATTAATACATATACTTCACTCTGTAATAAGCTCTTTAACATCGTAAAAATGTGACTTGAAAACAAGTCCGATATCGTAAATGGTTCATGATGTATTTGTTGTACATGAAATGGATAAATCATTTTCCCTAGCGCATACGCAAGCGGAAATAAAAACACTGGGAGAAACGATATTTTCCCAATAATATTGCCAATAACTGCAGCAGGAAATGATCCTTTTGCTAATCGAACGATTGGATAAAATATTACATATACGAGCGATGCTGTATAAATTACTAACATTTCTAAACCAAAACCAATAGCAAAACCTAACGACACTTTCTTTGCTCCTTCTGGCGATCGAAGCAACTTATAATATTGAAACTTTAATATTCTCCACATCCGCTGAAAAAACGAATATGTTTGCTTAGTTGTTTTCACTCTCATCATCTCTTTAACTATATTTTATATGTAGTATGTCCTTACACGTACTGAATAACAAATTTAGTTTTCTCTTTCTATTATAAATGATATAAAAATGATTAACCAAATATACATCCGACATTTTAATATAAAAAACCTTCCTTTTAGGAAGGTTCTTCTACATTATTAAATAAACTTACTAATAATGCTTTTTGAGCATGTAATCGATTACCAGCTTGCTCAAAAACGATAGACTGTGGTCCATCAATAATTTCTCCTGTTACTTCTTCTTCACGATGAGCAGGTAAACAGTGTAAGAAACGATATGTTTGCTTTGCATGCATAACAAGTTCTTTATTGATTTGATAAGGTTGAAATAAAGTATATTTCTCTACTTCTCCATCTTGCCCCATACTCATCCAAACATCAGTATAAATAAAATCTGCTTCCTGTACCGCTAATTCAGGATTATGCAAAATTTCAATTTCAGCGCCTGTTTCTTTAGCAATCGCTAACGCTTTTTTAACAATTTCCTCATTCGGTTCATACCCTACGGGTGTTGCCACAGTCATATTCATTCCGACTTTTGCACTCGCTAACAGTAACGAATGACACACATTATTCCCATCACCTACATAAGCCAATTTAATTCCTTTAAATGTATTCACTTCTTCATATATCGTCATTAAATCTGCTAATGCTTGACAAGGATGATGATCATCCGTTAATCCATTAATAACAGGAATGCTCGATTCTTTTGCCAGCTCTTCTACATCCGCGTGTGAGAATGTACGTATCATAATCCCATCAATATAATGAGACAGTACTTTCGCAGTATCAGAAACGGTCTCTCCTCTTCCGATTTGCATCTCCTTCCCACTTAAAAACATTCCATGTCCTCCGAGCTGTACCATTCCTGCTTCAAAAGATACACGAGTACGAGTTGAATGTTTATCAAAGATAAGCCCTAATATTTTACCTTGTAATAAAGGCTCTTGCTTATTCTTTTTTAAATATATAGCGAACTCAATTAAAGAAATAATTTCTTCTTTCGTTAATTCTTCTAGTGTTAAAAGATCTTTCGTATTTAATTTCGGTACTTGTACAGTTGACATGAAATTTCCCCCTTATATGATTGATACGTTTTTTGTACAAACTACTTTTTTTATCATATATACTGCCTGTTCTAACTCTTCATTCGTTACAATGAGTGGCGGTAATAGTCTTATGACATTAGGCCCTGCTTGTAATACGAGTAGCCCGTCTTTTTCAAGTTGTTCTATAAAATTTGAAACTTCATGCTTACATTCGATTCCAATCATAAGCCCCTTGCCACGAATATTTTGAATACATTCGACATGACATAACTCTTCTTGCAATCTCTTTAATACGTATTCGCCCTTTTCCTGTACGTCTTTTAAAAAGGATGGTTCCTTGCTTACCTGTAACACTTCTTTCGCAGCAGTCATCGCAATATAATTCCCTCCAAAAGTTGAACCGTGTGATCCCGCATTAAAAGAAGAGCCCAGTTCTTTCCTACCAATTACTGCTCCAACGGGAATACCATTTCCAAGAGCCTTAGCGATAGTAACGATATCAGGTTTTATTCCCATCTGTTCGTAAGCGAATAGTGTTCCGGTTCTTCCTATACCCGTTTGTACTTCGTCTATAATAAATAGAGAACCGTACTTATTACATAATATTTCGATTTCTTCCAAAAAAAACGGATCAGCTAGTATGACTCCGCCCTCTCCTTGAACAACTTCTATCATTACTGCCGCAACTTCTTCATTCATTACTTCCTCTAATGCTTGTATATCGTTAAAAGGGATATGTAAAAAAGACGGAAGTAGTGGACCAAACCCTTCTTTCACCTTATCTTGACCTGTTGCACTCATCGTTCCAAATGTTCTACCGTGAAAAGACTGCTCACATGTTACGACTAGAGATTTTCCAGTATGCTTACGAGCTAGCTTTAAAGCTGCTTCATTCGCCTCTGCCCCGCTATTACAAAAAAACACATAATCTAATGCTGTATTTTCTGTTACTAACGATGCAACCTCTTCTTGTAAGGAGTTTGTAAATAAATTCGATATATGCCATATGTCTCCAAGTTGCTTTTCAACCGCCTTTACAACAGTAGGATGACAATGTCCTAAATTACATACTCCAATACCGGAAGTGAAATCTACATATTGCTTACCATGTTTATCAATAACTTTCGTTCCATTCCCCTTTACAAACTCAACGTTTCTTCTTCCATACGTTTGAAAAAGATGACTCGTCATACAATACTCACGCCTTTCGTTACCGTCGTTCCGATACACTCGCCTGTGACCTCAGTAAAATCCTTTGTGCCATTCACAATACTTACCTTTTGTACTCCCATTTTTAATGATGTAAGTGCCGCCTGTACTTTCGGAATCATCCCGCCTGTAATAACACCTTTTTCTATAAAAGTTGCAATTTCAGACTCATCTGTTTTCTTTACCAATTTCCCTTCATGTAATATCCCATCTACATCTGTAATGAAAATAAGTTCTTTTGCGGATAGCGCATCCGCAATCCCAGCTGCAGCAGTATCCGCATTTATGTTATACACCTCATTACCATTTATTCCGATTGGGGCAATAACAGGAATATAATTCATATCTATTAATTTTTTTAATAAGGTTGTTTCTACATAACTTACCTCTCCTACATATCCTATTTCTTCGCTGACAGGTTGAACTTGAAGTAAATTACCGTCACACCCTGAAAGCCCTACGGCCAGTAAATTATGCTTTTGTAAATTCATTACAAACTTTTTATTTGTACTACCACATAGCACCATTTGAACAACATCCATCACTTCTTTTGGTGTTACTCGTAATCCATCTCTTTTTTCCACTTTGATATGACACTCTTTTAATTTGGCATCAATTTCTGGGCCACCACCATGGACAATCACTACCTTATACTTCTGTTGCAATTTCTTTATACAATCAAAAAACACATCATTTAATTGATCCAACATGCTACCGCCGCATTTAATTACGATATAATCACTCATCTTCTCTCTCCTTATGTACGATAACAAGCGTTTATTTTTACATAATCATAACTTAAGTCGCATCCCCAAGCTGATCCGGTCTCTTTTCCTACATGTAAATACACATCAATAATAATTTCATGTTCTTTTAATTTCTTTTTCATTTCCTCTTCAGAAAATATTTGAGGTTCACTATTTTTTAGCACAACGATAGATTGAAGAGTAATATCAATTGTATTTGGATTAATCGTTACTTCACTTTGTCCAATACTGCTAATAATTCGCCCCCAATTTGGGTCTTCACCGTGTATTGCGGTTTTCACAAGACTTGAACCAACTATTTGCTTTGCAATTTTCTTTGCCTCTTCACTCGCTTTAGCCCCTAGCACATTTACTTCTATTAACTTCGTAGCACCTTCACCATCTTGTGCAATTTTTTTTGCTAAATCTTCACATACCTTCTGTAAAGTAAATACGAAAGTTTCCCAATCTGTGTGTTCCATATTGATTGGTTTCGTTTCCGACAATCCACTTGCCATAACAATGACCATATCATTTGTAGAAGTATCTCCATCTACCGTAATTTGGTTAAATGTATGATTCGTAATTTGTGATAATGCTGTTTGCAATACTTCATGCTCTATATTGGCATCTGTTGTAATAAAACTAAGCATCGTTGCCATATTCGGATGAATCATTCCTGAACCTTTAGCAACACCAGCGATAGTCACTTCTTTTCCATCAATAATCATCTCATAACAAGTTTCTTTCGTTATAAGATCCGTCGTTAAAATTGCTTCACAAAAAGAATGAGCTTCACTTACTTCTTTTGTCGGTATAAGAGATGTAACTCCCTTGCGGATGCTATCCATCGGTAAAGGTACTCCAATTACACCAGTTGAACCGACCGCAACGTAATTTTCTTTTACACCAAAGTGTTCTGCCCCTAATGTTCGTATCTCGTAAGCATCTTGTAGCCCTTTCATTCCTGTACAAGCATTTGCATTTCCGCTATTAACGATAATTGCTTGTAATTTCCCTTCAGTTGCTATACTATCTTTCGTTACTTGCAGGGGTGCTGCTTGTATTTGATTTGTTGTATAAACAGCGGCGCACGATGCTGGTACGTCACAAACGATTGCACCTAAATCCTTTTTCTCCTTTTTCAAACCATTGCTAGTACCGATTGCCGAAAAGCCTTTCGGCGTTACAATTGAACCACTTTCTAATTTTGTAATAGACGCTACTTTAATCATCATGTCCCCCTTATGGATAAAGCGGCATATGCTGTAAACCTGTTGTCTCTTCCAATCCCGCTAATACATTTGCGTTTTGAATCGCTTGCCCAGCCGCACCTTTCATCATATTGTCTATAACAGAAACGACTGTAACTCTTTCTGTTCTTTCATCGTAAGCTACCCCAATATCACAATAATTTGAGCCCCTTACTTCTTTCGGACTTGGAAATTCTCCATGAGAGCGAACTCGAACGAAAGCTGAGTATTCATACGTTTCTTCATACAATTTTTGAAGCTGCTCTATTTTCATTTCCTTTTTCACTTTCGCATAAAGTGTAATCATAATCCCCCGTGATATCGGTATTAAATGTGTACTAAACGTGATTGGCTTCATTTCACTATTCCACTCTGCAAGCATTTGCTCAATCTCAGGAATATGCTGATGCTGATTAACTTTATAAATGTGTAAGTTATCATATAACTCAGGAAAGTGAGCCATTGTTGTTGGCGTTTTGCCCGCTCCAGATACTCCTGATTTCGCATCAATAATAATGGAATCTTCTTCAATTATGCCGCTACGCGTTAACGGCGCTATCGCTAATAATACAGCTGTAGCAAAACATCCTGGGTTTGCAATTAAATCTGCATTTTGAACCTCAGACCTTTTCCATTCACTTAGCCCATATACTGCTTTCCTAAGAATTTCTTCTTGTGCAGCTGGCCTTTTATACCACAGTTCATATGACGAGGGATCTATCATACGAAAGTCTCCAGATAGGTCAATTACTTTTAAACCTACCTGTAATAATTTTGGAGTTAATTCTGCCGATACACCTGCTGGGGTTGCTAAAAATACAATTTCTGCTTCCTTCTCTATTTCCTCCACATCAATTTCTTGTAACGTATGGACAAGGATATTTCGAAAATGTGGATATACATTCGCTATACACTCACCAACTTGCGAAAAAGAATGGAGAGATGCTATCGAAAAATACGGATGCTGCTCTAATAACCGAATTAATTCAATACCTCCATATCCAGTTGCTCCAATAATTGCGACTTTCATAAGTTCCTCCTCATATTGATTCTTTAAATTAAGTATGATTATAATATTGTATATTTATAGAGTCAATTAAATATTTATAAATTTTTTAAAACTAAAAAACTTAATTTTACTAGAAAAATAATATACTCAACCGAATTTTTATACAAAAATAGTGCATGGTAGTTTTTTTATTTCACTTCAAGTACAATAAAACAATACATACGTACATACAGGCGGGGAAAAATATGAACGAAAAGTTAATTGAGAAAATGATTATAAAAAGTTTTCAGCAATATCAATGCAATCCTGTATCAAAAGAGGATCAGGAAATGTTAGTGAAACATATTCAAGCGATTATTCATTCGAATAATGAAATTGACGTATACGAGGCAATTGAGGATACCGTTTACGATTATGTGACTGGAAAATAAAAAAACAGGAGATTTCCATATGGAAATCTCCTATTTTTTACTTAATGATTTTCCCGCTACACGTTCAAATAAACCAGGGAATAACGCATAGAGCTTAGGCCCCATTCCCATCCACTTCGGCAAATTCACTTCACGTTTTTTCGTTTGCATCGCCTTTACGATTTGTTCTGCTACATATGTTGGTTTTAACATGTAACGTCCCATATTTTTTACATATGTACCAGATTGATCAGCTATTTCAAAAAAGTTCGTATCTATCGGTCCTGGGTTAATTGCTGTTACATAAATATCTGTATTGGATAATTCCATGCGCAAACTATTCGTAAACCCTAATACGGCATGTTTCGTTGCTGCATAAGCACTCGATTTCGGAGTTGCAATTTTCCCAGCAAGTGAAGCTATATTAATAATATGTCCTTCGTTTCTTTTTACCATATAAGGTAATACCACTTTCGTACAAGCCACTAGTCCAAATACATTTACTTGGAACATATCCTTTACTTCATCCATTGATGCCTCTTCAAACGTTTTAAAAATACCAAAACCCGCATTGTTTACCAATATATCAATACGTCCCACTTCTTGTAATACCTTTGAAAAAACAGATTTTACTTTCGTCTCTTCACTTACGTCTAATACATAATAATAGCAAGGCGTATTATAAGTTTTTTTTATTTTGTCTGCTAACGCTTGTAGTTTCTCCTCTGTTCGAGCCATTAATACTGGAGTCGCTCCCTGCTCTGCAACTTGCATTGCAACTTGCTCTCCAATTCCACTAGAAGCACCTGTAATGACGATTACTTTTTCTTGTAAACGTCCTGTCATTGCTGTCACCTACTTTGCATAATAAATCAATTGTTGCGAAGATTCATCAATCATCACTTGTTGATTATATGCTAAAAAGTCTAATTGTCCAACAGTTTCGGAGATAGTAAGCGGCAATTGTTCTTTATATAATACTGGAAATAGCTTCACACATACTTCAAATGCTGTCATCGGTTTTTCCTTTAATAACTCAAGTACTTTAAATGCACGTGTTTCTTGCTTTTGTAACCTCGTTTCAATAAGTTGTTTCACATTTAGAACATCTTCCCCATGCCCTGATAAAATACGTGAAATATTCATTTCACTTAAACGTTTTAACGTTTGATTGTATTGTAGTAATGGACGTGCTCTTTCCGTTTGCCCTTCATATGGTGGTTCTAATATTGGATTCGAAGAAATATGACTAATGAGAGCATCCCCACCAATTAATATTCCATCGGATTCTCTATATAAAGAAATATGAGTAGAAGCATGGCCTGGGGTTTCAATTACTGTAAATCCAGGCAAAGAATCAATGCGATCTCCCTCTCTCACAGTATGTGTTAACGATCTATTGCAAGAATATTTAAGTGTCTTTGTCGTCAATAATGCCTCGTCTTTCAAAAATGCTGCTGGAACACCGAACTGCAAGGCTGTCTCTCTAAAAAACTCATGATACCACTTTAAAAACTCTGGATTTTGCGTGATCCACGGCTCATTCCAAGGGTGTCCAATAATATTCGTTTTCTCAGAAAATATATTTAAAAGTCCACAATGATCCGCATGATGATGCGTAATCACTACCGTTTCAATATCTGCTATCGTATAACCTAATGCACCTAATTGACTTTCTAACGCATTTTTTGCCTCTTCTGTATTCGTCCCTGTATCAATTAATGTTAATGTCTCCCCCTCAACTAAAAACACATTCACAGTCTCAACTGCAAATGGCACAGGAATCTCCATTCGGTGAATCGCCGTCATGCTTAGCCCCCCTGACTCTTTCCGGTTCAAAAATGAATACCTCTTCAGTTTACAACTTCTACATAAATTTGTCATTATTTTCAGATAAAAAGAGGTGTTTTCTATAAAAAACCGAATGTATGTACATTTATAAGTATTTCTAACCAAGTTTAAAGGAGGAACATCATGTCTATTCAAAACATATCCTTTCTCGGTGCAGGCTCTATTGCCGAAGCGATTATTGGTGGATTGTTACACGCAAATGTAGTTAAAGGAGAACAAATTACCGTAAGTAATCGTTCTAACGAGACAAGGTTACAAGAGCTACATACAAAATATGGTGTCAAAGGTACGCATAACAAAAAAGAACTACTTGCTAATACAAATATTCTTTTTCTAGCAATGAAACCAAAGGATGTTGCAGAAGCGCTTACCCCTCTTAAAGAATATATAAATAAGGATTTGCTTATTATTTCGTTATTAGCAGGTGTTTCTACTCACTCGATTAGAAACCTACTTCAAAAAAACGTTCCGATCATTCGTGCAATGCCAAATACATCTGCCGCTATTTTAAAATCAGCTACCGCTATTTCGCCTTCAAAACATACAACAGCGGAACATATTCAAACTGCAAAATCTTTATTTGAAACGGTCGGTCTCGTCTCTGTTGTAGAGGAAGAAGATATGCATGCTGTCACTGCATTGTCTGGAAGTGGACCAGCTTATATTTATTACGTAGTAGAGGCGATGGAAGACGCCGCAAAAAAAATTGGTTTAAAAGAAGATGTTGCAAAATCGCTTATTCTTCAGACGATGATTGGTGCTGCTGAAATGCTAAAAGCAAGCGAAAAACACCCTTCTGTTTTGCGAAAGGAAATTACATCTCCTGGCGGAACTACCGAAGCAGGCATTGAAGTATTACAGGAAAATAAATTTCAACAAGCACTCGTTTCTTGTATTACACAGGCAACGAAACGATCACATGATCTTGGAAAAACATTAGAACAACTCACAAAAGAAAAATAAAAATGGAGCTCAATCTTACTTGAGCTCCATTTTTTATCATCATATACTTTTAGTTATTACTCTTTCCAAAAATCTCTTCTTGTAGACGACGACCTGTCGGTGTTGCTGCAAGCCCGCCTTCAGCTGTTTCACGAAGTGCTACTGGCATCGTTTGTCCGATTCTAAACATTGCCTCAATCACTTCATCACATGGAATTGTACTCGTAACACCAGCTAATGATAAATCCGCTGAAATCATCGCATTTGAAGCACCCGCTGCATTACGCTTTACACAAGGTACTTCTACAAGTCCTGCAACAGGATCGCACACTAAACCAAGCATATTCTTTAATGAAATTGCCATCGCTGTAGCTGCTTGATCTGGTGTTCCACCAGCCATCTCAACTGCTGCTGCCGCTGCCATTCCACTTGCTGAACCAACTTCTGCTTGGCATCCTCCTGCCGCACCAGAAATACAAGCATTATTCGCAACTACCATACCGAAAGCTCCTGCTGTAAATAAAAATTCAATCATTTCTTCACGTGTAGGTTGTAATTTTTCTTTCAGTGCAAACAGTACACCTGGCACTGTTCCAGCAGAACCTGCTGTTGGTGTTGCACAAATAATCCCCATCGCCGCGTTTACTTCATTTGTTGCAACAGCTTTACTCACTGCGTCCAAAATCGTATCTCCAGATAAGCCTTTTCCGCTCTTCATATACGCTTGAACTTTTACAGCATCACCGCCAGTTAAACCAGTTGGTGATTTCACGCCGCGAATACCACGTTCTACTGCTTGTTCCATCACGACTAAGTTCTTTTCCATACCAGCAATTACTTCTTCACGTGAAATATGTCTTGTTTCCATTTCACATTGAATCATAATTTCTGCGATTTTTACATTTTGTTCTTTAGCTTGCGCCACTAGTTCCGCTGCGTTCCGAAACATGGTGTGTCCCCCCTGCAATTAATCCATAATAGTTACTTGACAAATATTTTGTTGCCCTTTTATTTCTTCAATTACTTCATCTGCTAACAATTCATCTGTTTCAATGACCATAAGCGCTCTTCTTCCTTTTTCTTTACGAGAAACGCTCATTGTACTAATGTTAATCTCGTGTTTCGCAAGAATGGAAGCTACAGCTGCGATAGCACCAAAGCGATCGTTATTTACAATAAGTAGTGCTGGACTCGTGCCTGTTAATTGAAGATCGAATCCGTTTAATTCTACAACTTCAATTTTACCGCCACCAATTGAGCAAGCAACAACTTCAATTTCCTCTTCACCTTTATACAGACGAATTTTCGCTGTATTTGGATGCGGAGCATTTGCATCTTCTTCAATGAATTCCACTTCAATCCCGCGTTCTTTTGCAATATCTAACGCACTTGGAATACGTAAATCATCTGTTTCAAATCCAAGTATTCCACCGATTAGCGCTACATCCGTACCGTGACCACGGTATGTTTTTGCAAATGAACCATATAATGAAATGCTAACTCTCTCTGGCTCATGACGAAACAGCTGACGAGCAACTTGCCCCATTCTTGCCGCGCCTGCTGTATGTGAACTTGATGGACCAATCATAACCGGACCAATAATATCAAACACTGAGCGGTACTTCATCATAACTCCCCCCTAAACCTCTATGAAAAAAATTTATTCTACTATTTTATTAAGCTGCCACATTTGTTGCTGTTCCAGTTCTACCACGAATTTGTTCCGCTGTACGAATTGGATAGTTTTTGAATAAAATGAACCAATATCCTGAAATAATACCAGATACCATAATACATAAGAAATATAGCATTACTTTCATTTAAAACGATATAAGATAACCAGCAATAAATCCTGGTAGCAATCCAAAGTTTAACACAGAAGCCATTGCAAGCATAGCATAAACAGGTGATATAACCATTGCTAATACAACTAAATTTGCACCCGCTACTCAACCTAGACTACCTGCTGATGTTCTGAACTCTTTTAAAGAGTGGTATACCAATTAAATTCCCACCAACTTATTATTAAAAAAGCTTCTACTAAAGCACTTGCAACAGCTACACTAGCTAATCATACCGTTTAGCTAAAAAGTAAAAAAGACTTAGTACAAATAATGATATCTTTCCTATTATAATCTCCATATTACTCTCTCATGTTTTAGTCAACTTCACTTGTTACGACAATGACTAATATGCATGTGACTTATAATAAATTGTAATCTGCCCTCATTATAGCTTGTTTTTTATAAAACGCTTACTTTTGTTGAATTTTAAAAGTTCTGAATAAAAGTCCCTTTCTGCTATTTGTATTACTTGTATGTCATCTGACTTATATAACAGTTTTTCTAAATAATCATTATTACGTATTTTTATCCTATATATTCAAACCATTCTAAGTTTCTGTATCATCCAAGTTTAAGTATAAAATAATAACAGTTTTATTTTTAAAATTTTTTAGACATAAAAAAATGGTAACCTAATGTTACCATTTTTCAAAAAATCATTATTTTTCTACTGGAAATGATTTTAAATCTGTCGCTATTTCTGTATTAGGAAATAACTCTCGTGCCTCTTTCAATAATTCCTTATATGTATCTCCTTGATAACGAGAACTAATGTGAGTTAATATTAATCGTTTCGCATTTGCATGAAGTGCAATGCTCGCAGCTTGCTTAGATGTGGAATGAAAATAATCATGCGCTTGTTGTTCATCGTCTGCCGCAAAAGTTGCTTCATGAACAAGTACATCAGCATTTTGTGCTAGCTCTCTACTCGCTTCGCAATATCGTGTATCACCTAAAATGGTAATAATTCTTCCCTTTTGAGGCGGACCGATAAAATCTTTTCCATTTAGTATCGTACCATTCTCTAATACAACTACTTCTCCATCTTTTAAACGCTTAAAGATTGGCCCTGGTTTCACTCCCATTTCGAGCAATTTATCGACTAAAAGAACACCTTGTATATCTTTCTCTACAATACGATATCCAAAACATTCAATGCCATGTGACAATTTTTTCGTTTCTACATAAAACTCATTATCTTCAAACACAGTACCTTCTTCTGTTATCTCAACGATTTCAAGTGGATATTTCACATGTGTCGTACTTACTGATAATGCCACTTCAATAAATTGTTTAATTCCTTTTGGTCCGTACACTGTTAATTTTGTTGTTCCACCTTGAAACGAACGGCTACCCAATAAACCCGGCAATCCAAAAATATGATCGCCATGTAAATGCGTAATAAATATTTTTTCAATGCGGCGTGGACGTACAGACGTATGTAGTATTTGATGTTGCGTCGCCTCGCCACAATCAAATAACCAAGTCTGTCCTCGTTCTTCTAACAACTGCAAAGCAATTGCTGAAACATTCCTTCCTTTTGAAGGAACACCTGCACCAGTTCCTAAAAATACAAATTCCACTCTCTTTCCTCCAGCTCTTTATATAATCTATCTTTCATCTTACGGAATGTTATTTCAAATGGCAAATTGAATTTACATAACCAATCATCTAGACAACTATATAATACGAACGTTATACTTAAAAAATTTAGCCATCGTTCGTGTTTTGTGGTAAAATGATTGTACTACATTTTAAGGGAGCGTTTTATTATGAAAGAAGTATTTCGTTTACAAACTGATTTTTCATCTTCATTTGATCGCTGGGTAAGTTCTTTCGTGTCTGATCACCCAGCACAATTAGAATGGACGACTTTAAAAGAATTAATCCATGAATATACAACATCACATACAAATGAGACATTACCAACATATATTTCTTCAGCTTTAACATATTACGCACAACGCGTTTCAACAACAAATAACTCAGAAATTGTTATTTTTGAAAATCCTACAATCTCGTAATCTATAATAAAAAAGCACTGGTTACAGTGCTTTTTTATTATACTTATTTAACAAATGATCATATTCCGTCCAAAAATCTGTATAAACACTTTGATCAAACTCATCTGAAATTATCTTTTCACTTGATTTATTAAATAATTCTTTTGCTTGTAGTGCAAAAGAAACAATTTGTTTTCTATATTCACTTTCATTCACTTCTATATGAAGCCCTTCATAGTATATAGCCTTTTGAGCAGTAGAAATAACTTTGACAAAGTCCTTTAAAACCACGTTTTCACCTATATGGTTTATAGTCCAATGAATTGAAATTGGGCATCCTAACATTAGCATAGTGCCACATCCGTGCAAAATAAGCCCCTCGTCATTTTCAATATCACAAATATATTCTTTATCTAAAGTTCGTAACAGAGCTAAAGCTGATTCACTTATTCCCCATTCTTCATCTATACCTGCTTGGGTAATAATCGTTCCAGCCACAGTTAAATAAATTTCTCCGTGAGAACATAAATCCTCCTGCTCATTAAACAGCCATTTTTGATTCTCAATATTTATAATAAACTTTTGTGATATCATTACAAATTCCCCTTTTATACAAACATTTATTTTCCACATTATTTACAATCAATGTCATACATTTCATCCCATATATCTATTATAAATCTATTTAATATTTTAAAAAAACAGATAAAAAAGATATTGACACTACGATTTTACAGTGCTAACATTCAACATGTAATTGAATATGGTCTCTGTTAGGTGAGGCTCCTGTATAGAGAAACGCTGCTGCCCAAAAATGTCGAGAGACGCCAATGGGTCAACAGGAAAGGTCGGAATGAAGGCCTTTTTTAACGTAGCTGGTTCCAGTACCTATGCTATACAGTGCTAAAACTCAACGAGGGAGAGGTGCATGTATTTTGTCATACACAAAAACTGTTTTTAGCTATGTTTACTAACAGGCTTTCGTGTGGACGTTTTTTAACTGTGAATTCAGACCTTTACTCGTTGTGAGTAAAGGTCTTTTTTATGTCTTTATGCACCTGACTATGAAACAAACATAGCATATTCAGAAACTATTAAATTGGACGGAGGTGAGGAACAGTGGCAAGTGATGATTCGGCCCAGATACCCATATGTTTTACGTTAATATTTCATCATGTAGGTAGGAAAGAAGCTGTTCCTCCTAATTTTAAATAGTCGAGTAACAGATTGTTTCCTCCTTCATGCCAGAGGAGGAACTACCGATGTTTAATTTTCAAAGACAAGAAACAAAGCATGCTTACGATCAAGATAGCATGCAAACAAATAACAAAGTATTAGTGGAAGTTGCAACACAAGATATAAACTCTGCATTAAAACTTCTAGAAACTACAGAAAATGGACTCTCTAAACAAGAAGCGTCCCGTAGACTTTCTTTATATGGTCCGAACGAAATTGCTCATAATAAAACATTGCCGTGGTACATTCAATTTCTGCTGGCATTTAAAAATCCATTTATTTTTGTTTTATTAGCTCTTGGAGCGCTCTCTTTTTTCACAGATGACATGCAAGGAACAATTGTCGTATCTGTAATGGTACTTCTAAGTTCAACGATTCGCTTTTTACAAGAATTCCGCTCTCAAAAAGCCGCGGATAAATTAAAGGCTATGGTTCGAACAACCGCGAGCGTCTTTAGAATAGATGGATTTGTACACGAAACAAAAAACGTAACGAATTTAAATCGAAATTATACAATAGAAATTCCAATGGAAGAACTTGTACCTGGCGATATTATTTCACTTTCAGCCGGTGACATCGTTCCAGCTGATGTGCGTATTTTATCGGCTAAAGATTTATTTGTTAATCAGTCTTCATTAACCGGGGAAGCACTTCCTGTAGAAAAATACGAAAACTGCTATCATACAGAAAACAAGCATATCTTACCGAAAAATATGAAAAAAAATTTCAATCCACTCGATATGGAAAACCTTTGCTTTATGGGTACGAATATTGTAAGTGGTAGCGCAAAAGTTGTTGTCGTTTCAACAAGTACCGATACGCATTTCGGCTCTTTAGCGAATAAAGTAATCGGGAATCGCGCAGAAACAAGCTTTGATAAAGGTGTAAACAAAGTAAGCTGGCTCTTAATTACATTCATGCTTATTATGGCGCCCATTGTCCTTCTCATTAATGGATTCACAAAAGGTGATTGGCAAGAAGCTTTCTTCTTCGCTATCGCTATTGCAGTTGGTCTTACACCTGAAATGTTACCAATGATTGTAACTGCTAATTTAGCTAAAGGTGCTGTGAACATGTCTAAGCAAAAAGTTATTGTAAAACAGCTAAATTCTATTCAAAACTTAGGCGCGATGAACATTCTTTGTACAGATAAAACTGGGACATTGACAGAGGATAAAGTTGTTCTTGTTAGACATTTAGATCCTACTGGTAATCCATGCAATCGTGTATTACAGTTTGCATATTTAAATAGCTTCTATCAAACTGGATTGAAAAATTTAATAGATAAAGCTGTTATTGAGCATACAGAAGAAAAACAAACGTTCGACCCTTCAACGTTTCAAAAACTAGATGAAATTCCATTTGATTTTGCCCGCCGTCGCATGTCCGTCATCGTCAAAGACATCTCAGGTGAACATACAATGGTTTGTAAAGGTGCCGTGGAAGAAATTTTATCCATTTGTAACTACACTGAATCAAACGGAAAGATTGTTCAACTTACCGAGGAAATGCGCTCAAATGTCAAACAACTAAGTGAGACATTGAATGGCGAAGGTATGCGTGTAATTGCTGTAGCTTATAAAAAAAATAGAAAAATAAATGATAAAGAGTACGCGGTAAAAGATGAAACAAATATGATTCTCGCTGGATATATTGGCTTTTTAGATCCACCGAAACCATCTGCAGCTGTTGCTATTCAAGCATTACAGAAACATGGTGTACAAGTAAAAATTTTAACTGGTGATAATGAAATTGTTACAAAAAAAGTTTGTAAAGAAGTTGGATTGGATATTGGTGAGCCTATCCTTGGCTACGAGATCGATTCTTTACCAGATAAAGCATTAGCAAAACTAGCCGAAGAAACAACAGTGTTCGCAAAACTAAATCCAATGCAAAAATCTCGCATTATTCGTGCCTTACAAGGGAACGGTCATACAGTAGGTTATATGGGGGATGGTATTAACGATGCCGTAGCATTACGTGATGCTGACGTTGGAATATCTGTTGATACTGCAACTGATATCGCAAAGGAGTCTTCCGATATTATTCTACTTGAAAAAAGTTTAACTATATTAGAAGCGGGTATTTTAGAAGGACGCACTACGTTCGGAAATATTTTAAAATATATTAAAATGACGGCTAGCTCTAACTTTGGAAATGTATTTAGTGTGTTAGTGGCCAGTGCTTTCATTCCCTTTTTACCGATGCTTGCCATTCACCTTTTAATTCAAAACTTGCTTTACGATATTTCACAGCTGTCTATTCCATGGGACAAAATGGATAAAGAATTTTTAGAAAAACCGAGAAAATGGGATACTGCAAACTTACGGAACTTCATTATTTGTATCGGCCCAATTAGTTCCATATTTGATATTATCACATACGTAGTCATGTGGAATGTCTTCGGTGCAAATACACCTAGCGAACAATCATTATTCCAATCTGGTTGGTTTGTCGTTGGACTGCTCACACAAACTTTAATCGTTCACATGATAAGAACACAGAAGATTCCATTCATTCAAAGTACTGCATCAGCACCGGTACTGTTATTAACCGCTTGTATTATGGCAATCGGAATTTATATTCCATTCTCACCACTTGGTGCGGTCGTTGGTTTACAAGCATTACCACTTAGCTATTTCCCTTGGCTAGTAGGAATACTATTAGGCTATGCTTTCTTAACACAATTCCTGAAAAAAGTTTATATTAAAAAGTTTCATAGCTGGTTATAAAGTGAAACTTTAATCAGTGGGGTCTTACTGCCCGCAAATAGCGGGATAAAAACGAGAATGAATGGGTACTCCCCACTCATTCTTAAAAACATAACACGTACTTATATGTATGGAGGTGACCATGATGGTATGGTATGACATTGTATTAAGATTATTTATCGCAATTATTATAGGTGCTTGCATCGGAATGGAAAGGCAATGGAGACACCGGATGGCCGGTTTACGGACAAATGCTCTCGTATCACTTGGTGCCTGTATATTTGTTTTATTATCCGTCATGCTTGATCATGATGCTAGCCCCTCACGTATTGCTGCTCAAGTTGTTAGTGGGATTGGCTTTTTAGGAGGCGGTGTGATTATCCGTGACGGTTTTAGTATTAGAGGATTAAATACTGCGGCTACTTTATGGTGTGCTGCTGCTGTCGGTACTCTTACAGGCGCTGGTTTTCTCCTTGCAGCTATATTAGGTGCAGCCGGCGTTTTACTAGCAAATATACTACTTCGCCCGATCGCTCTCTTTATGAATAAAAAATCAAAAGAAGAATCACCTGAACAAACAAACTACTTCCTTTCTCTTACTTGTTCCGAAGAAAATGAAGCACATATTCGTTTTTTACTCATGCACATGGTAAGTACAGAAGGTCTCGGTTTAAAAGAGTTATATAGTGAAGATGTAGATTCTAAGCAAAAAGTCTGTATACAGGCTACATTACATTGCAAGACAAATGCGGCTATCTTAATTGAAAAAATAGTAAGTAGAATGTTATTAGAATCTGGCGTTACTGCTGCTGGGTGGAGGACTTCTTTAGATTTAGAAGCAAGTTAAATATGAAAGGTGTCATGCTATTTACTACTTCATGACACCTTCTACATAAACTTATTTTCTAACTTTTGTTGAAACGACTTCTCTTGCTTACGTAGTAGTTGACTACCTCGTTGTAAAAGCGGTGTTCCATACTTATCATTAATTTGATCAATGACAGCAAGTAGCGGTTCTTTTTTCGCATCCTCTTCAAATGAAAACAAATCTAATTGTTTCACCGATTCTGTCTTCCACTCTATTTCAGTAGCTGTAACACCTAGTAAACGAACGGAATCACCATCCCAATGTTGCTTCCATAAACGGGATGCTGCTTGAAAAATATCGCGTTCTTCCCAAATTGCATTTTTCAATTGCTTACTCCGTGTTACCGTTCGCCTATCATGGTATTTAATCATAATTTGAATATTATAGCTGACAAGAGTTCGCTTTTGTAATCTTTTACTCACTGATTTTGATAAACGTTCTAACATATCAAGTAACTCTTTCTCTTCATCCATATCCTTTGAAAAGGTCGTCGAATTACCGACACTTTTATGCTGTCCCATTTGACTCGGATCAACTTCTCTATCATCCATACCTTTTGCACGCCTTTGTAAATCAACACCGTGCTTTCCAATTTTAGCGCGAATGATATGCTCGTCTCCCTTTGCCAATTGTTCAATTGTCTGTATATGAATATCATTTAATTTTTCAGCTGTTTTCTCACCAATTCCATGCATGGCTCCAACTGGAAGTGGCCAAATCAATTCTGAAATATCACGTTTTCGAAGTACAGTAATACCAAGTGGCTTTTTCATATCTGAAGCGGTCTTTGCTAGAAAAAGATTTGGAGCAATCCCAATACTACACGGAAGCTGTAGCTCTGTTAACAACGCTTGTTGAATCATCTTTGCTATTTCAAGAGGCGAACCGAGTGCATAGCAATCTGTAATATCTAAATATCCTTCATCTATAGAGACTGGTTGTATCTTTTCTGTAAAACGGGAAAGGATTTGAAACATTTGAAATGAAGCTTCACGATATAATGTGAAATTAGGACGCCTTATAACTAATTGTGGGCATAACCTTTTCGCTTCCCAAAGAGGCATCGTCGTACGTATTCCATATTCTCTCGCCTCATAACTACACGTTATAATAATTCCTTTTCTCTCTTTTTCATTTCCAGCAACCGCTAATGGCTTTCCTTGTAATGATGAATCATGAGCAATTTCAACAGATGCGAAAAAACAATTCATATCCACATGTAAAATAACACGGCCATTTTTCGGATACATTTCTCGCATAGTACTCCCCCCCTCCAAAGAACATTCGTTCCTTCATTATACCAAATTCATGTACAATATAATAATTACTTATTCTTTTTATCCTTATTTTTGCTATACTTAATACGTAATATGGATATTATTGTCAAAGGATTGACTTATTATGAAATCTAATAGTAAACCTAACTATATCTTTCTCATTATTATATTAATCCTCTTAATTAATTACTTACTACTCCCGATTTTTAATATTAATACAGCTGCACTCCTCCCTCGTTTACTAAGTATCGTAACAACTTATATACTGCCATGGATTTTCTTATATTGGTTTATCCGCCTAGTGAAAGCAGTTGAATCAAAATAAAAAAGACGTGTAAACCATAATTGGTTCACACGTCTTTTTTATTTTATTACTTCGCTACTTCTTCAATAATTGCAACAACTAATTCTGCTGTTTTCGCTAATTCTTCAACAGGAATCTTCTCGTTTGTTGTATGAATTTCTTCATAACCAACCGCTAAGTTAACTGTTGGAATACCGTGTCCTGCAATTACGTTTGCATCACTTCCGCCACCACTTTGGTGAAGAGAAGGTGTGCGACCAATTTTTTCAGCTGCACGTTTTGCAACTTCTACAACGTGGTCGCCATCAGCAAATTTAAATCCTGGGTACATAACGTTTATTTCAACGTCTGCTTGACCACCCATATCTTTTGCAGTTGTTTCAAATGCTTCTTTCATTTTCGCAACTTGTGCTTCCATTTTCTCGTTGATTAAAGAACGAGCCTCTGCAAAGATTTGTACATGATCACAAACGATATTTGTTTGTGTACCACCTTCAAAACGTCCAATATTTGCAGTCGTTTCAGAATCAATACGACCAAGTGGCATCTTCGCAATTGCTTTCGCTGCGATCGTAATTGCAGATACACCTTTTTCTGGTGCTACACCAGCATGAGCTGTTTTCCCGCGAATAATTGCGTTCACTTTCGCTTGTGTTGGAGCTGCAACAACGATTTCACCAACTTTTCCATCGCTATCTAATGCGTAACCATATTTCGCTGTAATGCGCTCACGGTCTAATGCTTTTGCACCAACAAGTCCAGATTCTTCTCCAACTGTAATAATAAATTCAATTTTACCATGAGGAATATTTTTCTCTTTTAACACACGAATTGCTTCGAACATTGACGCTAATCCTGCTTTATCATCCGCACCTAAAATTGTAGTACCATCTGATACGATATATCCATCTTTAATAGAAGGCTTAATTCCATTACCAGGAACTACTGTATCCATATGAGAAGTAAAGTAAATTGTATCCACGCCATCTTTTGTTGCTGGTAAAGTACAAATTAAGTTACCTGCACCATGACCAGTTACAGACATTGTGTCATCTTCAAATACTTCTACACCTAAATCTGTAAATTTCTTTGTTAATACTTTGCAGATTTCTGCTTCAAATTTCGTTTCAGAATCTACTTGTACTAATTCCATAAATTCATTTACTAAACGTTCTTGATTAATCATAAGACTGCGCCTCCTGCACTACCATTATGTATGTAACACTACTAATTATAACAGAATTTCGCAAAAGTTTCGAAATACAAGACAAAAAACAGACGGTTTATATGTCTAGATAACCATCTGCTTTCGATTACTCATTTAACAATACCCAGCGCATATGATCTTCCCACACTCCATTTACCATTAGCATCTTCCTAGATACACCCTCATACTGGAAGCCTATTTTCGTCACTACTTGTATAGATGCTAAATTACGCGGCATAATTGGTGCTTCTATACGATGTAAATGAAATTCCTCAAAAGCAACTGCAATTGCTTTTCTAAGCGCTTCTGTCGTATAACCTTTATTTAACTCTTCCTTATCTAATTTATAACTGAGTACACAAGATTGATAAATACCACGAACGATTAAATTAAATGAAATACAGCCAATTATTTTCGTGTCATCACCTTTTTTAAAAATCCATAGCCTAATGATCTTACCTTCTGTAAACTCTTTTCTATCCTTTTGTAGCTTTTTCTTTTGATAATCTAACGTAAAAAAATCCTCCGGTCTATACTCTTCCCAAGCTTTTAAAAATTCACGATTTCTGTCGTAATATTGAAGAATTTTTTCAGCATACGACTCATCGATTTCCCTTAAATGTAAGCGGCCTGTCTCATATATTTTCATCATTGTATCTCCATTCTTCAGCTTGCAAAACAAAAACTCACAATCTATCTTTTAATATATTCTCTATGCATACTTAAATTTCCTGTTATATTTTGCAACCCCTTCCCGAAATTTGTCCTTTCTCTCCCCTTGTCCACAGTTTCATTTCTCGTTACAATGAAGGTGTACTGATTTGCAAGGAGGTTTAACGATGCATAAAAAAGCTCAAAAAGTTATGGTTTATATCATGCTAATTTCTATGCTTGTAACAACATTACTTGCTGGCGCAAGTATGTTTTGGTAAAAAGGGCGATGTGTTCGTCCTTTTTTTACGTTTTACACATAATAAAATAAACCATCTCGACATCGAGATGGTTTATTTTATATAAAGCACAACCGCTACAATACTAAAGGAAAATGCCATTACTAACGCTATCACAAAACTCGTGTACTGTTTGTGTTGAAACGCTCCAATAACAAAAGTAAGATTAAGTAATGCCATCAATACAATCGCTACAACGTAAGAGCATATATTAAAAGTTGCCAATATGAATGTAATCACAAATAGAAAACCAATAAAAAACTGCATATACGAAATTTTTGGATTCAAGTACATATGAGCAACCCCTTTACCTATTTTTATCCCGCATTAACGGGGAATAACCTCGCACTGATTAAAGTTTCACTTTATCTTTCTATATTTTCATTAACGCATGGTTATGTACACATGTCAAGACAACTTATGATAAAAGAAAAAGCCAACCTTTGCGTTGGCTTTTTCATATGCAATGGCACCTTTTTCTTTTGCCAATCGCTGAAATGTTTTTTTCGACTTCACAATCCACACTTTTGTTCCAATTGGAATGCGATCAAATAAATATTCCACATCGTTTTTCTTCATTCTTATACATCCTTGTGAAATATACTTTCCAATTGAACTTGGTTGGTTTGTTCCATGTATTCCATATTTACTCCCATCAGTTCCTCTTGCATTAAACCCAATCCACCTTGATCCAAGTGGATTTTTTGGTGAACCACCTGGAATATCTTTTGCAATATAGTACGGATCCTTCGCTTTCATTACAATATCAAAAGTTCCTTCTGGGGTTAATTCATTCGTTTTTCCTGTCGCTACGGGAAAAATCTTTTGAATTTTCCCATCGTCAATGTAAGCTAGTTTATTCGTCGCTTTATTTACAATAATGAAAGGATCTCCGGCACGTGGATTATCACCAAGAGGCCAAATCGGCGATAAAGAAAGACATAATATGAAAGAGAGAAGATACGGCATAAATAATTCCTACCTTCTATATAAGTTCTTTTATATTATCCTTTCCCTTAAAGCGACTTTTAATGAGTAAATATTGCTCCATTTCATATACAAGTTGAACAAGTTTTGCACGTATTTCAAATTCTTCACGTGTGACTGGTAACGGCATTTCTCTAAACAATTCTCTCATTTCTTGAAGCTGCCTTAAGGAAATAACACCTGTACTTTCAGGGCTAATTGCATTCCCAATATTTTCAACAACATCGGCAATCATATCAGCCTGTTCATATGTCCACGATAAAGAGGCTGCCAATGGTATCATTCGCTCTAAAATTTCGAATTGTTGCATGCGCATATTAAAGTAACGATAGTAATAATCATCTTCGCGCATAAATGCATTCTCAAGCTTCTTAAAAGATAAATCTCTTGCTTCATTTAGCATATTCTCGGTTTCAATGAGTTCTGCCCCGCTCCAACTACTTTCTCGATTTCGTAAATACACAACCATTTCAAACAATATCGTTTTAAAATTACTTTCTATTTTATTCCGATACTCTCTTAGCTTATTTTCACTACTTGGCATATACATGTTCACTAATAACGCCACACTAATTCCTATCGTTAATATAGCAATTTCATTTCCAACTATAAGCCATGTAATGTGTTTCAATGAATATAGATGCATAACAATAACTGAACTCGTGACGATGCCTTCTTGAATTTTCAACATAACTGCAGTCGGAATAAATGTAAGTAATAATACGCTAATTGCAAGTGGGGTATAGCCAATTGTTTCAAAAATGCAAAATGCGAATACCATTGATAATACACAAGCTAAAAATCGATGTACCGATACTTGAAGTGATTTACGCTTCGTATTTTGTACACATAATATAACTAAAATACCTGCTGAACTATAAAATTCTAAACCTAATAACTGAGCAATAAAAACTGCCGCTCCTGCCCCTATTGCTGTTTTTACTGTACGGTATCCAATTTTAAACATATCATTACTCCTATATGTATAAACGTATTTACAGTTAGTATAAAAAAAGGATGACACAATGTCATCCTTTTCTACTTATTATTCACATAACCTTTTCATATTACAATATTTTTTGTAAAAATTGTTGCGCACGTTCACTTTTTGGTGCTGCAAAAAATTGTGCTGGCGGACTGTCTTCTACAAGGTTTCCTCCGTCTAAGAAAAGAACGCGATCTGCCACCTCTTTTGCAAATCCCATTTCATGTGTAACGATAGCCATCGTCATTCCTGTCGTTACCAATGATTTCATAACTTCTAGCACTTCTTTCACCATCTCTGGGTCTAGCGCTGATGTTGGTTCATCGAACAGCATAACTTCCGGTTCCATTGCTAAAGCTCTCGCTATCGCTACACGTTGCTTTTGTCCCCCTGAAAGGCGATTCGGATACGTATCTTTTTTATTTAACAAGCCTACTTTTTCTAAAAGTTTCTCGGCTTTCTTTTCAGCCTCTTGTTTCGTTACTCCTTTTACATTGATAGGAGCATACGTAATATTTTCTAATACAGTCATATGAGGGAATAGGTGAAAATGTTGAAATACCATTCCTACATTTTCACGAACGTGCATTATATTCGTTTTCGGATTCGTTACTTCTTCCGTTCCAATCCAAATGTGACCATTTGTCGGTGCTTCTAACACATTCATACAGCGTAAAAATGTTGATTTCCCTGATCCGGACGGTCCGATAATTGCAACTACTTCCCCTTTTTCAATCGTTGTTGTAATGCCTTTTAATACTTCGTTTTTCCCAAATGATTTATGAAGGTTTTCAATTTTAATCACTTTTTTTCATTCTCCCTTCAATTGCCTTCCCGACTAATGTAAGAATAATGACTAGCGTATAGTAGATCAGACCAACAAATAGTAGCGGCTCAAGATATTTAAACGTTTCACCGCCTACAATGTAAGCGCGGCGCATTAAATCCGTCGCACCTATTACTGTTACTACAGCCGACTCTTTCGTAAGCGTCGCAAACTCGTTTACAAGTGCCGGTAATATATTTTTTAAAGCTTGGGGAAAAATAATATTTCGCATCATTTTTCCATATGGAATTCCTAAAGCCATCGCTGCTTCTGTTTGTCCTTTATCAACCGCTTGAATGCCGGCACGGATGACTTCTGACATATATGCACCTGAATTCAAACTAAATGCTAGTACAGCCGCTAAAAAGGCCGGTATCTCATAACCAATTATTTGCGGGACACCGAAATAAATAATCATTAATTGCAATACAAGTGGTGTACCACGGAAAATTGATGTATAAAGATCTGCCGCTATATTTAATGCTCGTATTCTAGCAATCTTACAAAGTGCTAATAACGTTCCTAAAATAAATCCTACTAAAGCTGATACTGCTACAATTTTCAAAGTAACTTCTAGCCCTTTTAATATATACGGTATCGAAGGCGTAATCGCTGAAAAATCCAAGTTCATTCTTTTCATTCCCTTCACAGAAAAGTGAAAGGCAGCTTATTTTCCGCTGCCAAACCACTTCTTCACTAATTTATCCATTTCTCCGTTTTCTTGCATTTTTTTAATCACTTTATTAAATTCAGCTGTTTTATCACTGTTTTTCGGAAGGGCAATTGCCGCTCCTACTTCTTCTGGTGCTTCTTTAATTTCAATTCCTTGTAAATCTTTCATTTTCTCTAAATAATTTTTCGCTACTGTATCTTCTAAAATCGCCGCATCGAAACGACCCGCTTTAATTTCTTGTACAATTTCTGGTATACGGTCACGTCCCTCAGCTTTGAAATCAACTTGTTTTTTAAATTCCGCCGCCTTCTCTTCTTGAATAGATCCTGTTTGTACCCCTACTTTTTTCCCTTTTAAATCTTCTACTGATTTAATGTTAGAATCCTTTTTAGAAACAATCATGTTTTTCGCAACAAAATATATATCTGTAAAATCTACATTATTTTTACGCTCTGCCGTTGGCGTCATACCTGCCATTACAAAATCAACTTTTCCTGAGCTAAGAGACGCTAATAAACCACCAAAATCCATATCTTTCACTTTCACTTCATACCCAAGTTCTTTTCCGATATACTTTGCAATATCAATGTCAAAGCCAATAATTTCATCACTCTTTGAAGCTTCTACATATTCATAAGGTTTATAGTCTGCTGAAGTTCCCATTACAAGTACTTTCTTATTTCTTTTTTCTTCTTTTACGTCCCCATTACTACACGCACTAAACATACTTACAATTAAAATAAGTGCAAACGATATCGATAATAACTTCTTCATCTTTCTTCCCCCTAATAATGTATATTTAAAAGTTTAATAGAATATTTATTCGATGTTTGTATTGTATCAGCAGTTTTATTTTTATGCAATATATAAAATAAAAATAAATAAAATAACATTAAATAACGCATTCTCAATGCATAAAAAACTGCATAACAAAACAAGATGATGTATATTCCATCGTTTTGTATAATTAATAAAAAAAAGGCGGTACACCCACTTAATCGTGGGCGTACCGCCTTTTCACTTATTTATAGTTCTTCACAATTCTCTTCAAAATACGATTGTAATTTCGCAATAACTTGCATCGGTTCATGACCTTCAATTTCATGACGTTCTACCATCGTTACAATTTTTCCATCTTTTAATAAAGCAAATGATGGAGAAGAAGGTGGATACCCTTCAAAATATTCACGAGCTCTTGCTGTTGCTTCTTTATCTTGACCTGCAAACACCGTTACAAGATGGTTAGGACGTTTATCATAATGTACGGAATGCGCAGCAGCAGGGCGAGCAATACCACCTGCACAACCACATACAGAGTTTACCATTACAAGTGTTGTACCATTTCTTTTAAACGCTTCTTCAACTGCTTCTGGTGTCGTTAATTCTGTATATCCAGCAGAAACGATCTCTTCACGCGCTTGACGAACAACATCATTCATAAAAAAGTTAAAATTAATCAATCTTTCCCCTCCTCTAAATCTACCTATTTGTATCTTACCAGTTAATGTTTATGAAATACAAGTAAGTTTACTTGTATTTAAGCATAGAAAAGGTGTTAGAGCTCTTGCTCTAACACCTTTTCTCAATGACCACGATGTTTTTGCTTTGCTTTTTGTACTTTTATAAAACGTTTTCTCTGCTTTTCAGCTTCCCGTTTCTCTTTAGATTGCACTTTCTGTTCTTGTTTATGCAGTTCATAAGATAAACTAATTGCTTCTTGTGCCTTTGTAAAACGTTTTACATTTACTTCTTTTGCCGCTTCTCGTATGATACGTTTTATATTTTTTGGACGCTGTTTTTCTTTAACGTCCACACCACATTTTGCAACGTGCTGGAAATATGCTAACATTGGACCATTCACAAATATAAGTACTTCCTCGTCTGAAGGTTCCATTCCAAAAATATACCTCGCTCCATACAATTTCCCTTTTTCTTTATGCGTAATAATTCCTACAAAAAATTGACCGTCGTGATATACTGTCAAATCCATTGACAGCCCCTCCTTTAATAAAATTAGAAATATTGGACATCCCGGAGGGGAAGGTTACTGACATGAAATCATGCGTCTGGACTACCGACCAGAGCTGTGTTTTTATATTTCTTTCATTATTATATATTCATTTCCATAATTTTCATATATTCAACAATCATTTTTTTATGCGATCCAACAATATAGTCAGGTAGCTCCGTTACTGGAAAGAATTTAAGCTGAACCGCCTCTTCTTTATTCATAACAAAATGTCCTTCGTATTCATCCGTATAATAGGCTGTCGTTACAGATTGAAATTCATCACCGTTTGCTAATTTTGTAAAGTAGTTCGCTCCAGAAAACACATTGATTAATCGTAAGTTCTTTACTTCTATACCTGTCTCTTCATATACTTCACGGTAAGCTGTTTCTTCTGGTGATTCACCAAGCTCCATGAGCCCGCCAGGCAGCCCCCATTTTCCATACGGTTCTGTTCGTTGTTGCAATAATACATCTCCATGTTCATTTATAACGAGTACAACAGCACCAACTAAAATTAAAGGGCGATGACCAACTATTTTTCGTAATTCTTCTACATATCCCATCGTATCGCCTCCTTTTTCGTTGTCCACACTATTGTATCATATGTATGAAACGACAAAATGCGTATATTTTTCATTTTTTTAACAAAATATTTATTTTACGTGCTTCATCTACTGTAGCTAACATAATAGATTCGACTTCTGTACTCTCCTCTAGAAATTCTCTCGCCCACGCTTCTGTTTTTCCTAATAAAGCAAGAACATCTTTCTGAATCCTCCCATCCTTTACTAATACAAAAGAAACTGGAGATTTTTTTCCCGCCACTTTAAGATCAAGTCGCGAAACTGCTTCATATTCTGGATATCGAAATATAGAAACGACACCGTTCGCTTCCCATAATGCTAATTTGATTGTTTGAATATCGCTCACATTTCGCATACGAAGTTCCGAAAATAAATATTCCACGGTAATTCTCGCTTTTTTCAAATTGCTAAAATCAATGGAACCATTGTGTATAAGAATGATAGGTGCTGGCTCTAAAAAACGTCTCCATCTATCCCATTTCAGCATTAAAACTGAGCTTATAATATGAAGTACAACGAGTATGAACGTTGTAATCATCGAACCGAGTAACCCTACTTTTTCATCAGACAATGCGTTAGAAATATTCCCACCAAGCAATAGCACTAATACAACATCTAAAAAACGAAGTTGTGCGATAGATCTTTGCCCCATCGCTTTCGCAACTAATATTAAAAATACGTATGCTATTATAGCCCGTACAACCCATTCCATATTTGAAAGGTGCCGTGCCCCTTCAAAAATATGCATATGCATCATTCGCACCCCACCTCAAACTGCTAGTCTGTTTTAGTTTGCAACGTTTAAAAGCATATATGTAAAAAAGCTAGTTCGTTTTTACACGAACTAGCTTTTTTACTTAACTGAAAACATATATTTTTTATACGTTTTCCGTACCGATAATATGAGACCCATCATAATCATATTCGAGAACAAGGAACTTCCCCCATACGATAAGAAAGGCAATGCAATCCCTTTTACAGGCATTAATCCAACGATCATACCGATGTTTTGGAATATTTGAACCGTTAATATCCCAATTGATCCAGCACATAATAATGTACCGAATAAATTATCAGCAGAATAACCAATAATAATTGTTCTATATAGTAGTAATAGGAACAAGAACACAACTAACGCTGCTACGATAAATCCACCTTCTTCGGCAATTGTAGCGAAAATAAAGTCAGTATGCTTCTCAGGGATATAGACGTTCCCTTCGCCAAATCCTTTCCCTTCCATACCGCCACTACCTACAGCTAAAATCGATTGCTGCGTTTGATAACCTTGATCTGTATGTTCAAATGGATCTAACCAACCTAAAATACGTGATTGTTGGTGAGGTTTTAGTAAAGTAACTAACTTATTAAAGAAGAAATCCTCATACCTTACGTAAATAAATATTAACGTAGTTAATATGGTGACTGGAATAACTGTACATAACGCTATCAATTTCTTCTGAATACCTGACATAAATAAAATACATGCAATGGCAGCAGCATATAAGAACACCATCCCTGTATCCGGTTGGCTATATACAACAGCCATAGGCGGGAGGGATACTAGCACAATTTTACCTACTAATTTTAAGTCCGTTTGGAATGTCCTTGCCATATACTGTGCATTATGTTTCACTGCTATACTTGCTACTACGAGAAGCAATGAAATTTTGAAAAACTCAGACGGCTGAATTTGTCCAACTAGCGGAAATACAAACCATCTTTTTGCACCTAATTTTTCAGGTGTGAAAGTGGAAACTGGTAGTATTTTCAAAAGAATAAGTGAAGCAAATCCAACGATATAAAGTGGCCAAGACAATTTTTGTAATTGATCTAGGTCAATGCTTGCAACAAGCAATAACAATACAACCCCAATTATGTAGTTCAAACCCTGTTTCATCGCAAAGTTTGCCTCTCCATATTGGCCAGTTTGCTGACTGCTATATATAGCAGCTATACTCGTAACACATAGTGCACACAAAATTAAAATTAATTTTACATCTAAACTTTTTAGAAACTCGGTACTTCTTTTCATGACATCCTCCTGAAACATTGTTACAGCAAAATAAAAAACCAGGAGTCAACATTCTTCATGTTTTGACGACTGATTACACATTATCTATAAAACACTTATATAGAATAACTCTCTTTTTCATACAATACAATATATTATACTACAGTTTCATCAGTAAGATTTGCCAAAAAAATTATTCTTTTCTTATTTTATATCTATATACCATATATCAGCAATGTATTTTCGTAAATTCCTAATACATAATCGTTCATTGTAAGATTACTGGGAAAAGTGTTGTACATACAGTAGAATGCAAATGAAGAAATAAGATGATAAAAAGCTCGCATAAGCGAGCTTTTTATTAATATACAGATGTATTATTTTCTGACATGTTTTCTAAAATTTCTTTTACACGTCCTAAGAACTTACCACAAATTAAACCATCAAGTACACGGTGATCAAGTGATAGACATAAGTTAACCATGTCACGAGCACCGAACATACCGTTATCCATGATTACTGGGCGTTTTACAATTGATTCAACTTGTAAAATAGCTGCTTGAGGGTAATTAATAATACCCATAGATTGAACAGAACCGAATGATCCTGTGTTATTAATTGTAAATGTTCCGCCTTGCATTTCGTCCGCTTTTAACGATTTCGTGCGTACTTTTCCTGCAAGCTCTGTAATTTCACGAGCGATACCTTTAATTGTTTTCTCGTCCGCTTGCTTAATTACTGGTACAAATAGTTCTTCCTCTGTTGCAACAGCGATAGAAAGGTTAATATCTTTCTTCTGAACGATTTTATCGCCAGCCCACATAGAATTGATTTGAGGATACTCTTTTAACGCTTGTGCTACTGCTTTTACGAAGAAAGCAAAGAACGTTAAGTTAAAGCCTTCGCGCTTCTTAAAGTCACCTTTAATTGAATTACGGTATGACACAAGGTTTGTCACATCTACTTCAATCATCATCCAAGCGTGTGGCGCCTCATGTTTACTACGTAACATATTCGCTGCAATTGCTTTACGCACACCTGTTACTGGAATTTCGATATCGCCAGGCATTGTCGGTACAGAAACTGGTTTCGCAGCTTCTACTTTTTGCGCTACTGGCGCTGCTTTTGGTGCTTCTGGGCGCGCTTCTACTACTGCTACAGCTTCCTCTTTTTTCGCACCTACTTGCGGAATGTTTCCAGATTCCACTAGTTTTAAAATATCTTTACGAGTGATACGACCATTTGCTCCCGTACCTTCTACTAAATCTAAATCAACGTTATGCTCGCCCGCAAGTTTTAATACCGCTGGTGAAAAACGTGGTTTTCCATCAGTTGGTTGTTTTACTTTCGGCGCTTTTTCAGGCGTAGTTACTTCTGCCTTCGGTTCTTCTTTTGTTTTTTCTTCTACAGCTGTTGCTGCTACTTCATCCGCGCCTTCTACTTGAATGACACAAACTACTTCACCTACAGCTAACGTATCGCCTTCACCAGCGATTAACTCTTTCACAATACCAGTGAAAGAAGATGGTACTTCTGCATTTACTTTGTCAGTCATTACTTCTGCAAGCGGATCATACTTATTTACGTGATCGCCAACATTAACGAGCCATTTACTAATTGTGCCCTCTGTAACGCTCTCCCCGAGCTGAGGCATTGTAATATTTTCTACAGCCATGTATAGTCCCCCCGATTAAAATTCCGCAAGTTCACGCATTGCTTTTTCAACTTTATCTGGATTTACCATAAAGAATTTTTCCATTGTTGGTGCATATGGCATTGCTGGAACATCTGGGCCTGCAAGACGTGCAACTGGTGCATCTAAATCAAACAGACAATTTTCAGCGATAATTGCCGCCACTTCACTCATAATGCTTCCTTCTTTATTATCTTCTGTTACAAGAAGAACTTTACCTGTTTTAGAAGCAGCTTCAATGATTGCTTCTTTATCTAATGGATACACAGTACGTAAATCAAGAATGTGTGCAGAAATGCCATCTTGCGCTAACTTCTCAGCTGCTTGAAGAGCAAAGTGAACACATAATCCGTAAGTGATAACAGTAATATCATCACCTTCACGTTTTACATCTGCTTTTCCGATTGGTAATACGTAGTCATCTTCTGGCACTTCACCTTTAATTAAGCGATAGGCACGCTTATGCTCAAAGAATAGTACCGGATCTTCATCACGAATTGCAGCTTTTAATAAGCCTTTTGCATCATATGGTGTAGAAGGGATAACAATTTTTAAACCTGGTTGGTTTGCAAACATCGCTTCTACAGATTGTGAATGATACAATGCACCGTGAACACCCCCGCCAAATGGCGCACGAATTGTAACTGGACAAGTCCAATCGTTGTTAGAACGATAACGAATTTTTGCTGCCTCAGAAACAATTTGGTTTACTGCTGGCATGATGAAATCAGCAAACTGCATTTCAGCGATTGGGCGCATACCATACATTGCCGCACCAATTGCTACCCCAGCAATTGCAGATTCTGCAAGCGGTGCATCAAGTGCACGATCTTCACCAAATTGATCATATAAACCGTGTGTCGCTTTAAACACGCCACCTTTTTTACCAACATCTTCTCCTAAAACGAATACTTTCTCATCGCGTTCCATTTCTTCGCGCATTGCTAATGTAATAGCATCAATATAAGACATTACAGCCATGAAACGTTCCCCCCTATTCTGCGTATACGTGCTTCAATGCATCTTCAGGTGCTGCATACGGAGCATTTTCTGCATATTCTGTTGCTTCATTTACGATATGCATAATTTCGTCTAACATTTGTTTTTCAAATTCCTCAGTTAACACGCCAGCTTCTTTTAAATAAGCTGCAAATGTTATAATTGAATCTTTTTTCTTTGCTTCTTCTACTTCTTCTTTATCACGATAAACACGATCATCATCGTCACTAGAATGTGCTGTTAAACGATATGATACTGTTTCAATTAAAGTTGGACCTTCACCACGTCGACCGCGGTCTGCTGCTTCTTTTACAGCTTTATATACTGCAAGCGGATCGTTTCCGTCTATTGTATATCCAGGCATACCGTAACCAATTGCACGATCTGATACGTTTTTACATGCTAATTGTTTTTCAACCGGAATAGAGATTGCATATTTGTTATTTTCACACATGAAAATAACAGGTAGTTTGTGTACACCAGCAAAGTTTGCCCCTTCATGGAAGTCACCTTGGTTTGAAGAACCTTCTCCAAATGTAACGAACGTTACTAAATCTTTCTTCTCCATTTTTCCAGCTAACGCAATACCAACTGCATGTGGTACTTGTGTTGTTACTGGAGATGAACCTGTCACAATACGATTTTTCTTTTGACCGAAGTGACCAGGCATTTGACGACCACCAGAGTTTGGATCTCCAGCTTTCGCGAAAGCTGACAACATAAGCTCTTTAGCTGTCATACCAAACGCTAGTACAACACCCATATCACGGTAGTATGGTAATGCATAATCTTTCTCTCTATCAAGAGCGAACGCTGCTCCAACTTGTGCAGCCTCTTGTCCTTGACAAGAAATTACGAATGGAATTTTACCTGCACGGTTTAATAACCACATACGTTCGTCAATTTTACGTGCAAGTAACATCGTACGGAACATTTCTAATACTTGCTCATCACTTAAGCCAAGCTCTTCATGGCGCTTTTCTTTTACTTCTGCCATTTTTCATAACCTCCTAAATCCACATTTTTATGCGTGTAACGCTCTTCCATCTACAGCAAGTGCTGCTTCACCAATCGCCTCAGATAATGATGGATGCGGATGAATTGTATGTGCTACTTCCCAAGGTGTTGCATCAAGTACTCTTGCAAGACCAGCTTCAGAAATCATATCTGTTACGTGTGGTCCAATCATATGAACACCAAGAATGTCATTTGTTTCCTCATCAACTACAAGCTTTACAAAACCATCAGATTCTCCGTATACAAGCGCTTTTCCAATTGCGCGGAATGAGAACTTACCTACTTTTAACTTATAGCCTTTTTCTTTCGCTTCTTGTTCTGTTAAACCGACAGAAGCAACTTCTGGACTGCTATATACGCATTTTGATACCATAGAGTAATCAATTGGCGTAACTTCTTTCCCTGCAATATGTTCTACTGCAACAATTCCTTCGTGTGAAGCAACGTGAGCAAGTTGTAAGCCACCGATTACATCTCCAATTGCGTAAATATGAGATTCTTTCGTTTGATAAAACTCATTTGTTTGAATGTATCCTTTTTCCACAACGATATCCGTATTCTCTAAACCAATATTTTGCGTATTGGCCTGTCTTCCTACAGATACAAGCATTTTTTCTGCTTTAAATTCTTTATTCTCACCGTTATGTTCAGCTTGAATTGTTACTCCATTATCTTTTACCAATGTTTCTGGTAATACTTTTGCACCAGTCACCACTTTAATACCTTTTTTCTTGAACAGACGTTGCATTTCTTTTGAAACGTCCTGATCTTCTAGTGGTAAAATCGTTTTCGCATACTCTAACACTGTAACTTCTACACCGAAGTCAGCAAGCATAGATGCCCACTCAATACCAATTACACCGCCACCAACGATAATGATCGAACTAGGAAGCGTTTCCATTTTTAGGGCATGATCTGAAGACATTACATACTCTCCGTCTAACTCTAAACCTGGTAATGAATTTGGACGAGAACCCGTTGCAACAAGTACATTTTTTGGAATTAACATTTCATTCTCTTCTCCACTTGCAAGTTCAACTGAAATTGTCCCTGGCATCGGAGAAAAAATAGACGGGCCAAGAATACGGCCAATACCTTCAAACACATCAATTTTACCTTGTTTCATTAAATGTTGAACACCTTTATGAAGCTGCGTTACAATCTTCTCTTTACGCTCTTGTACTTTTGCAAAGTTTAGTTCTACATTACTTGCAATAACTCCGAACTCTTCGCTTTTTTTAGCAGTTGCGTATACTTCCGCACTACGTAAAAGAGCTTTACTAGGAATACATCCTTTATGCAAACAAGTACCACCAAGATTTTCTTTTTCAACAAGTGCTGTTTTTAATCCTAGTTGTGATGCGCGAATTGCAGCAACATATCCACCTGTACCGCCGCCAACGATGACTAAATCATATTCTCTTGCCATTATCTCAACCCCTAGCTACTGTTTGTTTTTCTCTTACCACATACTCTTTCGGCGCTTCTTCTTCACGTAATACACGAAGTGCTCCTTCTGCTAACGCTTCTAACTCATCTTCCCCTGGATGTACGATAACATCTGCAATCCAATCCACTCGTTCTTTTATTTCATCAACAAGTATTTTACTGTATGCAAGTCCACCAGTTAATACGATTGCATCGATTTTTCCGTGAAGTACAGCACTAGCTCCGCCAATCTCTTTCGCAACTTGATATGCCATTGCTTTATAAATAAGAGTTGCTTCAGGATCGCCTTTTTCAACCATTTGTTCTACTTTAATTGCATCATTTGTACCGATAAGACTTACAAGTCCACCTTGTCCGACAAGTTTTTTAACCATTTCGTCTCGGTAATACTCACCAGAGAAACACATCTCAACTAATTGTCCTACTGGTACTGTACCAGCACGCTCTGGACTAAATGGTCCTTCTCCGTTTAAGCCATTATTAACATCGATAACTTTTCCTTTTTTATGAGCACCAACTGTAATACCGCCGCCCATATGTGTAACTAATAAATTTAAATCCTCGTATTTGTGGTTTAATTCTACAGCCACTTTACGAGCAACTGCTTTTTGGTTTAATGCATGGAAAATACTTTTACGTTCCATACCAGCAATACCGCTTATACGAGCAATCGGTTCCATTTCATCTACAACGACAGGATCCACAATGAATGCTGGAATATTTAATCCAGAAGCGATTTCATATGCTAAAATGCCTCCAAGATTCGAAGCGTGATGACCGCTAAATCCATTTTTCAAATCTTCTAACATTGCATCGTTTACTGTGTATGTTCCGCCTTCTATTGGACGAAGTAATCCACCACGCCCACAAACAGCGTTCAATTTTGAAATGTTAATACCGTGAGAATGTAAAACTTCTAATATTGTTTCTTTTCGAAACTCATATTGGTCGATAATTCGTTTATATTTCCCAATCTTTTCTTCATCATGACGAATTGTTTCTTCTAAAACAGGTCTTTCATTATCAAAAACACCAATTTTTGTGGATGTACTACCCGGGTTAATAACAAGAATTCGATTTAAGGACAATGTTGCTACCTCCACTAATAAATTCAAAAGGACGTGGAAACCTCATAAGAGGTAACCACACCTTTTGTAAAAGTTATATATGAATGATTAGCGACGGCTAATAATGTCGTGACCGTTGCGTAAGTATGTGCTACGAGAGTTTTTCAAGCTTGCAATGCGCTCTTCAGCTAAACGATCTGCTGCTACATAAGTTGCTATGCCATCGCGTTTTGAAATTTCGATTACTTTTGCAATTGTGTCATAAATTGACTCAACACGTTTTAGCGCACGTTCTCTATTATATCCATATAATTCGTCTGCTACGTTAATTACGCCACCTGCATTAATTACATAGTCTGGTGCGTATACAATACCCATTTCATGAATGATGTCGCCGTGACGATCTTCTTTTAATTGATTATTTGCAGAACCCGCGATTACTTTTGCTTTAAGTTGTGGAATAGTTTCATCATTAACTGTTGCGCCTAATGCACATGGTGCGTAAATATCACATTCAACACCGTAAATTTCATTTGGCTCAACTGCTGTTGCACCGAATTCTTCTACTGCACGTTGTACAGCTTCTTTATTAATATCTGTAACAATTAATTTTGCTCCTTCAGCGTGTAAATGTTTGCATAGATGATATGCTACGTTACCAACACCTTGAACAGAAATTACTTTTCCTTCTAGATTATCTGTACCGAACGCTTCTTTCGCAGCTGCTTTCATACCACGGTATACACCATATGCAGTTACTGGAGATGGGTTTCCAGAAGAACCGAATGAAGGTGAAATACCTGTTACAAAGTCAGTTTCTTCATGGATAATATCCATATCATCTACTGTAGTACCAACATCTTCAGCTGTAATGTAACGTCCGTTTAATCCTTGAATATAGCGTCCTAATGCACGGAACATCGCTTCACTCTTATCTTTACGTGGGTCACCGATAATTACTGTTTTCGCTCCACCTAGGTTTAAACCAGCTGCTGCGTTTTTGTATGTCATCCCTTTTGCAAGACGCAATGCATCTTCAATCGCCGCTTCTTCAGAATCATATGTCCACATTCTTGTTCCACCAAGAGCCGGTCCAAGTGTTGTATCATGAATTGCAATAATTGCTTTTAAACCTGATTCTTTATCTTGACAAAATACTACTTGCTCATAATCATATTTTTCTAAGTATTCGAAGATTTCTAATGTCATTGTCGTTTCCCCCTAATGTTTTACCCTTTTTGGTTTATTTTGAAGCAGTCGTAACTGCCAATGCTAATGAATATACTTTTGTTTCTGCTGAATCAGCACGAGATGTTAAAACAATCGGTGCTTTTGCGCCAGCAATCATCGCTCCTACTTTTGCATCTGCAAAGTAAACGAGTGATTTATAGAGCACATTTCCAGCTTCAATCGTTGGGACGAGTAAAATGTCTGCCTTACCTGCTACATCACTTACTATGCCTTTATGCTCTGCTGCGATTTGTGATACTGCATTATCTAAAGCAAGTGGTCCATCAACGATACAATTTTTAATTTGTCCGCGGCGATTCATTTGTGTTAACATCGCTGCATCAATTGTCGCCTGCATCGCTGGATTCACAACCTCTACTGCTGCGATTGGTGCCACTTTTGGCAACTCGATTCCTATTGCCCGGGCAACTTCTACAGTATTTTGTATAATAGCAGTTTTTTGTGTTACATCAGGTGCGATGTTCATCGCTGCATCTGTAACGAAAATAAGACGATCGTAATTTGGAACTTCAAATGCTGCTACATGTGAAAGCACGCTACCTTTACGTAACCCCCACTCTTTATTTAACACAGCCTTTAAAATATTCGCTGTTGGGATGTTGCCCTTCATAAGCACATCTGCTTCACCGTTTCTCACAGATTTAACAGAAAGCTCTGCAGCCTCAGCACTTGACGCTGCTGCAATCACTTCAATGTGGTCTGAAGTTTGTAAACCATGTTCTTGTAGCATCCCCATTATTTTTTCTTGATTTCCATATAGACGAAATTGAGCTAGCTGTAATTTAATCGCTTTCGCTACAGCTTCAATTACTTCATGATCTTCAGCTACTGCTACAGCTACAGTTTTTTTAGACTGTCCTGCTGCTTGATCAATTAAGTGTTCTAACTTCATATTTTGTAATCAACCCTTTCCGTCGTCCCTCGTTTATTTATAAAGCAAATACCGTGCCAACTTTTTAAAGTGGTCTTACCAATAATGAAAACGCATTCAAAATGCAGTAAAATCAATACTTTGCAAAATAACGAAACATTCTGTCTTAATTTGTCGCTTTTTATATACCATGCAATAAATTGCACGGTACGCAATTTATTGCATGCTATTTTTTGCACACTCATACTTTTCTAGCTTGTAATATAGATTTCGAACTGAAATTCCTAATGCTTTTGCAGTTTTCGTTTTATTCCCATCAAATTTCTCTAGATATCCACGAATAATATTCCCTTCAAACTCTGTCACTAAATGTTCAAGTGGCTTTTCTTCTAATTCAGGTAATAAGTTATTTTGAGCTAACTCCGCCTGCTCTTCTTTATGCAAAGGGGGTAAATGCTGTACATCAATATATATCTCGTTATAATTCATAAAGATAATCGCTCGTCCTAAAATATTTTCAAGTTCCCTTACATTCCCTGGCCATTCATATGATTGTAGATAGGAAATAGCCGAATCAGTGAGCCCCTCTACATTCCGACCATAATCTTGGTTTATTTTTTGTATCAATCGTTCAGCAATTGCCGGTATATCTCCTTTTCGCTGACGAAGAGACGGAATTTGAATTGGAATTTTATTTAATCGATAATATAAATCCTCTCTAAACTCTCCTTCTAGAATAGCCTTTTCTAAATTCACATGTGTCGCTGCAATTACCCGAACATTAATAGGTATCGCTTTCGTTCCACCAACTTTTACAATTTCTTTTTCTTGCAACACGCGAAGGAGTTTCGCTTGCGTATTTGCAGACAACTCACCTATTTCATCTAAAAAGATACTACCGTTATTCGCTTCCTCAAAGAATCCGCGTTTCCCCCCTCTTTTCGCTCCAGAAAACGCACCCTCCTCATAACCGAATAATTCACTTTCTAACAACGTCTCCGAAATCGCCGCACAGTTTACACGGACGAACTTATTATATTTTCGATTACTTCCATTATGGATCGCATGTGCAAATAATTCTTTACCCGTCCCAGATTCTCCGCGTAACAATACTGTTGCCGGTGTATTCGCCCCAAGTTTCGCCTGCTCGATAGCTGCAGTTGTTTCATCTGAATTTCCGACAATATCATCAAATGAATATTTTGCTTCTAATGTACGAATAATCTGTCTCGCTCTATTCAACTCATTTGTTAACTTTTGAATTTCTGATACGTCACGAATTACACCGACGCTTCCTTTTAATATCCCATCAACAATAACGGGTGCTACGTTTACAATTACATCGCGCTTCTTTTGCCCAATCTTCATATGTATTCCGCGTACCGCCCTACGCGTTCGAAGTACTTTCATATGCATACTTTCACCTTCTACAATATCAGTTGTAGCCGGTTGTCCAAGAATATCTTCTTCTGTTAAACCCGTTAACTTCGTATAAGCAGGGTTTATAACTAATCCTCTTCCTTTCTCATCGACAACCGAAATTGCTTCTTCAGATGAGTTGATAATTGCCTCGAGTAACGTTTGAATTTCTTTTAAATCTGTAACTTCTTCCGCTAAATCTACAACTTCTGTAATATCTTTAAAAATCGCAAATGCCCCTTGAACCTCTCCTCCTTCTTTTAATATTGGAATACGTGTTGTAATAATTTTCTTTTCATTTTCTAACGTCAGTTCATAATTTACTTCTATTTGTTTCGTACGTATAATGCGAAGCAGCTTACTAGTTGGAATAACTTCTAAAATATATTTCCCTATCGCGTCTTCTTTTTTATATCCGATAATACGCTCTGCACTTTTATTAAAAAGACGGACTTGTCCCTCTTTATCAATTACAATCATACCGTCATGTGTAGAATTTAAAATTAATTCTCCTTGTTGTGTCTGTTCCTCTAACTGTCCAATTAAACCTTCCTTCTCATGCGCTAATTTTGTAACAATTTTCGCAATATCACCTGGAATGAGAAGAGTATCTTTATGCTTTTTCTCTAGTAAAACTTTATGTAAACCATCGTCACCTGTCATATCAAATATGACATCGATATGCATAGAAAGAAACGGAGTTACACTCTCTCCAATCACAATCCCATTTTCCTTAGCAATTTGTAATCCTTGCGCAGTCGGATTTATATCAATAACTCCTATAATTTGAAATATATTCGAACTTTGTAACAGATTCAGCAGTGTACTTCCACCTTCACCTGCACCAACAATTAAAACCTTTTGTTTCATACATTACACTTCCTCTCGAAGTATCTCTGCAAAATTTTTCACACCTTTATCTTACTCGCTCAGCCCCCTCTTGACAAACCCCCTTCTCATATAACATCATTGGAATATACTAAATAATCTGAAAAGGAGCGTTATGTATGCAGCGTTACCTTGCTCTATTATTAGCACTCATCCCTATTTCATTAGCTGTATTCGGCATTAAGTTAATGAGAGATACTGTGTTTGGGATTTTATTCCCCCCAATTTCTATACTATGGTTACAGTTTTTTATTGGCGCTCTCTGCTTCGCACTCGGGTTTTACATCTTTGGTGGCTTCGTCTTACACCGAGACCGTAAACGCAATAAAGTTCAAGCTCGCTTTAGAAGATAAAGTAAAACTTTAATCACTAGGGTTTTGTCCATTTCTAACTGATGATGAGTCCTACAACAAAGAGCTTGATAAATAAAAAATGAGACCTTTATATTAGGTCTCATTTTTTTATCGGCAATAAAGTTCTTGCTGTTTCAGGATAATCGGTAATAATCGCCGAAATATTCATATCAAAATATTTACGCATAAGAGTTTCTTCATTTATTGTATAGGGGCGAACCTCTACACCACTTTCCATTGTTAGTATAGCTATGGCATCTTGAAGGTAACGATAATTAGGATGTACTGCTGTTGCGCCCATTTTTTTTGCATATGCCCACGGACTATGCAAACCTTCACGATATAAAATAGCTGTTTGAATATCCGGAGCCATCATATGACATTTTTTCATACTGTAGTGATTAAACGAAGAAAATACAACACGATCTTCTAGACTAAACTTACGTACAAGTGTTATAACCTCTTCTTCTAAACCTCTGTATGGGATTTTATTATTTTTAAATTCAATATTGAGTAGCAATTTCGTTTTGGCGAGCCATTCTAATACTTCTTCTAGAAGAGGTATTTTACAAAAACCTACTTTATCACCGAATTTATAACTCGCATCCAACTTACATAAATCCTCATATAAATAATTTCGAACCGCACCTTTTCCATTTGTTGTCCGATCCACCGTTTCATCATGAATGACGACAACCTTTCCATCTTTCGTTAGTTGAACATCAAGCTCAATTCCGTCCGCTCTAAAAGCCTCCGCCGCTTCAAATGAAACCATTGTATTTTCCGGATACGTTCCCGCTGCACCACGATGTGCAAATATAAGAGTCATCCTCACTCCCCCAATCTTATGCTATACTATACGAAAAAGGAGGTACTTCTATGAGACCATTACAAATTTCTCCAGACACTGCAGTTCGCTTATCAAAAGCATTAGGTGTGCCGCTCGAACAGCTCATGCATATGCCACAACACATTTTAATTCAAAAGCTAGTTGAATTAGAAAAACAAAATAAAGACGAAGAATAATATGGTCCTGTTTTGCAGGACTTTTTGATTTATCCTTACTACATATACTATCACAAGTACATCTTCCATACAGTGAAACTTCCACCAGATAAGTTATCTTGTCTTATTCTCCTACTGATCCCACAACTAATCGCTTTCTTACAAGCATTCTTTGAACAAAAAAATGAAAGAGCGTTGCCTCATGGCATCGCTCTTTCATTTCTCTATTGGAAATATATTAAACCTTTATCATTTATCCGCTTTATGATTTATCGTTGTCTTATTATGCTCTGTTTTCACCCATGTATGTTGTTGCTTCCATTTAATTAGACCAACAATTTGAGCATAAACAAACGTATATGCGTAATAAAAGATAGAAAAACTCATTTGGATAAGTTTATACTTTCTATTTGTATCTACCTTAACTGCATAATACATACAAACAACAAATTGATACAGGAATAATATTAAAGAAAGAATACTCGCACCTAAAATCATCGCAACTAAACGTTTCCCTATTGCAGGGATATCTTGATATGATTGCGTCGCAACAACATATCCTAAAGCAATTAAAATACCTATCAAGGTTATTGTCATTTGAACTGCACGAGTCATTCCGAATAGATAAAACAACTGGTCAATAATTCTTATTTTCCCTTTTTCAGTAAACAGTTTTTTTACCATAGGTTTAAAGTTTGTAAATGCAACATACCAATGCCCTTGAGACCAACGCGTACGTTGTTTAATACTAATTTTAAAGTTATCTGGTTTTTCATCGTATACTCGAACAAAGTGATTCCATAATACTCTTCCATTATCTTTAACAATTTCCATCTCTAATTCTAAATCCTCTGTTAGCGAATCAAAACGGAAACCACCATGTTTCATTAAGTACTCCATTTTAACAATGAACCCAGTTCCACCAATAGCATTCGGTAATCCCAGACGATATTTTGCCAGCTGGAAGAAACGATTTGTTAAGTAATAGCTCATAGCATAACCAAGCGATAAATTAGTCGCTGAGTTTTTTGAATCTAAATAAATTTGAATCGCTTCTGGCTTATCTTTAGCAATGTACTGTGAATTTAACTCTTGTAAAACATTCGAATCGACATGATTATCAGCATCTAAAATCATTAAACAGTCATATTTTTCAGTCAGTTTATCAAATCCTAAATGACGTAACGCATATTGTAAACCTGCTGGTTTCCCTACGCCTTCACGAGGAAATAGCTGTTCACTTGTATTAACATATTTCATTCCCTTTTCTTCACAAATAGCACCTGTTCTATCCGTACTATTATCATTTACAACATAAATATCATACAAATCATCTCGGTATTGAATTTTTCTTAAATTATCAATAGTTGAACCAATTACTTTCTCTTCATTATGTGCTGCAACTAATATTAAAAACTTTGTCTTATCTTCAATTATTTCATAATCACGTTTCGCTTTACCAAATCCAAAAAAGGAAATGATTACATAGTATACCGTATTAATATTAACATATACTGTAATGATAAAAAACAATGCTAATAACACGGTAACTACTTTTCCGCTCAAAAATTCCATGTCCATCCTCCTAAAATCTTTCCAATATACACCATTATAGACTCTTAAATAATAATAATCTAGTTCGTTTCGTATTTCAAATAGTTTTTCTTACATAACGATGAAGATTAGTATCGTAAATAATCATAAAATACAGTGGAATTTTAGTCAGCTTTTTTTATCTATCTCCACTGACTATTATCCTCTATTAATTAAGTTTTTATTGTAATCTACCTTTCGCTAACCACCAAATCCCACTTACTAACATTACGTCTAAGCAAACTGTAAATAAAAATAAATGCTTAGCGAAATCCCCTTCTCCACTTCCAACAAATGGGACCACATAAGAAATCATGCCAATTATAGCTACCGCTGTAAATATGTCAGGAATAAGCCGCTCACTATGCGTCTTAGCTCTTCTGTATTCTAGCAAAATTCCTAGTCCATATAAAACGTATAAAAGAACAATCCATATGAATCCATTTGGATGATATTGCTCTTTCACATGACTCCATAAAGAAAATGTCTCCACTTGAGTAGCGGGAACTGGATTATCTTTTTTCTCATAATTACCAAGAAAAGCAACCCCATCAACGGACGGTCGGATAGTCCAAGCATATTCAGCTGTTGCCTCTAGTTTACTCCAAAATCTTTGTGGATGCGTCAAATAAAATTTGGCGATATCAGGGAATTTTATTTTATTATATAATTCTTTATGCAATCTCGGGTCTTCCTGTGGTATCGCTGCATTAGACCAAAAATGAGTTCCTGCATTTACAGCAAGTTCTGGATCAACTCCAAGATCACGTAAATCTTGTTCTGGGTTTGGAGAATCTTTAAGAACCCCATAAAATACTGTTTGATATATATTAATTTTATCAATCCATGCAGGTGAGCTTTTATAACAAATGAAAGATAAAATTAAAAGTAATGCCGTCATTGATACAATTACACTTCTCCATACTTTATCCTTGCGTATAAACCATAGTCTAATAGTAAGTAATGCTGCTATAAATCCTGCTGGTGTATACTGCGTTTTAGAACAAGCTAGCATTATTGCTGATATATAAAACAAAATAACTAACCAAATAGACGGATGTTTCTGACGCGCAAGTTGTATTCCTAATGCAATTGTTAAAAATAGAAACACATACGTTACAGCTTCACCATACATAGAATTAAAATATAGTATGTATCCAATATCTGCAAAAACAACAATTGTTAACGTTACAAGAAAACCATTCACGATTTTATTATTCGTTTTATTCAGTTTGACAATTAGATATAGTGCTAGAAGAAAAATCATAATATATTCGACCGCTAGAACTCGTATATCAAACCAAGGTCCTGGTAATATTTTACCAATCCATAAAGCTGGAACCATGAGAAACAACTGCGAAGAAACATAATCACCTGCAGCTGGATTCACATAAGCATATAAATGATGGATAAATGAAAAGTATTTATCTACCCTCGCTTCATTTGGATCTGGATAAGCCAATCCAATTTGAATCATAATACGTTCAAAGTCACCATTGTCAGCGAGACCAACAATAGGCTTAATAAGTAATAAACCGATCATTACTATTGCCGCAACAACAACTGCTATAACTTCCCATTTTAACCACTTTGTCTGCATTTTTTATCTCCTTTATATGCATGCCATTACGTCATCGTTTTTTTGCCAGACAAACATGCAACTAGCATTATCCTTCCAGCTCTTTTTAAGTGTAAATTACAACCTATTTTGTCATATTTTTTAAAAAAAGAATCTAGAAATACGAAAGCTTATAGTAAATATACCTCTTTATTTACTATAGCTTTCACAATATAAAAATCAACAAAATTTTACATCATCTACCTTAAACTGTCAATTGTTAATCTGATCTTTCAACATAATATTTTATTTATTAATTTAAATATTAGCTTCTTTCAGCAATAAAAAATTCAATTGGCCTCTTATTAGGACGTCGTTCGCACTAATAAGAGGCGAGGGATGGATACCTCCACTACTTATAGTTTCACTTTATTACACTTGTTTTGCATCGCTGTAGTTGCTTCGCTTTCAGTAGAATTTCCAGTAACATATAGATCCCCATCTCCCCTCTACCTACTACCAGCGATTCTCCTTTTTATCTATTTCAGCACTTGCTTGTTTATCTACTGGATAATCTGCAAGTTTTAATATCCAAAAGGTCGCCACCACCACAAGCCCCTATAACCACTACTATCCCTAGCCAAGTTAATATTTTATTTTTCCGCTCTCGTCCCCCCATCTGTATTTATTAAAACCTCTCGCAAAATATTATATAAAAGACCGTGCCCTTATAAGTAATCCTTCTAAATATAGACTTTATATCCTAGGGAGTTGAATGAGCCTTTAATTTACAAAAAAATTTGACTTCTCTACAAAATAGAAAGGCAAATGAATCATAAAATTCATTTGCCTTTGAATGAAACTTTTATTTTTTTAAAATTAGTATTGTTTCTAGATTTCATCGTCAGCTTTGCTATTTATACTCTCAGCTAGCCTTATGTTCAAGTCTCAACTTATCCGCAACCATTGCGATAAATTCAGAATTCGTAGGTTTTGCTTTTGACATGGATACTGTATAACCATCGCTATATCAAGGCGTGTTGTATTTCATAACTATCATTAAATGCTTCTATTTATTGGTTAGAAGTGTACAATCTATTGCTTATCTAAATTTAATTGTACCACCTATTTGAAGTACCTTCAATTATATTCAGACATTATTTTTTAGCCTGTTGAATACTTATATATAACTTATTAGTAATCTATTTCAACATAGGATGAATCCAACTTCCTCGCAACTGAATAATAGTTAATCACTTACAATTTCCTACAAGAAATTTTTTGCTTTATTCTATAATTTTATTAAATCAAAAATAAACTCCATTCAAATTCATGTTTTATACTTATACACCGTTTCTAGTGTAAGGTAGTAAGTGTTAGAAGCTTTCCCTTGTCCTACTATAACAGATAGTAACCCTTGTTCTTTCAGTCCTTTTATTGCTTTTGTTGTATTACGGTTCGCACGTAAATAGTCTTATTGGTTATATGATAACTTCACAGGTGCTTTATCCGATTCTAATTCTTTCATAATATATAGTAACAATAGTTCTGTTTTATATAAGTTAGTGCGTTTGAATAACCCCAATAATAGACACCTTTCTTCCTTATTATATGTTTTAGTACCTACACTAATGACACCTAGCCTTCTATATAGCACAAATTAATTACTACAAAAACAATAAAAACTTCCTCTTAACTGTGGGATACATATTAAAAAGACTTATGCGTAATTCACATAAGTCTTACTTTTGTTACTCATAATTAATTATTATTTGTCTTCGCAATCACATAAGCTAGAAAACAATTCTTAAAATGATGAACCAATAATGCACTACTCTAAAAAAATAGAATTGATATCTATTAAATATAATAATCAGGATTTTCTTCCATTTTTATTAAAAATTCTTCTAAAGAATCCTCTATTTTCGTTGAACCATAATATATAGGACATTGACCTATTTCATTTTCCTGCTTAAATTTAATTGTTAAAAAGCTAATCTCTGATACTTCAAAAAATACTAGTGATTCTTCATCATCGACATCGTCGAAATTAGGATTATATTCATAAATATCTTGTCTTAAACGAAAATCTGCAACAGAAAATGGGTCCATGAATCTGTTAATAAGAGTCTTATTAGTCTTTAAAAATCCATAGCCAATTTCCTCATAGAAACGTTTTAATTCTTTTGGGAATTGCATTTTCAACAAATCTTCTGCTTCTGCTATCTCTTCTTTTGATAAAGGATAAAAAATAGGTGTTTGATTAGATTTAATACTCTCGTCTGCTACAATGTGTTTTTTCAAAAAGTTAAACATGTTTTAATTACCTCCTTATTACAGATGGGCTGTTTTCAATGCTTCCTCAAGCATTGTATTGAAATCATTATATGTGTTCATCACTGTGCCAGATGGTTTATCGAGTTCTAGATAAGTACTGTCTGATAAGTTTTTGCAAAACCACGCAATATTTGAATCCCCAAAGAAAAGATACTCTTTTTGAAATTCATTTTCATACCAAATCTCATTCGTGTCTATAAAGCCGCAAATTTGTTCATCTTTTTCTGTTTCTAGTAAAGGAGAATCAACTCCGTAAAGTACCAGCCCATTAAAATCTAAACCATTTATAATTTTAAGAAACTCTTCGTATTCACTCGGTAAATCAACATTAAATTTCTCTTTTGCATGTTCTCTTAATTTCTGAACTTCGCTATCTGTTGCTGGCGTACTCAGTTTATCATTAAAACTTTTCTCTATTTTTTCAATTTCTAAAATCAGATTTTTCCACATATAAATTTCACCATTGCTTCAGCTTGAATCTGTTCAAAAATTCCTTTCTCATTTCCCTCATAATTGTCTAACATTCTTAGGATTTCTGAAACTTTTGTGTCCATGCTGTTAACTCCTATCAGTTATTTTAAGGACTTTCTTTTACATGTCCGCTTTTGAATCCCATACCTCTACAAATTCAAAGCCTTTTAAATCACTCTCTAAAACTGCATTTCTAAATTCGTCAGACACTAAAACAGTAGAGGAGTGTAATCTTTGATTTAAATAGGTTTTAAATATTATCTGCCCTTCAACTATATTAGGCAAAAATGCGTATTTTTCGAAACCTATTATTAATCCTGTACTTAGTTTTTCAAAAACTGCTTTATTGTAGTCAATTGCATCAATTGTATTTAAAACGTTTATTAGGTAATAAACTTCACCTGTAACATCATGGGTTAGCGGAAGGAACTCAACATTATTACAAATTAGAGGTTCTAATACCTCTTTTGCTTTTCTACTAACCATCGGCGTGCCAAGTTCCCCCCAGAACATAGGACAATCACTATGGTTATCTCCTTCTACACATTCAACAAGAATTTCTCCCCATGAATCAGATAGCTTTATTGCCAAATCAATTTTTTCATCGAAATATTTTTTACGGTCTTCTTTCAAATTTAATGGTTGAAAAGATTTATAGTTATCAAATAAACTTTTTAATTGCCAAATTTTCATCTTTTTTCTCCTTTACTATTTTTCTAGCATAAATAAAATTATTCCTTCTTCGGTTTATTTAATTTTAATTTACCATTTACAATGGCAAAACATACTATGTAACGGCAAATGAAGCCTATGTATATGTGAGGTAGTAGGTAGCAAAAAAGCAGAACCTGATGAAAGCTGAGGTTCTGCTTTTTTATAATGTCTGTCAGCTTTTGAAAGTCAATTTAACTACATATTTGCTTCTGAATCCCATATCTCTACAAATTCAAAACCTTTTAAATCACTTTCTAAAACTGCATTTCTAAATTCATCTGCTACCAAAATATAGTTCGGGTGAATCTTTCCATTTATATACAATTTAAAAAACATTTCATTTTGAACAACACTAGGAATAAATACAAATTTTTCACAGCCTATTATTAAACCTGAACTTAATTTTTCAAATATTGTATTATTAATATCAAGTGCATCTAACACACATAAAACGTGAATAGCATAGTACTTTTCGTTTGTTGTTTTATGAATTAATGGTAAAAATTCAACATTATTGCCTACTAAGGGTTCTAATACTCCTTTAGCTTTCTCACTAATTATTTGTACACCAGATTTCCCCCAAAAAATAGGACAATCACTTTGATACCCTTCATCTATAATCTCAATAAATTTAACTGTCCATGAATCTGACAAACTCACTGTAGAGTTAAAATCATTTTTAAAATATTTTTTGTCCTCTTCATAATTTAATAATTGAAAAGTTTGATAATCACTAGTTGAACTTTTTAATTGCCAAATCTTCATATGTATATTCTCCTTCACCATTTATTGACATATAGTTATTTCTTTGGTTCATTTAATCTTATCTTACCTTCTAATAAATCTTGTCTTATTTTGTGTAAAACTTCAGCTACATCAGCTTGAGTACCACCCATTTCCACAACACTATTTAGTCGTTCTGTTACTTCTCTTATATACTCTTTAGAATGGCTACCTATATGCAATACTTCAGTGGTCACATAATCATTCACTTTATACGGTAAAAATACCCCATTGACAGCAGCATCATGGTGTATTCCAATCTCTTTTAATAATTCCTGTACTTCCACAGCCCTACCATCATTCCAAGGTACAATATGATGTGCCGCATTAGGATACGGTGGTGGTTCAATCCCTGCTTCTTTAAGTTCTGCACGCAATTTTTGAGATGCTGTATACGAATCGGGATAATCATTTTTCACATCTACTCTATCAAGAACTTTATCTGCATATTCCTTTATTACTTCTTGAACATCTTTGACCCTACTTCTTCCACCAGTTTTGGAAAACATAAATGTATCACGGGCTTCTTGTAACATTTCAGAAGCTTTTCTCTTTGCACTTCCAAAGCCACTAGCACCTGCGAATGCAAAGCGTTCTGTCAACGGTAATTTATTCGCAACAGAAGAGATTCCTGTAGAAAACTTTGCTAGATTTACACCTTCACGGAGTGTAGTTACTTTCCCTACATTGCTTATCCCTTTATCCCCAATCCATCCTAACCCAAATTCCATAAAAATACTTGTTCCCCATTTTGTACGACTTTCCGCATCACCATGCCAAACATCATTCATAAATGAATCCGAAAAAGTATTACACATAGTATATGCCGTCTCTAGAGGGTGACCTATAGCATACTTGATATTTTCTTTTGTTACTGTATCGTCTAGTGAATTGAATCCTTCTACAATCTCTCCGATAACTTGCCCAGAACCAACGTATATACCGTCCCAAACTTTTCTAAGCATAGATTTTTCAAGGGAGGTATCATCATACATTGCCTCTTCTTCGATATTATCATCTGATAAATTGTCATTTAGAAGATTGCTAGCTTGGCGTGCCCTATCTTCTCCAATCGCTTGAATAGCAGTTGTCCACTCCATATTCAATCTTTGCGTACTAAACGTTCCGCTTGCAGGACTAAATCCTTTGCCACCTTGCACTTCCGCAAGACCTTGTGCGATACTCGCAGCTAGTTGGAGTGCAGTATCATAATTATTACTAGAAGTATAATTAAATTCATATAGATGTTCTAATTTTTCTTGCAGTTTTTTCCTCATGACAGTAAAAAGATTCGCCATAGCGTCCATACCTGGGATTGGCATAGCTTGACTGATGGCTTCCATACTTGCTTTCATTCGGTCAATTTCTCGAATTTGTTCTAATATTTCTTGTTCAATTACATCTGTGGAAGCGACTTGTGATTGAAATTGACTTGGAAAAGCATCATTCTGACGAATTAACTCTTCACACAGATAAATGATTCCTTGTGCTAAAGGACGAAAGGTTTGTACAAAAAATGATTTTGCACTGCTATAAGTTTGTCCTTGTAGAACAGTATCAATTGCAAAAGCGTCAATCGACTGAATGGCTTGTTCCATACCTTGAATGGTAGCAGTACATACAGCGTTCATACTTTGAGTTTGGCTTTGTACTTCTCCCAAATACATATTTAAACTCATGAATTGACCTTCCTTCTTTATACAGTACTTTATAAGAAAATTATACCATGTCTGGTTATTTCACTGTGCCAAATATTTGAATTTACTAGACAGGTAGAATTAATACGATTAGTTATATAATTGAAAATAAAATTGTTAAACAAATGTTGAGAAATATTAAAATTCAATTTCCATTATATTCTATTCTTGTTATCATTTAATGTAAGACTATTCAGAAAAGGAAGGGATTACATGCACGTTCCAGTGAAGGGGAATGAACAAGTTACAAAGTTACTTAATGACTGGTATCAAGCTATACTACAATACCAAAATATACAAGCAACAAACTTAAAACAAGAAGTTGAAGATAAACTTTCCAGTATAAAAGAAGATAAAAATTTATTATTATACTATTCATTATTAGACTTTAGATATAAAGTACTAACCGATGGACTTAACATTACAAAAGATAGCTTTAATGAAATTAACTCCTTTGATATACCTGATAACAGCTTTTTATCCTATTATTATCACTTCTTCAAAGCTATTCACAGCACAATTCTTGCAGACTATAATGAAGCAAAAGAATACTTTGGAAAAGCAGAGAAACTTTTAATGTATGTGCCTGCCGAAGTAGAAAAAGCAGAATTTAATTATAGGTTGGCATCTTTCTATTACCAAACTTATAAACCCCTACCATCTATTTCATATGCTAACAAAGCAAAAGACTTTTTCAGCAAAACTAACTGTTATAACATTAACATTGCTTTATGTGAAAACGTCCTAGGCTTAGCATGTATACAGATAAGACAATTTGAACAAGCAGAAGAACACTTAAATAAAGCTATTGATATTGTTAAAAAGATTAATAACACGGAACTACTGTTACGTATTAGAAATAATTTAGGCTGGTTATACGCAAATCAAAACCTTTCAGATTTAGCTATCCGTCATTTATCAGAAGTTACAGAACATCTTCCAAACCATTATAAAGCTATATTCTTACAGGCTAGGGAATATTATAAATTGGGTGAACACAATAAGGTTGATACACTCATTGAAAAAGGGCTTGCAGCTTGTACTAAGATAGAAAATAAGGAATACGTACATCGCTTTAATATCTTGAAGGAAATGAATAATGGTTCTGATTCTCTAACGTTGGAAAGTGTTGTTTTAGAAGGAATTTCCTACTTCGAAGCAGAAAATTTAACACGTTGCGTACAAGAATACACGGAAATATTAGCAACTATGTTTTAGAAGGAAGCAAACGAAAAGAAGGCAAGTAGGTATTTTTACATGAGTAATGAAGCAAGAAAGAAATATGAAGAAAAAGGGGCGTTAGTATAATGAAAAAGCTTAAAACAGTACTACTATTATCGGTTACGGCATTTAGTTTCTTAGCAATGGCTGAGGGTGACACACCTGCACCACAAAGACCTGACTTATCGTATAGTCACGGTCATACTGGTGGTTCTCCTGAATATACACATGGAGAAGGTTGGTCTCCATCTTACACACACGGAGAACCTTGGGGTATAGCTGATGGTAATACTGGTTCGCCAACTTATAATAAAGGTGACACACCTGCACCAAAAGCTTAACTGTTTCATAAAGAAAGTCATACTACTTGTATGGCTTTTTTTTATTGTTCCATATTCTATATTTCAATTTAATTAACTTTATATAGGTTTAAATTTCTTTAAATCACTTTATTTTCACTACATAACTGCACTTCATAAATAAAGCTTAATAAAGCACCCGCTTTAAAATTAAATACAAATAAAGTAGGTTACGCATTTCACTTATACAACAAGGAAAGGCAATTAAAGTTTAATAAAGATAATTGAAGTATATTAAACTTATTTAAAGAAACGGCCAGTTTAAGTAATAATAAAAAGACACCCGTTAAGGTGCCCTTAATTTATAAGTGCCTTCGTTTCCGTTTGTAGCCCGTCATTAATATAACTATAGAACGTATCTATTAACTTTTGCTTATGTAGTTCAGGGGCATGTTCAAGTATGTCTATTATATCCTTATAAGCATTACACACTTCTGTAAGAGTATATAGGACTTCTTCAGCCGTCATACCTACCTTTGCTGCTTCTACTATTATATCGTCCATAAAAAAGGAATGGTCTTTGTATTCCATTTCATATAGTAGTTCCGTGAATACTTCCTTATTTAACAATTCTGCATTATCAAGCCTGTATACTGGGTAGCCGAATGTGTCAGCTACCCTTTCCTGTATTAAAGTAACTATAATTTTATTTATCATTGTTATAACCCCCACCTTCCATTTCACATAATTATCCCTTTATATATTTTTCTTTTAAACTCATTTACTTTTTTCTAATGCTTTATTCAATTTTTCAATATGCTATAAAAAGGCATATGCTTTTTCCTTACAACTTTCCGTTCATTATACTCCTAGTGCTGTTTTTAATTTAATGGTAGTAAGATGAAAATCTCCTAGCTAAAGAAGTAATTACTTTCCCAAAACCTCTACCATTTAGAAAAGATTGCTAAGACGACATAAAAAGAGACGTACAGCAATTTGACCTTTGCTATACGTCTTTCCACTATACCGCTAGCACTTGTTATATTTAGCGGTAGGAGGTGACAAATGCCCCCACTAAAAGAAGTAGTAATAATTTTATTATATCCAATATATAAACTGCTTACCAGTCCGAGGTTTTCAGTCCCGTCGCAAAATTTTTTTAAAGAGAATAGCTATTTACAAAGATGAAATTCTTGTTATACCCTTACCCAAGTTTAGAAAAATGGTGCATATTTGTTTCAGACATCAGATGAGGTATATATTAAGGTGACTTCCCCCTTGCACCCCTTCCTTCAAAATAAAGAATATATGAATTACCTACCGTTCACTCTAACCCAACTAACACCTTCAAATAGCGGCTTCGGTCTGACTTCATATTTACTTATTACATGTTTGTATATTGTCTTGTACTATGTATGTATTTGTATGTATTACTGTGTAACTATACCTATGCGTACTGCACACCTGCCTTGCCCATTATCCTCGCTATGCCCTTGTCCCCTACATAGTGTGATTGCAGTATAGTGACTGGGAATAGTGTGGTACTGCTGCTGTGCTAGATGGTACTTTAGGTGGGCTTGGTATATAAGGTACACCTTTTTACATACCTACTACACAAACGGCGGTATAGTACAAGGTAATTATGCAGATTATTTATTTAGCAACTGCGTGGGGGTGTTAGGGTGCTTTATTACATGCTATCCACCAAGTAGAAAAGGGGAAAATGGCCCAGCCTGAAGGGGCGGAATTTGCGGGGTGTAGTTTAGCCACATTTAAAAGACGACTAAAAGAATACAGAGAGCAAAAAGGAGTTTCCTAGTTCTATTTCATAACTGGTCTTTAAATTCTCTTCAGGAACTACAAGGGATAATACTTGTGGTTTCCTACTAAGCCATACGGGACAAAAAATACCCACAAACGTATATGTAACAAGGGCTGGACAGCTATCACCACCTCAAAAAAAGATTTTCAGCATTCACAATTTATCACACAGGCAAGCTGTGCTATTTCACCTACTTGTTAACCTAATCTCAGAAGTTCTGTCAAATGCCTTCTAATGGGCTAATATTACAAATCTATATAAAAAATACTGCAATCCCTTCTAATTAAAGTGAGATTACAGTACTTTATACTAATTATCTTTGTTTATGAATGTTGACATACCAGAAGTTAATCTTTCTAATTCTCTAAGCGTATCATTAGCTAAAACTTGAGATGGATAAGAAGGAAAATCGTAACGCATAGAAGTGTAATTATATGTGCTGTTAATCATATTAGGACGGTTGATATATTTTCGATTTACAGCTTCGTCCCATGTAGCTTGTCTAAACTTATCTGCTTCTACTTTTTGTTTAGCAAATTCTTTCCCTACAATTGACACGCTTTCTAGCATTTCGCAAAGCACATTATTGACAAAGGGTGTAAAATCAATCTTCTGTATTTCAGCATTATCTTTTTTCATAGCTTCTTCAAATTCAGGGAAGTATTTTACTTTCAATTCAGAAAAGCGTTCCTCTACTTCTTTTAGAACTTGCTGTACAATTTCAATTTCTTCCACAGTATTTTTCATTTCCCTACGTAGGTACACGACTTGTGAAACATCACCTTTAAATAATTCTAATTCCTTAACAAGCTTTACCTGTTCAGTCATTAATTATGTTAATTCAGTTTCAAGCTGTGCCTTCTGTTCTTCAATTTTAGCAACTTCTTTTTCATAGTTTTTGTAAACCTTTTCGCTATTTTTAAAGAACTTTAATTCCGCTGCTATTTCTTCAAACGCTTCTTTATTTACCACGTTCCCTTAAATATTTAATATACGTCCGAATATGAAGGGGTTTTACCTTATCAACATCTGTAATCTTTAATTCTCTTTCTAAATATGAAGCAAATAACTTCAACGTTTGGTCATATGACCGAATTGTTTTCCTACTTAGATGCTTTGAATCGCAATGAAGTAAAAAGTTCTCAACATTCATCTGAAAATTATTCATACAACAAAAAAACCTCCTAACTATTGGAATCAAAATTTCAATCCAATAAATAGAAGGTTTTTAAATTAACCGCCAATTACCTATGTACTTTATTGCTTACATACGTAATTCGTTGGTTATTAAATGTTGTTATGAAATACCCTTAACATCTTGATAATACAGCGTTTACGAAGCCTTATGTTCAAGTCTCAACTTATCCGCAACCATTGCGATAAACTCAGAATTCGTAGGTTTTGCTTTTGACATGGATACTGTATAACCAAATAAGGACGAAATAGAATCAATATTTCCACGGCTCCACGCTACTTCAATCGCGTGACGGATTGCACGCTCGACACGGCTCGCTGTTGTATTATATTTCTTTGCAATATCTGGATATAATACTTTCGTAATAGACCCTAGTAATTCGATATCATTGTACACCATAGAAATCGCTTCTCGTAAGTACATGTACCCTTTAATATGAGCAGGTACACCAATTTCATGAATAATACTCGTAATACTTGCATCTAAGTTTTTCGGTTTTCCATCTATTGTTGTTGCTGATCGGAAAGATGGTAATGGACGTTTAATAGTAGCATTTGCCTTGCCACTCACTTGACGAATATGACTAGTTAAATTCTCCATATCAAATGGTTTTAATATGAAATATGAAGCACCTAGGTCAACTGCTTTTTTCGTCACATCTTCTTGTCCAAATGCTGTTAACATAATTACGCTAGGCTGTCTTAACCTTTCAATATGTCGCATTTTCTCTAGTACAGCTAAACCATCTAAATGTGGCATAATAATGTCTAAAACGAGTACATCAGGCTGCTTATCTGTTAATAAGTTTAAACACTCTTGACCATTATAAGCAGTACCGATTACTTCCATATCATCTTGAGCAGCTACATAACTCTCTAGCATTGATACTAATTCTTTATTATCATCCACAAGACATACTTTAATTTTCTCCACAGCTTTTCCTCCCTTACCGAATCGATTCTCCGACATGTGTATCCTTCTAGGCTACATGAATTGTTCGACAATTGTGTGAAAATTCCCTTTTAAAGTTTGTTACTTTCCGATAAAATCACAAAAAAATATGTTTATCGTTCATTTATTCCCTTTCGCAACACATTCCATCATAGAAATACAACGAAACGTTCAACCCTTTGCTTATATTTTACAACAAAAAACATCTCTTGCGGAGCTTTTACAAAATTTCAACGAATTTTTCAATAGAAAAGCGAGCTAATGAATAAATTAGCTCGCTTTTTTTTCTTGATCATAAATATTAATTCCAGCCTCATGTAACATCCATTCAATATGAACACCGTACCCTGATGTTGGATCATTGACAAATACATGTGTAACGGCTCCGATTACTTTCCCGTTTTGTACAATTGGACTTCCACTCATCCCTTGTACGATACCACCTGTTTTTGCTAATAAACGCTTATCTGTTACTTTTATTACCATACCTTTTGTAGCTGGAAATTTTTGCGGTACCGTACTAACAACTTCAATATCAAATGCTTCTACTTTATCTTGATCAATAACTGTTAATATTTTTGCCGGTCCTTCTTTTACTTGATGAGATAATGCGATAGGCATTGCTTTATCCATTACGCCGTTTGTCATATTTGTATTTAATTTTCCAAAAATACCATACGGACTATTTATTGTAATATTGCCAATCACTTCACGATCTGGTGAGAACCTTGCTAACTTCTCTCCTGGATTCCCATGACTACCTCTTTCAATCGATGTAACTGTCGAACGCATAATTTGTCCATCTTCAACTTGAATCGGCTTTTTCGTATCATTATCAGAAATGACATGACCCAGTGCTCCGTATTTCATAGAATCTGGATGAACAAATGTCATTGTTCCGATTCCAGCTGCCGAATCACGAATATATAAGCCAATACGATAAGACGATTCCCCACTGTCTTTTTGTGGTGTTAATTTCGTGCGAATGTATTTTCCATCTCTTAACAAAACAAGGTTAAGTGGTTCACCTGTTTCACCACTACTATGAATAAATGGTGCGACATCACTCATTCTTTCAATTGTTTTACCATTAATTTCAGTAATCATATCTCCAATTTGCACACCAGCTGTTTCACCAGGAGATATTTTACCTTTTTCAGTTTGAATTAAATGATGGCCTACAACAAGTACACCTTTTGTGTTTAATTTCACACCAATTGATTGTCCACCTGGAATAACTTTAAAATCTTTTAATACTTTCACATTTACTTTTTTTACTGGAAAACCAGCGATTTGGAACACCATGTCCGCTTCACCATTTTGATGCGAATTTACCATAAGTCCTTGTTTTTGTTCATTCGAACTCACTGTAAATACATGGCTATTTGTAGATGAAGCTTTAAAAACTGGTAATGAAGCTATTTCTGATTGTTGTCCTTCAAAAACAACAAGTTGCTTCGGGGATGAAATAAACGTCCGAAGCGGCTTAAAACATCCAATAAAAACTAAAGAAACAAGGAGACAAAGACCTATTATTTTTCGAAATCTTTCTAATTTCAATTTGTTCACTCTCCTCGCTCCTACCCCACATTCAGCCTCTTGGCTTCACTTTTTAATCTCTCCTTGCAGTGCTTTATTTATAACCGGAAGAATTAAGAAATCTTCATTTGAGAAAAAAAGCTATCCATTACTGGATAGCCTCTGCTGTCTGTTTAAAATGATGCGCTTGCGTAAGTAACTCTTTCGCATGTTCTGTCGTTAAATCTGTAATTTCCACACCAGAAATCATTCGAGCTATTTCTGTTACTTTATCCTCCATAGTTAAAACGGTAACTGATGTAATTGTCCGATCATTCGCTACCTGTTTTCGAATAAATAAATGCGAATCCGCCATTGAAGCTACTTGAGGTAAGTGCGTAATACAAAGCACTTGTGAGTTTACTGATACACGATAAATTTTTTCCGCAATAGCCTGTGCAACTCGACCACTCACACCAGTATCCACTTCATCAAAAATAACAGATGCAATACCTTGATGTTTAGAAAAAATACTTTTTAAAGCTAAAATAATACGAGATAACTCTCCACCAGAAGCGACCTTTGAAAGTGGTTTTAACGGTTCACCGGGATTCGTTGAAATATAAAACTCCACGTGATCATAGCCGTCCGCCGTAAGGCGCACCGGTGCGCCTTCCACAAGAGGTTCTTCTGCATTTCCTTCTCTCTTCATGATTCTCACTTCAAATTTCGTTTTTTCCATATATAGTTCTTTTAATTCTTGATGAATAGCATTTGTAAGATGCTCTGCAAGTTCATGACGCATATTACTTAACAACGTTGCTTCTTTCAGAATAACACTTTCTAATTCCTTTAACTGCTTCTTCGTCGTTTCAATATGAACGTCTTTATTTTCAATCGTAAAAATTTCTTGCTCAATTTTATCAGCATACGCTAAAATCTCTTCTACATTATTTCCATATTTTCTCTTTAGCATACGAATTTCATTTAAACGTGTTTCAATTTCATCTAGACGATTCGGATCATATTCCATCATATCGAGATTTTCTCTAAGTTGATACGCAACTTCTTCTAATAAGTAATAGCTATTTGCAATTGAATCATGATTTTCTTGATATACTTCATCTAAATGTGTAATACTCTCCATTTGTCCCATTGCACTTCTTACATTATCTAATCCTTGTCCGTCAGCACTTAACGAACGATATGCATCACCTAACGCTTTATAAATCTTTTCAAAATTAGAAATTTGCAATCGTTCCTCAGTTAATTCATTTTCTTCATCCATCTTTAAATCAGCCTTACGGATTTCTTCATGCTGAAATTGAATTAAATCTAAGCGATGTGCCATTTGTTGTTCATTTTCACTTAACGATTTCAATTGTTTTTTTAATTTCTCATAGTCAGCGTATACATTTTGATATATATCCAACTGTTTAACAATACGCTCCCCATCAAAATGATCGAGCATAAACAGATGTCGCTCTTCATTCATTAAGTCTTGCGTTTCGTGCTGTCCATGAATATCAACAAGCGTTTTGCCAATCTCTTTTAATATACTAAGGGTGACAAGTTTCCCATTTACACGACATACACTCTTTCCGTTTGCAGCAATATCACGCTTCAAAATAATCATGCCGTCTTCTATTTCTATATCTAACTCTTCTGCCTTTTCAATACATGGATGCTTATCGTCTTCCACATAAAATAACCCTTCTATCTCAGCTTTTTCTGTTCCGTATCGAACAAATTCCGCTGAACCACGGCCACCTACAAGTAAACTAATCGCATCAATAATAATCGATTTTCCAGCTCCTGTTTCACCACTTAAAACTGTTAAACCTTTTTGAAAAGAAATATTTAATGCCTCAATAATAGCAAAGTTTCTAATCGATAATTCCGATAACAATGCCCCATTCACCTCGTTATAAACTAATCCCCTACTAAGGGCTTTTCTCAGTTCTTTATTCAAATAGTCATACTATATGTTTGTATGTACTCTTCTAACCCGCTCCATTGTACCAAACATTCGTTTTACGGGTCAATCCACCTATTTTCTAATTTTATTCAAACAAAATATTATATTACAATTAAAAATTCACATTTTTAACCGCTAAAAAAATCCTGTTCACTTTCCACTTTACAGAGGAAAGCAAACAAGATTTTTTTGTTACAACATATTTAAGAAACGATCAGAGACAACACCTGTATCCTCAGGTGTACGGCAAATAATTAAGCAAGTATCATCACCACAGATGGTTCCGATGATCTCATCCCACTCTAAATGATCAATAAGTGCTCCAAGTGAATGAGCGTTACCAGGCAATGTTTTTAGCACAAGCATATGTCCTGCCGTGTCTAATTTTACAAATGAATCCACTAGATTTCGTTTTAATTTTTGTAACGGGTTAAACCGTTGATCTGCTGGCAAGCTATATTTATAGCGACCATCATGTAATGGCACCTTCACTAAGTGCAGTTCTTTAATATCGCGCGATACTGTTGCTTGCGTTACATTAAATCCCTCATTACGTAAAATATCAACTAATTCATCTTGTGTTTCGATTTCTTTGTTCGCAATAATTTCCCTGATTTTAATATGGCGCTGACCTTTATTCATACATTTGCACCTCACACTATCTCTTACCATAGTTTAAACATTGGTATACTTCACTTATTTATGTTAACTTATAATTCGTTACTTGTACACAATTGTTTTTACAATCATTATACAATTACAGCAAAAAGAGGAACAACATATGTTATTCCCCTTTTCCTTTTTGTTTTAGAACGTCATGCGCTTCTGTAACAACTTGCTCAATAGAAATTGGAGAATGATTTTTGCCACTCTCATCACGTTCACCATGCCATTTTAAATGAATTAAGAATTCAATATTACCGTCTCCACCCGTAATCGGTGAGAATGTTAACCCTTCTACATCATAGCCTTCTTTTAAAGCAAAATCGACAATCATTTCTACGACAGCTTCATGCACTTTTCTATCACGAACAATGCCTTTTTTCCCAACTTGCTCTCTTCCAGCTTCAAACTGCGGTTTAATTAACGCTGCTACATCACCGTTAAGCATAAGCATTGTTTTTAAAACTGGCAGTATTAGTTTTAATGATATAAATGAAACATCTATACTAGCAAATTGTGGTAAACCACGCTCTAAGTCTGCTGGTGTCACGTAACGGAAATTTGTACGTTCCATTACGACAACACGCTCATCTTGACGCAATTTCCACGCCAATTGATTATATCCTACATCTAATGCATAAGATAGTTTCGCTCCATTTTGAAGCGCACAATCTGTAAAGCCACCAGTTGATGAACCAATATCTATCATAACTTTATCTTGTAAATCTAGATGAAATGTCTCCAGTGCCTTTTCAAGTTTATAACCACCACGGCTTACATACGGCATAACTTGTCCCTTTACCGTAATCTCTGTATCTTGTGGGATCTTCTCTCCTGGCTTATCGAGTCTCATCTCATTCGCATATACGAGTCCAGCCATAATAGCACGTTTCGCTTTCTCACGTGTTTCTATAAGCCCTCGCTCTACTAATAGTACATCTACTCTTTCTTTTTTTGCACTCATTTGTTACGCCCTTTTTTGTTTTGATGGAATCATTGTATGAATACGGTCTACAACAGCATCTGTCGTTAAACCAATTTCTTCTAATAATTTTGTTACACTACCGTGCTCTATGAAACGATCTGGAATACCCATTCTTTCAATTAATGCACTATGGTATCCGTTCTCAGATGCAAATTCAACTACTCCAGTTCCAAAACCACCGATTAAACAAGCTTCTTCAATCGTTAAAATCGGTATATTTTTTCCTAAGAGATCATGTAAATACGCTTCATCCATTGGTTTAATAAAGCGAGCGTTCACTACTTTCACTGAAACTCCAGCCTTTTCAAGACGCTCTGCTGCTTCCATTGCCATTGGAATTGTCGTACCAAATGTTAAAATAGCTGCCTGCGTACCTTCTTTTAACGTTTCCCATGTGCCGATTGGAATTGCCTTTAATTCTTCGTCCATATGAACGCCAAGGCCATTACCACGTGCATAACGTAAAGCGATTGGTCCATCTTCGTATTGCATCGCCGTATACACTAAATGTTGCCCTTCATTTTCATCTTTTGGCATCATTATTACCATATTCGGTAAATGACGTAAAAACGAGATATCAAATACACCTTGATGTGTTTCACCGTCTGCTCCTACTAATCCAGAGCGATCTATTCCGATGAAAACATTTAAATTTTGACGACATATATCATGAACAACTTGGTCATATGCTCTTTGTAAAAACGTTGAATAAATTGCTAAGAATGGTTTCATCCCTTGCGTTGCCATACCTGCTGCCATTGTTGTAGCATGCTGTTCTGCAATACCTACATCGATCATACGATTCGGGAATTCCTTTTGGAATTTCTCAAGTTTCGATCCAACAGGCATTGCAGGCGTAATTGCAACAATACGCTCATCTTCTCTCGCCAACTTAAGTACTGTTTCACTAACAACAGCACTCCATGCTGGTGCAACTTCCTTCGGTTTAACGAAGTCACCTGACTCAATTTTATACGGGCCTGTTCCATGCCAAGTTCCAATTACGTCACTCTCAGCTGGTTTATAACCTTTTCCTTTTTTCGTAATCACATGAACAAGTACTGGACCTTTTGTTTTCTTTGCATATTGCAACGTTTCGAATAACTTTTCATAATCGTGCCCATCGACTGGACCTAAATATGTAAAGCCTAACTCTTCGAAAAAGACGCCTGATACTAGTAAATATTTAAGACTATCTTTTATTTTCTCTGCTGTTGCAGCCACTTTTCCACCGACTGCTGGGATTTTTTTCAATATATACTCTAGTTCATCTTTTACCCAATGGTATTTTCCTGCGGTACGTAAACGACCAAGTACATTATGAAGCGCACCAACGTTTGGTGCAATTGACATTTCATTGTCATTCAAAATAACAATCATGTCTGTTTTTTCATGCCCAATATGGTTCAATGCCTCTAAGGCCATTCCACCTGTTAAAGCACCATCTCCAATGATTGGTATAACATATTCTTTCGTTTTCTTTAAATCACGTGCTAAAGCCATTCCCATTGCAGCAGATAGTGATGTCGAGCTATGACCTGTTTCCCATACATCGTGCTCACTCTCACAACGTTTTGGAAAACCACATAGACCTTGATATTGCCTTAATGTACCGAATTCCTTCGCACGTCCTGTTAAAATTTTATGTACATAGGATTGATGTCCTACATCCCATAAAAATTTATCTTTCGGACTATCAAATAATTTATGCAGAGCAATTGTGAGTTCTACTACACCTAAGTTAGGTGCAATATGTCCACCTGTTTGAGAGAGCTCTTCAATTAAAAATTTACGAATATCCTCACTCAATCCCTCTAGTTCACTGATAGACATATCTTTCAAAAAACTAGGGTTTTGAATTTGCGTTAGATCCACATGGATCACTCACTTTCATTTCATAATCTGTCAACATGTCAAATATTATAAAAAACATTTACACAACACAAGAAATTTTCTTTTCTATCCTTTATCTTACCCTGCTATCAACCAGTCTATTGTGCCCTAATCCTATTATAAACCATATTTCTTTATGCGTTGAAAAAAATAGCCGCTAACACGAAGTGATAACGGCAATGTAATCTACATATATTTTTGCCAATAACAAGAAAAGAAAAACCTTTTCCTACATTTATATCATAAAATGATGAATGACTCAACAAATGAAAACGCTGTTATATTAGTTATTACGTTTTGCAATCAAATCGCAAATAGATAGTAAATATTCATCTTGTAATTGCAAGGAGCTAATCGCATCTTTTGCTTTTGCAATTGTTTCTTCTAAAATATTCTTTGCTCTATCTACAGTAAATAACGTCGTATATGTGCTCTTTTCGTTGGAAACATCACTACCAATCGGTTTTCCAATCTCTTCTTCGGTTCCTTCTACATCTAAAATATCATCTCGAATTTGGAAAGCTAGGCCAATATTTTTTGCAAACTCAAGTAACTTTTCTTCCTGCTCTTTTGTAGCATTAGAAAGTATCGCTCCTGCAAGTACAGCGAATTCAAGTAGTTTCCCGGTCTTATGCTTATGAATATACTCTAACTCATCAATCGTAAGTTGTTTCCCTTCAGCTTCCATATCCGCCACTTGTCCGCCAACCATTCCTTCCGGCCCAGCTGCTTTTGCAAGCTCAAGTACAAGTCTTACTTTTTTTTCAGCAGAGATTTCTTTTTGCTCATATGCCATAACAATTTGAAAAGCATACGTCAACAAACCATCTCCTGCTAAAACTGCCATTGCTTCACCAAATACTTTATGATTCGTGGGCTTTCCTCTTCTTAAATCATCATCATCCATACAAGGTAAATCATCATGAACTAACGAGTATGTATGTATCATTTCAAGAGCACAAGCTGCACCTACTCCAAGATTTCTTTCTTTCCCAAACGCTTGTAATGTTGCAAATAAAAGTAACGGGCGGAGACGTTTTCCACCCGCTTCCAAAGAATATGCCATCGCTTCCCGAAGTACATTTGGACATTGTAATTCATTTGCATAGCTTACAAGCTTCTCTTCTACAAAAGTTTTACTTTCTTTCAAAAAAGTATCAAAAGCGATTGTCACTATGCTTCATCTCCTAAAGCAGTAAACGGTTCAAGCTCTCCATCTTCTCCAAGAATAACTGCCATTTGTTCTTGTACGTTCTTCAACTTCTCATCGCAAAGCTTAGATAATTCCATACCCTCTTTAAAATAAGAAATCGCTTCTTCTAAAGGTACATCACCTTGCTCTAGCTTAGATACGAGATGCTCAAGTTGCGAAATTGCCTCTTCAAAACTCACTTTATTTTCCATTATTCAATTCACGCTCCTCTATGCCTGATACGCTACAATCTAGTATTCCATCTTGTAATTGAACTGAAACAGCATCTCCAAGGCTGACATCTTTCACACTTTTTAACACTTGCTTCTCTTCATCATATACAAGCCCGTACCCTCTCATCATTACTTTAAGCGGACTTAATGCTTCCAGTTTTTGAGCAGCTCTTACAAAGGCAAATTCTTTCGTTTGAAGTAATGTTTGCATTTCACGTTGTAATTGCTTTTGCAACGTTTCAATCGCTACCTTTGTTTGTATAATTTTTTGAGACGGGTGGTGCTTCTCTAAATAAAATGAAAGCTGTTTTAACTGATTCACCTTTTTATCAATGTAGCGCTCTTTCGCTAAAACAAGCTGTTCTAACGCTCTATCTAATTGCTCTTCCTTTTGTTCATATACTTGTCTTGGATAACGGAATGCATAAGATTTTTGCAATACTTGTAATTTTTCTTCTTTTTTATGTACTAACTCTCTCATTGCTCTTTGCAATCTTAGAGTTCTTTGTAATACCTTTTCTTGTAACTCTATAACGTTCGGTGCTGCTAGTTCAGCTGCTGCAGTCGGTGTTGGTGCACGTAAATCGGCAACAAAATCTGCGATTGTAAAATCTGTTTCATGCCCTACTGCTGAAATAATAGGAATTTCGCTCTTAAAGATTGCTCTTGCAACCACTTCCTCATTGAAAGCCCATAATTCCTCAATAGAACCTCCCCCGCGTCCAACAATTAATACATCTATATCTCCCATTTCATTCGCTGTACGAATCGCTTGTACAATCGAGGGAGCTGCTGACTCCCCCTGTACAAGTACTGGAAATACAATAACATTCCCAATTGGATAACGACGTTTAATCGTTGTTATGATATCACGAATCGCAGCTCCTGTTGGCGACGTAATTACCCCTATTGTTTTAGCATAAGGAGGGATTATTTTTTTATAAACTTGAGAAAACAATCCTTCTTCCTCTAAACGAACTTTTAATTGTTCGTAAGCCAAATGCAAATTTCCGACTCCGTCAGGTTGCATGTCTTGAATATAAATTTGATAAGAACCACTCGCCTCGTAAACAGAGATTTTCCCTTTTACAAGTACCTTCATCCCATTTTCAGGTCTGAATTTAATATTACGATTATGACCCGCAAACATAACCGCTGCGATTCTGGCATTTTCGTCTTTCAATGTAAAATACATGTGACCACGACTATGATTTTTAAAGTTGGAAATTTCACCTTTTAACCAAACAGACTGTAAATGCGGGTCATATTCTATTTTTGTTTTTATATAGCGTGTTAATGCTGTAACGGTTAAATATTGTTTCTCCATTTCTCTCTCCTCATAGCCGACTCAAATTATTTACAAACGACACCTGCGCGTTTGGCAGATTCAACAGTATTATGAAGAAGCATTGTAATCGTCATTGGACCAACACCCTTTGGCACAGGCGTAATGTAACCCGCAACGTCTAACACGTTGTCAAAGTCAACATCACCACAAAGCTTGCCTGTTTCTAATCGATTCACACCAACGTCAATTACAACCGCGCCTTCTTTCATATAATCAGCTGTTACCATTTTAGGTCGTCCAACAGCTACGATTAAAATATCAGCTAACTTCGATAATTCTTTAATATTTTGCGTCTTAGAATGACAATATGTGACAGTTGCATTTTCATTTAAGAACAATTGCCCCACTGGTTTGCCGACAATATTACTTCTTCCAATTATTACAACATGTTTTCCCGAAATATCAAGATTCGTTTCTTTTACTAATTCTACAATACCATGCGGTGTACATGGAAGGAATGTATCTTGTCCCGTCATCATACGTCCCACGCTGATTGGGTGAAATCCATCTACATCCTTTTCTGGTGAAATTCTTTCAATGATAGCTTTTTCTTCAATATGTTTTGGTAAAGGTAATTGCACTAATATGCCATTAATGCGGTCATCGCCATTTAAGCGATCGATTTCAGCAAGCAAACGTTCTTCAGTAATCGTTTCAGGAAGTTCAATTAGCTCAGAATAAATTCCTACTTGTTCACAGCCTTTTTCTTTTCCTTTTACGTAAGAACGAGATGCTGGATCTTCTCCCACTAAAATCACTGCTAATCCTGGTACAATCCCTTGCTCTTTCAACTTCACAACTTCTTCTGTTAATTGTGCTCGTTTTTTCTCCGCAACTTCATTTCCTTTGATGATTACTGCTACCATTTTAAGATTCCCCCTTAAAGAAATTACAGTGTATCTTTTATATTAGATAAAACGCCGTTAATAAAACGACGAGATTCCTCATCCCCAAATGTTTTAGCAATTTCAATTGCCTCGTTAATTGTTACGTTGTGTGGAATTTCTTCCATGTACTTCATTTCATACACAGCTACACGTAAAATACTGCGATCAACAATACTAATACGCTCAAGCTTCCACTTTTTTAAGTTTTGACGAATTGCTGCGTCAATCTCTTCTTTATTGTCTACAAATCCTACAACAAGTGATTCTAAAAACTCATTTGTTTCTTCACCTTCATCTAGCGTATTTTCCACCGCTACCTTCGGTTCTAATTCACCTGTAATATCCATTTGGTATAATGCTTGCATAGCTCTTTCTCTAGCCGTCCTACGTTTCATTGTAACTCTCCTTTATGCTTCAAGTCTTTCCTTATGCTTTGTTATATTATTATAATTTATAAGCCGTCAATTCACTTACTCTTACAGTTTTCATTGATTTTCCAACCTTATAATACAATGATAATAACACAATTTATCGTTTCACACACGGGTTACAAGGCTGAAAAATAATAAAAAGATTAACTTCAAGTTCCATATCTTATCACAATGTACGTTTTTTGGAAAAACGAAACATTTTCTTTTTTATTTCTTATTTTTTGAAATAGTATAACAATTAGAGGGTTGTAATTTGTGAAGAAATGAAACGATAAAAAAGATGCCTATGTTACTAGGCACCTTTTTCATTCTTACACTGGTTCAATTTCTGTTTTTTGTGTTTCGAATGTTACGCCAACGATGTGAACATTCACTTCTTTTGGCTCAAGTCCTGTCATTGTAAAGAGTGCTTGGCGAATATTGTCTTGAATCTTTTGTGCAACAACTGGAATTGCTACACCAAAATACATTACAACATAAAGGTCAACGATAATATCTTCGTTTGCTAATTCAACCTTTACACCTTTACCATGATTTTTCTTACCTAACTTCTCAACAACATCTGTAGCAAAATTACCACGCATTGCCGCCACACCTTCTACCTCAGCAGCTGCAATACCTGCAATTACTTCAATTACTTCTGGTGCAATTTCTACTTTACCAAGAGTTGTATCTTGACCCATATCTAACATATGTTCAGCCATGAAAAAAACCTCCTTTAATGTATCACTGCGTCACAAGTTCATGCTCTTCCAAAAACTTCGTATTAAACTCACCTTTTACAAAATCAGGATGATCTAACAATTGCAAATGGAACGGGATTGTTGTATGTACGCCTTCAATGACAAACTCACTGAGTGCACGCTTCATTTTTGCAATTGCCTCTTCACGTGTTTTTCCGTGAACAATTAATTTAGCAACCATCGAATCATAGAAAGGTGGGATTGAATATCCCGGATATACAGCTGAATCGACGCGAATACCAAATCCGCCTGGTGGTAAGTACATTTCTACTTTACCTGGAGATGGCATAAATTTTTTGGCAGGGTTTTCCGCATTAATTCGGCATTCAATTGCCCAACCATTAAATTGTACTTCTTCTTGCTGTAACGATAACTTTTCTCCAGAAGCAACAAGAATTTGCTCTTTAATTAAGTCCATTCCTGTCACCATTTCAGTAACCGGATGCTCAACTTGAATTCTCGTATTCATCTCCATGAAATAAAAGCTTTTCGTTTTATATTCATAAATAAACTCAACCGTACCAGCACCTGTATAATCAACCGCTACCGCCGCTTTAACTGCCGCTTCACCCATCTGCTTGCGAACATTTTCATCAAGTGCAGGTGATGGACTTTCTTCTAATAGTTTCTGCAAACGGCGCTGAATTGTACAATCACGCTCTCCTAAATGAATGGCATTTCCGTGTGTATCTGCCATTATTTGAATCTCAACATGGCGGAAATCTTCAACGTACTTTTCTAAGTATACACCAGGGTTCCCAAAAGCGGTACTAGCTTCTTGCTGTGTAATTTGAATTCCTTTTACAAGCTCTTCTTCATGACGTGCAACACGAATACCTTTTCCGCCGCCACCTGCAGTCGCTTTAATAATAACTGGATATCCAATTTGATTTGCAAGCTCGATCGCTTCCTCGGTATTTTTTATAATCCCTTGTGAACCTGGTACAATCGGAACCCCTGCTTTTTCCATTGTATCACGAGCAACGTCTTTTGTGCCCATCTTTGAAATAGCTTCTGGACTTGGACCGATAAAAATTAAGTTACATTCACGGCATAACTCTGCGAAATCTGCATTCTCTGCTAAAAATCCGTATCCCGGATGGATAGCATCGCAGCCCGTTAACTTCGCAACGCTAATAATGTTCGTCAAATTTAAATAACTTTCTTTTGAAACTGTTGGTCCTACACAATACGCCTCATCTGCAATTTGTACGTGAAGTGACTCTTTATCTGCTTCTGAATAAATCGCAACTGTTTCAATATCCATTTCTTTACAAGCACGAATAATTCGTACAGCAATTTCCCCACGATTGGCTATTAATACTTTTTTTATCATCACAAAGACTCCCTTATTACGCTTTCACAAGAAATAGCGGTTGTCCATACTCAACAAGCTGTCCGTTATTAACAAGAATCTCAACAATTTCGCCCTCTACATCAGCGTCAATTTCGTTAAATAACTTCATAGCCTCGACAATACATACGATAGAATCTTTCGATACCCTGTCTCCAACACTTACATATGGAGGGGTATCAGGTGAAGATGAAGAATAGAATGTACCTACCATTGGTGAGGTAATCTTATGTAGGTTTTCATCTTGAACAGCTTTCTTCTCTTCTTGTTTTGGTGCTTCTACTTGCGCTGCCGCTACTGCTGTTTCAACTTCAACAGATGCTACTGGTTGCATAGCTTGTTTCGCTACAGGTGCTTGCATCGCAACAACTTCATTACCACGCTTTTTCATTTTGATTGTTGTACCGTCTTTTTTGTATTCAAATTCATCAATATTAGAGCTATCAATTAATTTAATTAATTCACGAACTTCTTGAATTTTAAACATGTAAAATCCACTCCCATACTCTTGTTTGTCCCGTTTTTACAGATTCTCATCACTAACACTAGATTGACTGTAAAAATACGATGTATTCTATTAGAAAATTTATTTTATTTACTAATAGAAATATTTACTATTTCCATCTTACGATAAATTTTTTAAACATTCCAATTTATATTTCTTTATAATAAATCGAAACTCCTGTAAAAATATTATTCCAATAAAAATTTATTACCTAGTAATAATACCAAGTTTCACACGAAATTGGCAAGACCACTTCCTAAAAAACATTCCTTACCTTTTCAAAATGCTACACAGTAAACATATAATTGCCGCTCCACTCTTCACCACATCTATGGTTCATAACATATTTTTACCAAATATTATTTTTTTGTTTACACGCCGTTCATCATTCCTTCATATAAGAATAGTATGTTCAAAGTGTAGAAAATATATTGTATCGAGGTGTGGACATATGATATGGCTCATGCTCTTCTTACCTGCCGTAATGGTTTGGGCATTCGTTCTCTTCATCCACGTCAAATCTGGAAAAAGTAATCATCATCACCATGAACCGCTAATTTTTTATTCACAACGTATTTCTCCATTCCGAGTTGAACATAGTAAAAACACATACAAAGACGAAATAGAAAAAAGCTATCGAAAGTGATAGCTTTTTTCTATTATTATTTTTATCTAATTATTTTGAAGTACTCTATGTTCTTATTTACAAAAAATGCGATTAGTAAAAATTAATAATCCGTGGGGGAAATCCCCCACGGATTAAAATTCTACTTATTTTGCTGATGGATCAAATTTCACACCTACATCTTTAGAACCGCCTTCACTTCTTACAAGCTGTATAATTTTGTTCGCTTCTTTTTGTGAATGTTTCGCTGCCTTCACTGTTACTCTAATGTCAGTTCCATCAGCTCTTACAAGGGCATCTTTATATCCTCCTTGAGCTTTAATAACTGTTTCAAGTAAACCTTCTTTTGTTTCCATTGTAGCGATTGCATCCATACCATCTTTCGCCTTACTTCTTTCTTCAGCAGTAGCGTTAGAAGACTTTATTACATTTTGTAATTTTTCTCTTTCAGCACTACGCTTATCTTCCATTTGCATACGTAAAGCTGTGAAATTCTCATCACTCGATTGAACTGATACATTCCCCTCTTTTTTACTTGTTTCTTTTTTAGCATTTTCTTTTTTATCTGTCTCTTTATTTGTTGTCTCTTTATTTGGTGTTTCCTTGCTTGGAGTTTCTTTTGTTGTTTCTTTATTTGGCGTTTCGTTTGTTACTGCTTTGTCAGTACCTTGTTTTTCTTGTCCAATCTTTTCACCTGTTGCCGGCGATGCTGTATTCATTTTGTCAGGAGTTGTTACGTAATACACAGATAGTACAACAACTAAACTTAACATTGTTAATAGCCAAACCGTTTGTTTTTTTAACACTTTATTTCCTCCCTATCAATTTTTCGGTGAAACTGAAACACGATGGGCTGGTACATCTAGCAGCCTTATCACAGCTTCTTTTACCATTGCTTTAACTTGTATATTATCCACTCCTTTTGCTACGACGAGAACACCTCGTACTTTCGGTTTCTCTGTCCGTAAAACAACGGGAGTTTCTTTATCACCTTCACGTATAATGACAGTTTTTTCATCAAGAGACTCGTCCTCTACTTCCCTCTTACCGCCTGTTTTATCTGTTTCACCTGTTGTTTGTGAGCGTTTCACTGTATTTTTTTCTAAAATTTTTTCTTCAGATGAATCTAAATTCACCTTAATCGTTACGTCTTTTACTCCTGCTATTTCTTCTAAAGCAGCTTTTAATTCTTGTTCATACGCTTTTTCATATTTTTCTACATTTGACATACTATCATTACTTTTTTGTCCGAAAGTTGGTACGTCTTTTTCTTGGTTTTGAGTTTTTTGTTCTTTAAATACAGGTACTTCTTCTTTTTTACTTGAAAAGAGACTACTAGAAAACATAAGCAAAATTCCAAGTATGAGTAGGACAAGTAAAAACTTAGGTGTTACCTTTTTCCCCTTCTCGTTGCTTTCTTTTTGATCCCCATTCAATAAGTTTCGAAAAAATGAGAACTTCGAATTTTTATCTTTATTGTCCATTTACTCTACCTGTCCTCCCTTCCGTTTGAACTTGGATTTGTTTATTCTCTAGTTGCCACCTGCTTGAAAAGAAATCTTTCATTTCTACATTCGTTTCTTCTACCTTTTTTGGAGGTTCATTCGTATTAATTTCAATTGGCTTTACTGTTTCAATTGCGTCATTTTTACTGCGTTCTTTTTCTTTCAACGTCACAACAACAGATTGAATATCTTTGGCTGACTTTACTTCTTCTACCCTTTCCGTTGCGACTATTTGTATTTCAGAGACTGTCATACCATACTTTTTCTCAAACTCTTTTCCTACTTCTTTTTTCATTTTGGTAGCCATCTCTTCTAAACTATATGCACGTGTTAGAGCTTGTATTTCTTTTTTCTTCGAATCTATTGAATTTTTTACAGATCCCTCTGCTACATACTTTTCTTCATTAAAATTTGCGATTACTTCATTTACATCTGTTTGCAACAGTTTAAAAAGAGGTGTTAAAATTAATACAACTAATAGTAGACTTACGACGAATTTAACGTATTTTTGCAAATTCGAGTTTGGAAGAATAAGATGAAGCATTGTCGCTAAGAGTAAAAAAACGATAATATTTCTAATCCACTCTGTAACAAATTGCATACTCTTCACCTCCTATCGCATCATAAGCGTAATGTTCCCCGCAGCAATAATAATTGTGATACTTAAAAAGAACATAAATGATACGATAGCTAAGCAAGCAAACACGTAAATGATGCTTCGTCCAATGATATCTAAACATTGAATAATTGCTCCTCCGCCAACTGGTTGCAATACTGCTGCTGCGAATTTATAAATAAACGCGATACAAAAAATTTGAATCGCTGGAAAAGCGACAATTAAACATAAAATAACGAGCCCTATAATTCCGACTGTATTTTTTAATAACCCCGACGCACTAATAACAGTATCCGCTGCCTCTGTAAACATCCTTCCAACTACAGGAATAAAGTTCCCTGTTACAAATTTAGCAGTTTTCACAGCTATCCCATCAGCAACCGCTGTCGCTGTTCCTTGTACAGATAATACTCCTAAAAAAATCGTTAAAAAGATCCCGATAATCCCAACGCTAACGTTTTGCAGAAGCTTGGACAATTTCGTAACTTTATATTGATCACTCATCGTACTTACAATACTTAATATCGTTGCAAGTAATAAAAGTGGTAGAACGATGTAATTCATAAGAAGCCCACTCGTATTCATTAAGAAAATGATAATCGGATGAAAAAAAGATACAGATACAACACCGCCTCCAGTTGCTATGAGTGCAAGCAAGATTGGTAATAGCGCTAATATGAAATCTACCATTGTTTGTATCGTTTCTCTTGCATATGTCATAACCACATAAAAACTATTTAAAGCAAAAATAATAAGCACCATATATACAACTGCATCGGCAATTTTACTTACACTACTCTTTGAAAAGGCAGATTGCAGTGATTGCAACAATGCACTAAAAATTGTGAGCATAATGAGTGTTCCAAGTAGCTTTCCATTTGCAGCAAGCTCGTGAAACAAATATTTTAATAAACCTAGCATCCATTCTTTTATAGAGAATTCTTTTTCTCCCTTTACAAACTCCATAAAGCTTCCTTTTTGACTCTCTGGTAAATAACCTCCATATTTTGTAACAAGCCCGTCCCAAAATTGCTTCACATCTTCAATTCCGAGCTTATCCAATTGTTGATCAACGACGTTTGTTTCTACAGGAGAAGCTTGTACAACAACCGGTAAAGAAAAGAAAAGGAAGCAAGCAAATAGCAGCTTAGCTCCAAACTTCCTCAACATTCACTCCCCCTTATCCCGTCGGTAAAAATCCGAGAATAGTTTCAATTACGACTGTCAAAATAGGAATTGCCATAACGAGAATTAAGATTTTACCAGCTAGTTCAATTTTCGAAGCGATTGCACCTTGCCCAGCATCTTTTGTAATTTGCGCTCCAAACTCAGCGATATAAGCAATCCCAATAATTTTCAGTAACGTTTCTACATAGACGTTGCTAACTTTCGCTTCACTCGCTACTCTCTCAATCATTTGTAAAATAGAGTGAATTTGATCGATTAAAATAAGAAACATTACGCTACCTACAAAAACAATAAATAACGATGTAATGCTAGATTTATGCTGATTCAAAACAGCTGCTAAAAACGTAGCAACGAGGCCTAATCCGACAATTTGTATAATTTCGATTCGAACCGCCTCCTTTACTGGAAGAGAAAGACACTTTTAATCTTGTCGAACAACGTATTAATTAAAAATGCAACATGGAATAGAATGACGACAAAACCGACAAGGATAACCCAATTTGCAATATCCTCTCGTTTTAATTCTTTTAATACGGTATGAATGAAAGCTAAAACAATGCCGATTCCGGCGATTTGAAATATTAATCCAACATCAATGGACATCGCCTTTCTCCCTCCTATAGCAGTAAAATTACGATAAGTAGCCCCGCTAGTACCCCTAAGCTCTTAATCATTTTTTCATATTGCAGTTGTAACGCTTTCGCTTCTTCTTCCTCTCTCTCTAAATGTGTAATACATAATCGAATATGTTTTTGTTGTGATTCACGATCATGTTGTCCAAGTGTTTCACCAAATTGCTGCAAGATTTCATACTCGGTTTGTTGAAATGCGGTTAACTTCCAATTCTCTTTCAAACTTTCTATCCAAGCTTCCCTTACTGTTTGTTCCCCGTTTTTTAGTTTTTTGGCGAAACTTTGAAATATCCAATTTAATGGCTTGGGCATTTGTTTAACTAATCGTTCGGCGGCTTCAGATAAAGGTGTGTGCCCATACATAATTTCTGCCTCTAATGATTGGAGTGCCGATTTTAATAGTCTAAGTTGCCGCGGCCTCTCACTATATCTTTTTGCGTATGAAAACCCGAAAAAAGTGCTGACCGCAACGATTAACACTGCACCAATTATTTTCACCATACGCCCCCAGCCTTTCGATTCGGTAGTGCTGGTTTTCCATATCTATCTTTCACTTGCATAACTGTTCCTGGGCCTCTTGCTTTTGATAACTCCACAAACCTATCAAATATGCCAAGCTCCAGCACTGCCTGTAGCGATGGACGTTTCACAACATCATCATAAGAAAACCCGTGTGCACTTATAAAAAGCTGGACCCCTGCATGCACCGCCTCCATAATTGCTTCACTATCTTCTTTACGTCCAATCTCATCTACGATCAAAACATCTGGACTCATAGAACGAATCATCATCATCATTCCTTCAGCCTTTGGACATGCGTCTAACACATCTACTCGTGTACCAAATTCATACTGAGGGATTCCTTTCACACATCCAGCAATTTCTGACCGCTCATCAACAATCCCCACTTTGCAAGAAGGAATTTTCGACGTACCAACCCCTTGACTCATGCAACGTGCTACATCTCTTAAAAGTGTCGTTTTCCCCGTTTGCGGCGGGCCAATTACCATCGTGTTTAACCATCTTGATTCATACAAATACGGCAAAAGCGGCTCAGCTATTCCTATTTTTTGACGAGCAATACGAATATTAAATGAAGAGACATCACGAATCATTTTCACTGTACTTTTCTCTGTAATGACTTTTCCTGCTAGGCCAATTCTATGTCCTCCTCGAAGTGTCACATACCCACGTTTCAATTCCTCTTCCATCGTATAAATTGAGAATTGACTTAACTTATTCAATAAGTAACTGGCATCTTCTGCTGTAGCGATATAGTCATAAAAAAACACCTCTCCATGCGCAATACACTCTAGCGGTCTTCCAATTCGAACACGAATTTCCTCTAAAGTATTGTATTGCTTACAACTTTCAACTAACTGTTTCATCGTTTTTGGTAAAACCTCTAATACTTCTTTCATAGGCTTCTCCCCACTATACTCGACTTACTATTTCAACAATGCGATAAAAATGCAGCCAATTCCAAGTGCCAGAAAAAAGAGTTTCAAGAAAGAAATTTCGCTCGCTACACTCGCTATGCCTATTGTCATTGTTAAAATTAATACGGTCGGTCCAACAAACGCCAACATACCATTTATAAACAATGCTTTCTTCGCATCATTCACGTAAAGCATAAGCAAAGCGGCGAATATTTCCGCGCTACCCGAAAACAACCGAAGTAACCCCATTACGAGCACGGATGTTTCCATTGCCGCTAGCCACTGTTTCATTCTCCCACCTTCTCCCGTAACGGTTACGAATTCTACATTCCAAAAAAGAATATATTTGTACAACCATATGCAGAGGTTGTCTATTTCAGAAGTAAAAACATAATTTTTCTCTAACACCTTTATTTAAATCTGAATATTCGTGTTTTTTTAATGGTATATTATGGTATATTTAATTTAAAAGGGGTATAGACGATGCAGCACGTTACTTTATTACCACTTGATTTACGCTATGCAAATGTGCTTTTTGAGCTATCAAGTGAACCACACGTAAAAAATGCATTAGGAATACAGGTAGAAAAAGTCGAAGACACGAAAGCATTTCTTCTTTTTGCAATAGAAGAAGAGCGCCAAAAGAAGTCTTTATCGAGAATGATTGTAAATGAAGAGAATGAAATACTTGGCCTCACCACACTTAAACATATTAATTATGAGAAGAAACAATCTCACATTGGTAGTTGGTTTGGCTATCCATATTGGGGCAAAGGGTATAATGAGGCAGCTAAAAAAGAAATCTTTAAAATCGCTTTTTTAGACTTACAACTTACATACGTATTCGCTGGTGCTAAAACGACTAACATTCGCTCGTTAAAAGCACAAGAAAAACTACCTTACATTTCATTGCATGTGAAAAGCAAGTTTCCAGGCGAACATGCTGCACTGGAGAAAGAAGTAAAGTCACCTTGCGTACTGCATGTCGTATCGCGTAAGAAATTTTTAAATTGGCTGGACGTACAAAATGAGGGGGGAAAATATGAAGGTTTTGAAAATTAGTTTAACAATTGTAGTAGAATTAGCTCTTATTTATCTTTTTTCATTATTGGTCGGTTGGTCATTTATAGAGACCTTTTTCCTTGGCAGTCTAGCAATATTTGCAATTATGTGGTTAATTATTATGAGTAACCATAGAAATAACATTACAGATCACGCAATAAGTAAAACATTAACTGGTGTTGAGACTGGTGAAATAAAACCATTTCAATTCATTTTCACACCATATATAGCGGGTACTCTTTCACTTGTTTTAGTTAGTTTTATTGTCACCGCAATTTATTATATGCCCTATTTTCTATAAAAAAAGCACTCGTGATAATCACGAGTGCTTTTTTACTATGCACGAGAAACGTATTTACCTTCACCAGTGTTGATGATAAGCATTTCGCCTTCGTTAATGAAGATTGGCACTTGTACAACAAGACCAGTTTCTAATGTAGCTGGTTTTGTTACGTTAGAAGCTGTGTCACCTTTAATACCAGGCTCTGTTTCTGTAACTTTTAATTCAACTGTGTTCGGAAGTTCAACACCAAGTACTTCACCTTGGTATGTCATAATAGATACTTCCATGTTTTCTTTTAGGAATTTTAATTCGCGCTCGATTTGGTTTTCACCAAGTTCGATTTGCTCATAAGTTCCGTTATCCATAAATACATGAGCCTCACCGCTCGCGTATAAGTATTGCATACGACGGTTTTCGATGTGTGCTTTTTCTACTTTTTCACCTGCACGGAATGTTTTCTCTTGAACAGAACCTGTGCGAAGGTTACGTAGTTTAGAACGAACGAATGCAGCACCTTTACCTGGCTTTACGTGTTGGAAATCAAGTACTTGCCAAAGGGCATTGTCCACTGAAATTGTTAAACCTGTACGAAAATCGTTTACTGAAATCATGTAAAAAAATCCTCCTGTGTATTACAAAATAATAAGTTCTTTTGGTGATTTCGTAATTACTTCATTACCTTCACTCGTTACAATGATATCATCTTCAATACGTACGCCGCCAATACCTGGAATATAAATACCTGGTTCTACTGTTACAGCCATACCTGGTTCAAGTACTGTATCAGAACGGAACGCTAAACCTGGCGCTTCATGGATTTCAAGGCCGATTCCATGACCAGTAGAGTGTCCAAAGTATTCACCATATCCTTTTTCCGTTATGTAATCACGCGTTAATGCATCTGCCTCGCGGCCTGTTAAACCAGCTTTAATACCGTTTACACCACGTAATTGTGCTTCTAAAACGACATTATAAATTTCTTTTAATTTATCAGATGGTTCACCGACTGCAATTGTACGAGTAATATCAGAACAATACCCTTTGTAATAAGCGCCGAAGTCTAATGTAACGAAATCTCCTGTTTCTATCACTTTTTCAGATGCCACGCCGTGCGGTAATGCCGAACGAAGACCTGAAGCAACGATAATATCAAACGAAGAAGATGTTGCTCCTTGTTTTCTCATGAAAAATTCAAGTTCATTTGACACTTCAATTTCAGATACTCCCGGGCGAATGAATGATAGAATATGCTCAAAGGCAGCATCTGCAATCTGTGCAGCTTCCTTTAATATCTTAATCTCTGAATCAGTCTTTATCAAGCGTAACTTTTCTACAAGCCCAGAAGTCGGGATAAATTCAGCTTCGATCGCCTCATTATGCGTTACGTAAGAGCTATATGTAAGAGTATCCTGCTCAAAGCCAAGCTTTTGAATTCCAAGTTCTTTCACTTGCTTTGCAACTTCATCAATAATTAATCCTGCATGCTGCACGATTTCATATCCAACAGCTTGTTTACTAGCCTGCTCTACATAACGAAAATCCGTAATAAATTGAGCACGCTCTTTTGAAATAAGTACAACTCCAGCTGTTCCAGTGAAGTTAGCCATGTATCTACGACTATGTTCATTTGTTAATAAAATACCGTCGATACCAGCCTCAGCAAATGCGCTTCTTAATCTTTCGATTTTCTCCATGACTTTATGCCTCCCTTAATTTCTCCATTAATGCAAATAACGCTAACTTATAGCCATAAAAACCAAATCCAACAATTTGTCCTGCACAAACAGCCGCCGTCACAGATTCGTGACGGAACGATTCACGCTGGTGAATGTTAGAGATATGTACTTCAATAACAGGAATCGAAATGCTCGCAATTGCATCTCGAATTGCATAGCTATAATGCGTAAATGCTCCAGGATTTAAAATGATCCCTTCATATATATCTTCAGCCTCATGAAGACGATCGATAATCGCACCTTCATGATTCGATTGGAAACATTCTAACTCCACTCCCATTGTTTTTGCTTCTTGCTTTATATCTGCTTCAAGTGTCGCTAACGTGCCCTTTCCATATACATTTACCTCACGAACACCGAGGCGATTTAAGTTAGGACCGTTTACGAGGAGTAACTTTTTCATATTCTTAAAACTCCTTAATATTAAATATCTATACAACATTTTAACATAGGAGTTACTTATTTGAATAGTTCGTCTTCTCTTCTCCTTCTTGCTCCGCTTTATTACTATTTACTGCGTAAGAAACAGAGTATGCAATAAACACACCATACAATATAAAAATACATATTGTCGTCACAATCGTCTCTTTCGGCAAATTGAACGCACTTTTAATAACAGGTGCCATTAAACCCATTCCGAAAAACAGTAACGCCCACCAAAATAGCCCATAAATAATCCCTGGAATGATTCCTTCAAATTTCGCCAAAAACGCTTTATACAAAAAGGAAATCAAAATTGAAAGAAGTCCCATGCAAACAATTCCTGACAGATTGCCCCATATCCCTTCTTTCCAACTCCCAAACGCAAATGGTAACAGTAAATAATTAGGTCCCGCTTCCGTGAATGAAAATATATGAAGGAAATACCATATTCCTCCCCAAAAAATTCCACCAAACAAACCGATTTGCACATAATTCCTTGTTCCTAATTGTTCTTGACTCACATCAACACCTCCGCTTAATAGTATGCCCGAAACTATTTTGAAGCATGTTTAAATACTGCGAAATTTGTCTATAAAAAGAATAAGAAATGTCCGACTCTCGTAACATTTTCTCTTGTCATATACTTGTATTTGTCGATAAAATAAAGGAAACTCGGTGATTGTCTTATTTCAAAACGACAGAACCCAGTATGACAATTGCCTCTTTTTCTACATAAGAGAGAAACAAATACAGGTTGGTGTTAACATGGCAGAAGAGTCAAAACAAATATATGGCGGGCAAGCAGTCATAGAAGGAGTTATGTTTGGCGGTAGAGAATATACTGTTACAGCGGTTCGTCGTAAAGATAAATCGATTGAATTTTATCGATTACCACGCGTTCGTAATAAAGCATTATCTATCCTAAAAAAAATTCCATTTTTACGAGGTATTGCCGCCATTGTGGACGCAAGTGCGAATGGAGCAAAGCATTTAAACTTCGCTTCAGAACGATTTGATGTCCACCCAGAAGATGATGAACAAATTGCAAATAAAAAAGAAGAACAATCAAAATTAACGATGGTATTAGGAGTTGCAGCAGTTGGCGTTTTATCTTTCATATTCGGTAAAGTCATTTTCACAGCAGTTCCTGCACTATTAGCTGAATTAACGAGACCGATTTTCCCATCTCATACAGGGCAAATCATTGTCGAAAGTGTCATTAAGCTCATGCTACTATTGAGCTATATATACTTTATTTCTTTAACCCCACTTATTAAACGGGTATTTCAGTATCACGGTGCAGAGCATAAAGTAATCAATGCTTATGAGAATAATCTTCCTATGACTGTAGAAAACGTCCAAAAGCAAACCCGCCTCCATTATAGATGTGGTAGTAGCTTTATTATATTTACAGTCATTATTGGAATGTTTGTTTATTTCCTCGTTCCTACAGATCCACTTTGGGCACGAGTAATAAACCGAATTTTATTAATTCCAGTCGTTCTCGGCATTTCGTTTGAAGTACTACAATTTACGAATCGATTGCGAGATATTCCTGTATTACGCATACTTGGATATCCCGGATTATGGCTGCAACTATTAACAACGAAAGAACCAACAGATGATCAAGTGGAAGTAGCTATTGCATCGTTTGAAGAATTATTACGTTTAGAAAACAAACAATAATTATTTAAAAATGGTGTTCAACTCCTCTCCTCATCGTTAATATACTAATTTTAATATATGTTTTTAGGAGGTGTTCCTTATGAACGGTCGTTCGTTTACTTTCGCTATATTTGTGCTTATAATCGGATTAGCAATATTCGGCCTTGTTTCATCTGTAATTACAAATCCAATGGGTGTATTAAGAAATATCGGGTATATGTTACTTGTTGTCGGTATCTTTTACTTGCTATACAAGATGTTTACTAATTCCAGTGGTTCTGCAAATTCGCAAAGCTCATATAAGCGCGCTGCAAAACAATCGAACCGCAAACATGGGAAACAAAATGTAGCACCCCTAAGCAATTCATTCTTGAAACGAAATACTTCTGATGACAAGGGCAAAAAGGGTAATTCTCCATCGTTGAAACGAAAAAGAAAACAATCTCATTTAACTGTCATTGAAGGTAAAAAGAACAAAAAGAAAGACCGTGCTTCCTTTTAGGAAATACGGTCTTTCTTTATACTTTCAAGCACTTCTTTCAAAGTTTTATCTATCATACTTTCAATTCGAAGGTGATGATTTTCAAATGGTAAATTTCTTGTCACATCATTTGGAACAACGACGCATTTTAATCCTGCCGCAACCGCTGCTTTCAATCCATTTAATGAGTCTTCAAATACAACAGCTTCTGATGGTTCAATTCCTAATTCCTCTATTGCAATTCGATAAAGTGCTGGATCTGGTTTTACCTTCTCAACATCTTCTCTCGTTTTAATTACTTCAAAATAATCTCGAATCTGTAGATCTTCTAAAAAACGAACAACCCATTCTCTAGATGAACTAGAAGCTAATGCGATTTTCAATCCCATTTCTTTCGCTTCTTCTAAATATTCTTTTACCCCATCACGCGCTTCTGGTATTTTCATTTTCTCTTTATGTAAAGTCGTCACCTTTTCTTTTAGTGCACGCTCGTTAAACTTTTCTTTTAATTGTTCCTTTAAATATGTATAAAGTACATCATCTGTCGTTCCAATACATTTCGCAAATTCCTCTAAAGGTAACTGTCCGCCGTACTCACGAACAGCATCTCTGAAAGAGTGAAACCATATTGTTTCTGTGTCCACAATTAATCCATCAAAATCAAAAATAATTGCTTTCATAATTCTCCCGTCCTTTTCAATTGAAATAAAAAAGGAAACGCCATCCGTTCCCCTTAATTACTTTTCTCTTCATTTGCTTTTTGAACACCACGAAGTGTTTCTACTCGAACCTCATCTTGTTCAAAGTATTGTACTAAATCACCGATACGGTCAATTGCTTCCCAACTTAAATGATGTTCAATCCCTTCAACATCATTGTAAATCTTGCTTTCATCCAAACCAATAATACGCATAAACTGCTCTAGCAAGTCATGACGATATACGAGACGTTCTCCGATTTTTTTACCTTTTGATGTTAATACAAGCCCTCTATATTTTTCATAAATTAGATATTCATCTTTGTCTAATTTTTGCACCATTTTTGTTACAGAGGATGGATGTACACTAAGCGCTTCAGCAATATCAGATACGCGGGCATAACCCTTTTCATCAATCAACAAATAAATTTGTTCAATATAATCTTCCATACTAGGGGTAGGCATCGGTTTCCTCCATCCAATTTCATTTTGCTTATTCCGAACGAAGCAATCAATAAAATGATACACCAGAAAGAATAACGTGACAAGGTAGAAACGAGCCTAAATCTACAAAAGAGAAAAGAACCCGCATTCAAATACAAGTTCCTTTCATGTGAAATATTGAATTTCTGCGTCAGGAAAAAAGTGACGAATATATCCTCGAATCGTTTCCTCCAATACTTCTGCATCATCTTTTTTATAGACGTATTTCCCAATACCGTATCGTCCCCATTTATATTTCCGCTTCTCTTCGTCCATTTCAAGTTTCGTATTCGGATAACGCGCTTGAATGACCTTTTTTGCCGGCTTCGTAAAGCGATGCTGAATTAATTCAAACGTTAAATTTGGTATCACCATATCTTTCAAGGCATTGTATAATCTCTCAAACAATTCACGATACCCCTCTTCCCATCCTTCATGCATATAAAGTGGCGCAACTATAAAGCCAAGTGGATAATTAGCCCCTGCCACTTTACGAGCAGCCTCAATTCTCTCTTCGAACGGCGATGTCCCCGGTTCAAAATTTTTAATCACATAACGTGAATTAATGCTAAATCGAAAACGCGTTTTCCCATTATGCTTTGCATCTAATAAATGATCAACGTGCGAATATTTCGTAACGAAACGTAAACGCCCATGCTCACTTTCTCCCATAAATTCGATCGTCCGCTTTAAAGCATGCGTTAAATGATCAATTCCAACGATATCTGATGTACACGCCGCTTCAAATCTTGTTATTTCTGGTGCCCTTTCATCCATATATTGCTGTGCCTTCTCAAATATTTCATCTAGATTCACATATACACGAACGTAAGGTTTACTACCAAGCGTCGTTTGCAAATAACAATAATGGCAATGTCCCATACACCCTGTTGCAAGCGGAATTGCATATTCAGCTGACGGCTTTGACGTATCAAACTTTAATGTCTTCCTCACCCCAACGACAAGCGTTGCCTTTGCATTGCGATACTTTTGCAAATCATTTTCACCTGGCAAATTTCTAATTTGATTATGGGATGTCGTTTCACGAATTTCTAATCCCATCTTCGTAAACTTCTCATACAGCTCTTTTCCAAGTGGATATTCGAGTGCCTTCGGTTCAAAGTAAACAAGTTTTGGCATAAACGGTTTCATATACTTCCCTCCTCTCGTTAGTATGGAGAACACGGAAAAATTAAAACGCATTAAAGTTTTCCACTTCAGTAACTTGCGTTGCAAGTTACTGAATGTTATAATTTGGATAACAGCTACCTTGCAAGGCAAGTTACCTGAATAAAAGGTGGGGAAATCATGCACAGCCAAATGTTAAAAGGTGTACTCGAAGGTTGCATCCTATACATCATTTCGCAAGAAGAAGTGTATGGATATGAGCTGAGTACAAAATTAAATAAATACGGCTTTACATTTGTCAGCGAAGGAAGCATATATCCGTTATTGTTACGTATGCACAAAGAGAGGCTAATTGAAGGAACATTAAAAGCTTCCTCACTCGGTCCAAAGCGAAAATATTATCATGTAACCGATAAAGGAATAGAACAGCTTGAAGAATTTAAACAAAGCTGGGGAATGGTTTCGACAACGGTGAACAACTTATTACAGGGAGAGTGATAGGGATGAATGCGCAAGACATGATGGAATTGAACAACAAAAAACGCGAACTTCTAACATTTGAAAACGAAGCTTCTTATGGCGATATGCTAGTATATCTTCGGTTATCTAACGTACCTGAACAACAAGTAGAAGAACTATTATTAGAAATATTAGATCATCTCATCGAAGCACAAAGAGAAAATAAAAATGCTTATGATATTTTCGGCAATGACTTACAATCTTATTGTGATGAACTCATATCGGCTTTACCAGCTCAAACAAAGTTAGAAAAAACTTCTTTAATCGGTTTTGTTATTAGCTTACTTCTTGCTATACAGTTTGGAATGGATGCACTTGTTTCGACTTTCATTTTAATCTTCAGGAAAAATATCGAACAATTAAGCCCAGCTTTTAGCATCCCTGGAACCACTTTGTTCGTTTCACTTATTATACTAGGCATTCTTTTCATTTTATATTTATTAAAGCGCTATTCCTTTGATCAAAAGATGAATTGGAAAAGAAGGATTCTATTTGGATTTGCATTTGCTACTCCATTTTGTTCAGCTGTATTTTTAAATGTCTATTTTAAAAAACAACCTTATCTCATTTACCACCTAACCTTTTGGCAAAACGCCTTAATTGCTATCTTATTTTTCATTTTATATAAATTACTATACAAAAAGTCAAATTTTTAACAGCCTTTCAAAAGGCTGTTTTTCTTCTGTCTAATTTTACAAATTGAAAAATTTCATAAAGAAAATAAGAAAAATGCAAAATAATTAAAGTTAATTGTTGACGTGATGCTTTTATTATCGGTATCATAAATCTTCGTGAGCAATTATTTTTCGTTATACGATTTTTTTATTATTACTGAATTTTTGAGAGGAGAAATTAGATGTCAGTTAAGAAGAAAACGCAAGTACGCACCGGCAAAATGGTACGTGAACTAATGTTAGCAGACGAAGATGTAAATGCTTCGCTAATTATGGTATACAGTGAAAACGGTGTAAACGCAGAAATTAAAATCGAGGGCTTAACGCCGAAATGTAACGAAGAATTATTTTTGAGCGGAAACGTGGATTGGAACAAGAGTGTTATTTATAAAATTGTTGATTTCACTGGAAACGCTGAAGTTGGTAAAGTTACATTATCAGCGATGAACAAAAACAATGTTTCTCTAGAAATAGAACGCGTTATGTGGAGTAAAGAAAATAAAGAGGCTGCTGGTCAAGAAGAAACACCGGTAGAAGCCACACCGAAAAAAGAAGTAGTTGTAGAAGCTCCAAAAGCAGTTACACCTGCTCCTAAACCTATTACGCGTGTAGAAACACCTGCTATGGCCCCTAAGCCTACTCCGGTACCGACGCCGAAGCCAGTAAGCGTAGAAGCAGCTGTAGAACTAACTACTCCAGCACCTGTGAAAAAAGTAGTCCCTACTTCAGTTACAAAGCAAGAGACAGTACCGGTTGCTCCAGCAAAACCGAAACAACCTGCTTTGACTGAAACAAATTCAAAACTACAAGAAAATTATGTGAAACTCGTGAAAAAGACAATTGAAGTTTGTCAAGATTACGAGCTTGGCATCGACATAGATGATTCTATTGAAGGCTTAAAAGAAGAACTACAAAGCCAAGGTATTAGCGTTACATTCGACAAAGAAATTATGGACGTTGTAAATCGCCTTCGTTCTTTACAAGATAAAGGAATCAAAGTAGAAAAAGTACTTAATTTACTATAAAAAAATAAGAGATGGCAATTGCCATCTCTTATTTTTTATAATTCCATTCCTTACTTTCATACTTTTCTTTTGCTAACGTTTGAACTTCATGTAACTGTTCTTCTGTTAATTCATATGGCACAAGCTCTATATCCAATCCTTTTTCAAACCCAACCTCGAACGCTTTAATTAACTGTTCGATCGTAAATGTACGGTCTGTCAATTTATTAATTGCTACCGCTTTAGAAGAAAACATACTTTTCATACGTTCTTTCACACGTTCATTTGGGAATAAAAATAGGTCGTATAGTTCGTCTAAATCTATTTCTAACGGAATCGATCCGTGCTGTAAAATAACACCTTTTTGACGTGTTTGAGCACTACCTGCGATTTTTCTTCCTTCAACTACAATTTCATACCAAGATGGCGCATCAAAACATACTCCTGAACGCGGATTTTTTAAATTCTCACGATCCGCCTCTGTTTTCGGAACTGCATAATACGCTTCTAATCCTAATGCCTTAAAACCGTCCAATAAGCCTTGCGAAATAACGCGGTATGCTTCCGTAACTGTTTTTGGCATATTTGGATGATCTTCAGACACAATAACACTGTACGTTAATTCTTTGTCATGTAGTACACCCCTGCCGCCTGTTTGACGACGAACGAACCCATATTTCTTTTCGTTAACTACATCCATATTTATATCTTTTTCAACACGCTGGAAATACCCGACTGTTAATGTTGGTACTTCCCATTCATAAAAACGAATTGTTGGTTGCATCTTCTTTTCACTTTGCCAATTTAATAAACATTCGTCTAACGCCATATTAAACGCTGGTGAACATTGACCAGAGTTAATATAACACCATTTTTCTTTTCCCATCCTACACCTCATATAACCAATTATTTTTCACATTCTCTAGTCTACCAAATTCGACAAAATTTGTGAAAGAATACGAAATTTCTCCTTATATACAAATGAATCTGTTGCATAAATACATATGGGCATTATAATATTGAAAGTAGGATAAGAAAAAAGGGAGCGATAGAACCGTGTCAACAACTTGGATTATTTTATTAGCCGTAATCGTAGCGTTCATCGGTTACACTGTATGGATGTATTTCTATCAGAAAAAATTAATTAAAACTCTTACAGAAGAAGAATTTCGCGCTGGCTACCGTAAAGCACAGCTTATCGATATTCGCGAAGCAGACGAATATAACGCAGGGCACATTTTAGGTGCACGTAACATTCCGTTATCACAAATTCGCCTTCGTCATAAAGAACTTCGCCAAGATCAACCTGTTTACTTATACTGCCAAAGCGGATTCCGTACAGGCCGTGCAGCTCAATACTTAAAAAAACAAGGTTACAAAGATTTCTACCAATTACAAGGTGGATTTAAATCTTGGACAGGTAAAATTAAAAAGAAATAACATACAAAAACTAGCTGCATGCTGCAGTTAGTTTTTTATTTCATATTGTTTGCAATGTAATATAGATTCTTTTTTATTACATCTGCATCGTTCTCTTCTACATTACGATATAATAACTGATATTCAATCCCCTTTTCTTTCCATAGAAGCGTAGCAAATTCCTCTCCTCTCTCGAAGTCATCTTTATTTTTAAAATAAGCAGACGCTCCATTATTCAATTTCATTTGTTCTTGAAATCGCTTTTCTTCTACAAAATCCGGAAAACTGTAAGGGAAATTTGCAACAGTTAGCTCAATATACTCATGTCTACCTTGCTCCTGTTGTTTATATTTAATCGTTAAGACAGCATTCTTCTTTTCAATCGTTCTCACTTCACCCAACACATCACTCGTAATGTCATATGGTAAAAAGGTAGGAACTTTAAATTTCGCCGGAAAATATTTTGGAAGTTCTTTTAACGGAATCGGATCCGTAACGCGATCTGTAGCCCCACCTGTTGTTCCCACAAATGTTTTTTCTTCTTGCATCGTTTGCTGAAATGAACATGAGCTAAGTAATACACTAGAAAACACGAAACAAATGATTCCTTTTTTCAATTTGTTTCCGCCCTTTCATACCGCCCTCTTAACGAACAAAGCGTTTATATGTTGTTCATATTCGCTTGAATGCCACACTCCACCTTTGAAAACTTTCCTCGTTATTCTCACACATTTTGACAAAACTGCTTTCAAACAAACAGAAAGACTTCGCTATTCTTACGCCCAAACGAAATGGTTACGCGAATAACAGAAGTCCTATTTATAACATAGATTGTGAAAAGCTTTTCAGGTCAAGATTTTTTCATTCTACTTATTTTCCCTTTATAATAAGTAAAGAGGTGATGCATATGGCCAATATAAAACAAATCGCTAAAACTGCTGGTGTATCTATATCAACCGTTTCCCGTGTCTTAAATAATCACCCTTACGTAAAAGAAGACAAACGGAAACGAGTTCTAGAGGCGGTTGAAGAATTAAACTACGCAAAAAATATAAATGCTATTCATTTAATAAAGGGGAAAACATATACAATCGGGGTTATGCTCCCTTTCATTAATGTCCCTTACTTCAGTACCATTATTGAAGGAATCGGAAACGAAGCGTTAGCAGCTGGATATCACATTAATTTATGCCAAACAAATTACGATAGTATTGAAGAAATTCGTGTTCTTGAAATGATGAAAATGAAACAATTTGACGGGATGATTATTTGTTCTCGAACGAGTTCATGGGAACAAATCGAACCTTTCGCAAAATTCGCCCCTATTATTTCATGTGAAAAAATGAACCACCCCCTCATTTCATCTGTCTACGTAGATCATTATGAAGGATTCCGGCTCGGTACTGCATATTTACTAAGTAAAGGCCATGAAAAAATCGGAATTTGTTTAGCAAGAAAAACGAGTGTAAATTCTATGGAACGTGAAAAAGCGTTTGCTGATACACTTCATAACGAAGGTCAAACGTTACATCCTGAATGGATTTTTCATCAATGCTATACAATGCAGGACGGAGCACAAATACTCCACCGTATTTTACATATGAAAAATCGTCCAACTGCTATTTTCACAGCGAATGACCAAGTAGCTGCCGGTTTATTAACAGAGGCAAAGAAACGTGGTGTTCGCGTCCCTGAAGATCTCGCTATTTTAGGATTCGATAACCATGAAATTTCAAAGGCGTTAGAAATTTCGACTATTGAACACCCTGGTCTTACGATGGGATCACGTGCTTTTACCTTATTCCATAAACAGATGCAGGACAAACAAATAACCGGGAACTCAGAAGAACTTCCATTCCATTTAATTGAGCGAAAAACAGTCTGAAAAGGAGCGTTAACTATAGCACTCTTTTTCAGCTTTTCACCTATTGACTTTGTGTTTTTTATCTCATATAATAAACCTAACGAACGGTAGGTAGGGGATGAAAATGACAGCAAATCGCATTAAAGCTGTAGCACTTTCTCATTTCGCACGCTACGGCTATGAAGGAACTTCATTGGCAAATATTGCCCAAGAAGTTGGGATTAAAAAACCATCGATTTACGCACACTTTAAAGGAAAAGAAGAGCTATATTTCATATGCTTAGAATCTGCTCTTCAAAAAGATTTGCAGAGCTTCACAGGCGATATCGAAAGCTTTTCCAATTCGTCCACTGAAGAATTGCTATTAAAATTATTAAAAGGCTACGCAAAACGATTTGGTGAAAGTGAAGAATCAATGTTTTGGTTACGAACTTCTTATTTTCCGCCTGATGCATTTCGCGAACAAATTATTAATAAAGCAAATGTACACATTGAAAACGTCGGAAAACTTTTATTCCCGGTATTTAAAAGAGCAAGCGAACAAGATGAACTGCATAACATTGAAGTAAAAGACGCCTTAGAGGCTTTTCTATGCTTACTCGACGGTCTTATGGTTGAACTACTATACGCAGGTTTAAATCGTTTTGAGACACGTTTAGACGCTTCTTGGAAAGTATTTTGGCGCGGACTTTCAAACTGACGGATTGCTCCTTTGCAATGCGTCGTTTTTAAGCCCTTTACCTAACGACTGGTAGGAAGGAGAAATGACATATGGCATGGATTTATGTAATCATCGCTGGTATTATTGAAATCTTTTGGGTGATTGGACTAAAAAAAGCGGAGGCACCACTTGAGTGGGCTAGTGTTGCTCTATTAATTACAATTAGTTTCGTCTTATTATTTAGAGCTTATAAAGATTTACCTGTCGGCACTGTATACGCAGTCTTCACAGGAATCGGAGCTGGCGGAATTGTTCTTACAGAAATTTTCATCTTCGGAGAACCTTTCTCTATCGTAAAAGTTTTATTAATCAGTTTAATCTTCTTCGGAGTAATTGGTTTAAAACGAGTAACAGAAGAAAAAGAAGCAAAGGAGGCCGCATAAAATGGCTTGGGTATTTTTAATTCTAGCTGGTATTTGTGAAATTATTGGTGTACTCTTTATGAAAGTAGCCACTGAAAAGAAAGGCTGGGCACCAAAAGTTATTTTAATCGCTAACTTCGGCGTAAGCTTCTTCTTCTTATCCCTTGCGATGGACACATTACCGATGGGAACTGCTTACGCGATTTGGACTGGAATCGGAACTGCCGGAAGTGCACTTCTAGGCATTCTTATTTTCCGAGAATCAGCGGATTGGCGTCGTCTTGCCTTCTTAAGCTGCATTCTATGCGGCGCTGTTGGCTTAAAACTATTAAGCTAACGTGAGGTGAATGTCATGTGGAAAGAAAAAGGAAAACAAATGTTAGCATGGATCACACTCGTGATCGCCATTCTACTGCAAGTAAGTTTTCATATAATAGAATGGTTGTTTCATAAAATATTATCCATTCTTACATTCCTTCCGAACATGACACTTGAAATTTTATCTATCGTTTGGTCAATTATTGCCTCCATTGCAATCGTAATTATATGGAGTATCGCCAAGCTATATAATAAGTTATTTAAAAAGGACAGTTACTCTGAAAAAGAGTAACTGTCCTTTTTTATATAGATTCAGACTTTCTATAGAAGTTTGATGTGATAAGACAAAGCAGACCAACTACGACAACACTCATACCAATCCCTTTATGCAAACTAGGAAATAGCGGTGGTATATCCGAATAAAAGTTTGCTAATATGCAACCACTTGAAACTAAAAGTATTCCTATTCTATATAACCATTTTCTTTTGTTCATCATTCTCCCTCCTAAAATTTTTCATACACTCCTTCCTTTTGGACATACTACCTAAAAAAGGAGTGGATCCTATGCAAAATTCTATACATAAACAGATCCTATTTTTATTTTTCCTCTTTCTCATTCTCATTATCGTTTTCAGCTTTATATTACATACTCCAAAAGATGTTGTACCGAATAGCCTCTCTGTTTATAAACTATTACTTTCACATTGTCGATATTGAAGAAGGTGCCTTTTATGAGGCACCTTTTAAAATTCTCTCTTCTCATACAATTTCATTGAAACGAAGGCAGATACTATGAACATGCATATTGAACTAACGAATAATAAGCCGTTATATAGTTGGATTTGTTCCAGGTTGATTTCAAAGAACATAGTACAAATGGCTGTCGGTGCTATTAGTATGAAAAGCGTAATAAAAATAGCTTTTTTATATGCTAGCCAAAATGATATCGGTAAAACAAAGCTTAAATATATTAAAATAAAGCTAATACTAGCAATCATTGTCGTTTCAATAAATTCAAATAGGTTAACCCCATTCTTCATCCCCATCGTGAAACAACCGACCATTACACTTATAAAAAGAATAATAATTGCTACTATATATTTCGCATACACAATTTGTTTTCTCAATATTGGTAAACTATTTACTATAACTTCACTCTCATTTTTACTATCTGCTTCAAATGTTTTTACTGTTGCCCCAATTGTAATAATTACTGACATAATTATGAACAGATTTTTCGTATCTGTTAAGGCTATATAAAAGAAAATGGGATACAGTATGTACCAAATTAAAAATTTCCATTGAATGATGAAATCTTTTAAAATTAATTGCTTAATCATGTATTACACCTCCTAAGATGAAAATGCCCCTTCTATAACTCTGCCTCCTGAAACATTTTCATTGAGAGTAACATTGATATGACTATACTTACTAACACTCCGATACCAAGAACACTCATCGCTACTGTAGCATCCTCAGAGTGAAGTACTTTTAACATAATTGTTTTATCACCAAAAACATTACACATAAGGCCAATCATACCCATTAAAGGAAAAAACATAATCACATTCAAGACAGTAATAGCTTTATATCCCCCAATGTAATTAGTAGGTATCGTTACTACACAATAAATCAAAGTTGCTACTATTGCTGAAAATACTGCATATCCAGGCATAACTATATCCCTGTCCAATAAAATATTTCCTAATATTACGACTATAAAAATTGCACTCAAACCAGCCATAATAAATAATGTGCTTGAAATATATTTAGCTATAATTATCTCTTTTCTCGTTATAGGCAAACTTACTAGTACTTTTTCTGTTTTACTTTTCTCTTCATAATAAAAAGAAATATATATAATCGTACTACATGTTATAAATAATCCTATTGCAACCCCCATTGGTTGGACGGGATTTCTAAAAACAGATAAAATAGGCATTAAAAAATAGAAAGGAAACATCTTCTTCTGTAAGAAAAACTCCTTCAAAATCAACTGTTGCATATGAATTCTCCTCTCTATAAATCACGGGCTCCATAAATTTTAATTGTTAGAAACATAGAAGCGATATATACACTAGCTAATATAATTCCTCCAACTATAAATAAGCTAAGATGTGATGGATTCATAATCCACTCAATGAATGAAGGTGCTGTTGCGTTCAGCCCATCCCCTATAAATATCCATGCAATTCCAGCTACTGCCATCGATGCTCCTGACAAGATACTTCTTGCTACCTTTGATTTGGTTCCGTAATAACTAGGAAAAAACGCTGCAACAAAAACCAAAGCGTAAACAGCCCCATTTACTATTCCATACCACGGAATTTCAATATACAAATTAGGATGGTATGCACCGATATCATCAATAACAGCGACACCTCTTATAAGAAAAACAACTACCATAGTTGAGACTATCCCACCTACAATAAATATTGCACAGGAAATATATCTAGCAATTATGATATCCTTTCGACTTAACGGTAAACTATTTATTACAATGTCACTTTTATTCCTTTCATCCATATAGATTAGCGTCATAACGGAGGAAAGGGTTATAAATAGACAACTCATCGGAAATAACAATTCACTCCCGGGCTCAAGTAAAAAGAACATAAGGGGCATAATAAGATTCACTAACCAAGTTACCCGAAAAAAGAACAAATCTTTATAGATGAGCTGACGCATAGGCACCTCTCCCTTTCGCAGTGTAAACGATAATATCATCTAATGTAGGCTTTTCTAGTACAACCTCATTTCCAAACCAATCGATAATTACTTGTTTATCCTTCGCTAAACCTTCAAAACCAAATTTATTTTTTCGTAATCCAACAAATAGCTCTTTTCCTTCTCGATCCAATAAATCATTACTTCCCTTTACGATTACGTAGCTCTCCATTAATTCATCTTTCTCACCAGTAAATATAATTTCCCCATCGTTGATAAACGTAATATAATCTGCGATGCGCTCTAAGTCTGTTGTAATGTGCGTTGAGAATAATACAGATACTTCATCTTCCATTACAATTTCTTGCAATATATCAAGCAATTCACTTCGAACAACTGGGTCCAATCCTGCTGTTGGTTCATCCATAATAATAAACTCTGCATGATGCGAAAGCGCGATAGCAATCGCAAATTTCATTTTCATCCCTTTAGATAACTCTTTAATTTTTTTATACTTTGGAACTTGTAATCTCTCCATATACGATTGATACTGACATTCGTCCCACTTTTTATATAGCGGTGCAATAATACGCTTCATTTGTTCACACGTTAAATCTTCGTAGTAATGATTTTCATCATATACAAAGCCGATATTTTGTTTTATTTCCTTTTCTGCTTTCTTATTGTCCTTGCCAAAAATTTGTATATCGCCGCTCTCTTTTCTAATTAAATTCATAATCATTTTGATCGTCGTACTTTTCCCAGCACCATTCGGTCCGACAAATCCCATAATATATCCACGTGGCAGCGTAAAACTTATATTTTTCACTGCAAAATCTTGATATCTTTTACAAACGTTTTTTAGCTCTAACATTCCTTATTCCCCCTCATATAAACACGCAATCATCTGCTGTAAATCTTCAAGTGAAAGCTGCAACACTTTACTTTCTCTCACAATTTCTTCAGCCCTACTTTCCAATAAACGTAAGCGCTGTTCTTTTAATAGTTCATTGTTTTTACGTGAAACATAAGTCCCCTTCCCAGCAACAGTTTCTATATATCCTTCTTTTTCAAGTTCCTCGTACGCACGCTTCGTTGTAATTACACTAATTTGTAATTCCTTCGCTAAGCTACGAATAGACGGCAGTTGGTCTCCCCCCTTTAAACCACCATTTAAAATAAGCTGGCTTAATTGTTTCCTTATTTGTACATAAATAGGGTCTTGGGAAGAATTCGAAATAATAATATTCATGTTTTCCTCCAGTGTGTATATACTGTATATATTTTATATATACAGTATATACACACCATCCTATTTTTGGCAAGAAAAAAAGACCAACATTTTCCTGTTGGTCTTTCGTATATGTATCACTTTTCAAAGCGATCTAACATTTCGTCTCTCATTCCGAAACTAACAACCGCAATTCCTACATACATAAACAGAAGGAATGCCGGATGAACTGTATTGTACCAGCTGCTATCAACAATTAAATAAATCGTTAACGCCACAACAAGAACAAACGCTAAAATAAACATATAAAAGTGTCTTGTACTACCCATGATAAACTCCTCTCTACTCTCTGCACCATTCAACAGTATATTTTATCGAATAATTCGATATGACTCAAGGTTAACTTTCTTTTATGTAATCAAGTTCTACCTTTACAATGTCCTCACATGCTATTGAAATGATTGTTCCTTGTTTATCAATCGCCGTCACTTCTCTATTATCCATTACACGATGTGCTACTCTTTCTAACACTTTTCCTTGGTCTCGATAGCAAAATTCTTTTACATCTTTAATTGTTTCTCCATTTTCTAAATGGTATACCATTCTATAACATCGATATCCCACACTTTCACCCCCGCCTTGCTCGTTTTTTCACATATACATAAAAATGAGTAATTTTTGCCTCATCACATCTTCTTAATTTCAATAAAATTCTAACAAAAATAAATACTTTTATCAAACCGACTTTTTCAACAAAACTACCTATAAAACTACATCTTTACACCATTATGAAACAAAAAATATAAAGTTTTAACATTTTCTTCACTATTTCTGCATAAAGTGAAACTTTAATCAGTGGGGATTTTTGTTCATCCCCACTGATTATTAGCCTGCACCAATCGGGCATTTACAGACAGTTTATCTCCCACCTGGGTTCTTTGCACCAGCTAAGTTTTGAGTTGGGAGTTTTACTGTCCACAAATAGCGGGACAAATTCTCCAAACAAAAAAAAGAACCCGCATGTAGCGAGTTCTTTTTTATTCTAATCAAACTTGTACAGGAGCAAGCTTTTCATAACGTAAAACAGGTTTACGAGCAGCCATCGTTTCGTCTAAACGTTTAATAACTGTAGTGTGCGGTGCTTCTTGTACAACTTCTGGATTTTCTTCTACTTCTTTAGCGATTTGAATCATCTTATCAATGAAACCATCTAATGTTTCTTTTGATTCTGTTTCTGTCGGTTCAATCATAATACATTCTTCCACATTTAATGGGAAGTAAATTGTTGGTGGGTGGTAACCGAAATCAAGCAGACGTTTTGCAATATCTAATGTACGTACACCAAGTTTCTTTTGACGACGACCTGATAATACAAATTCATGCTTACAATGTCTATCGAACGGAAGATCATAGAACGGTGCTAATCTTCTCATCATATAATTCGCATTTAATACAGCATACTCAGTTACTGCACGTAGTCCATCTGGACCCATAGAACGAATGTATGTGTATGCACGAACGTTAATGCCGAAGTTACCATAGAATGGTTTCACACGCCCAATTGCCTCTGGACGATCGTAATTAAAGTGGTAGCCATTTTCCGTTTTCTCTAAAATTGGTTTTGGTAAGTACGGAATTAAATCAGCTTTCACACCTACTGGACCAGAACCTGGACCACCGCCGCCATGCGGACCTGTAAATGTTTTATGAAGGTTTAAATGTACAACGTCAAATCCCATATCTCCTGGGCGCGCTTGGCTTAATACCGCATTTAAGTTTGCACCATCATAGTATAATTTACCGCCTGCATTATGGACGATTTCAGCCATTTCTAAAATATTTTCTTCAAATAGGCCTAATGTATTTGGATTTGTTAACATAAGTGCTGCTGTTTCTTCGTTTACAACACGTTTTAAATCTTCTAAGTCAACAAGACCATGTTCATTTGATTTTACTGTAATTGTTTCAAAACCAGCTACAGTTGCAGATGCTGGATTCGTTCCGTGAGCAGAATCAGGAACAATTACTTTCGTACGGTTAAAGTCACCATTTGCTTCATGGTAGGCACGAATTAACATTAAACCTGTCCATTCTCCGTGTGCACCAGCTGCTGGTTGTAATGTAACAGTATCCATACCTGTAATTTCAATTAAATGCTCTTGTAAGTCGTACATTAATTCCATTGCACCTTGCACTGTCTTTTCATCTTGAAGTGGATGAATATTTGCAAATCCTGCAAAACGAGCTACGTTTTCATTAATTTTCGGATTATATTTCATCGTACAAGATCCAAGTGGATAGAATCCAGAATCAACGCCGTGGTTACGGTTTGAAAGTGCTGTATAGTGGCGCATAATGTCAAGTTCAGATACTTCTGGTAGCTCTGCATCTTCTACACGAATATAATCACTCTCAAATACATCTTCTAGTTTCACTTCTTCTACATCTAATTTGGGTAAGCTATATCCTACGCGTCCTTCTTTAGTCACTTCAAAAATAAGTGCTTGGTCTTGGTTCTTCATTGGATAGCCCCCATTTCGTTTACAAGTGTGTCAATTTCCTCTTTTGTACGAAGCTCAGTTACTGCTAACAGCATATGATTTTCTAATTCTTTATAATCACGGCCTAGATCATAACCACCGATAATATTCTTTTGTAGTAATACGTCGTTTACTTCTTTCACTGGACGTTTGCAATCTACAACGAACTCATTGAAGAACGGTCCAGCAAATGTAGCTGTGAAGCCTTTCGCTTCGAATTGACGTTTTGTATATTGTGCTTTAGAAATATTTTGACGCGCCATTTCTTTCACACCTTGTTTTCCAAGTGCCGTCATTGCAACAGAAGCTGCTAATGCATTTAACGCTTGGTTTGAACAAATGTTAGATGTCGCTTTGTCACGACGAATATGCTGTTCACGTGCTTGTAGCGTTAATACAAATCCACGTTTACCATCTGAATCTACCGTTTGTCCGACAAGACGTCCTGGAATTTTACGCATAAATGCTTTCGTTGTTGCAAAGTAACCACAGTGTGGTCCACCAAACTGTGTTGGAATACCGAATGGTTGTGCATCACCGATTACAATGTCAGCACCGAATTTCCCTGGTGGTGTTAATGCGCCTAATGATAACGGATTTGAAGAAACGATAAATAATGATTTTTGTTGATGAACGATTTTTTCAATATCAGCTAACTTTTCAACTTGTCCGAAGAAGTTTGGATATTGAACGATTACACAAGCAACTGTATCGTCTACTTCGCTTTGTAATACGTCTAAATCTGTTACACCATCTTTATGATTAATTTCAACAACTTCTAGATGTTGACCTTTTGCATAAGTTTCAAGTACTGCTCTTGATTCTGGGTGCACTGCACTAGATACAAGAATTTTCTTTTTACGAGTATGGCCAGCCGCTAACATTGCCGCTTCAGCTAAAGCTGTACCTCCGTCATACATAGAAGAGTTTGCTACATCCATTCCTGTTAACTCACAAATCATTGTTTGGAATTCAAAGATTGCTTGTAATTCCCCTTGTGAAATTTCTGGTTGGTATGGCGTGTAAGCTGTATAAAACTCTGAACGAGAAATAACATGATCAACAATTACTGGAGCATAATGATCGTATACGCCTGCTCCTAAGAAAGAAGCATATTCTTTTAAATTAGCATTTTTACCAGCCATTTGAGATAGCTCTTTTAAAAGCTCTGGCTCTGATTTTGCTTCTTTAATTTTTAAATCCCCTTTAAAACGAACACTCTCTGGAATATCAGAGAATAATTCGTCGATCGTTTGAACGCCGATCGTTTGTAACATTTCTTTTTTGTCTTCTTCTGTCATTGGAAGATAACGATGCAACATGAAATCTACCCCTCTCCCCGTTACTTTGAACGTTTATAAAATGGTGTTGGAACAACTACTGCTTTGACGCGTTTATTACGAATTTCAATTTCTACTTCTGTATCAACTGCTGCGTATTTTACATCAATTAGTGCTAAACCAATGCTTTTCTTTAACGTTGGAGATTGTGTACCACTCGTTACTTCCCCGATTTTTTCTTCTCCCACAAATACAGGGTAATGCGTACGAGGAATACCGCGTTCGATTACTTCGATGCCGACTAATTTACGAGATGCACCGTTTTCTTTTTGCTCTTTTAACGTTTCTTTTCCAAAGAAGTCTGCTTCTTTGTTTGGTTTTACCGCAAAGCCAATTCCTGCTTCAATCGGTGTAATATCTTTTGATAATTCTTGTCCGTATAACGGAAGTGTCGCTTCAAAGCGAAGTGTATCACGAGCACCTAAACCACATGCCTTTAAACCCTCTTCTGCTCCAACTTCAAGAAGTTTCTCCCAAAGTTTTGCAGCATCTTCACTCTTACAGTAAATTTCGAATCCGTCTTCACCTGTGTAACCTGTACGAGATACAAGTGCAGGAATTCCATCTACAAGAATATCGTTTTTAAATTTAAAGAACTTAATTTCTTTCAAATCTTCTGACACAACTTTTTGTAAAATGCCTTCTGCTTTTGGTCCTTGAATTGCAAGCTGCGCAACTTCACTAGAAACATTGACTACTTTCGCATCGCCAATTACATGACTTGCTAACCATTCGTAATCTTTCTCGATATTTGATGCATTGATTACTAATAAATAGTCTTCTTCACCACGTTTGTAGATTAATAAATCATCTACTGTACCACCATTTTCGTAGCACATAGCTGTATATTGTGCGCCTCCTACCTTTAAGGTAGATACGTCATTTGTAACAACACGTTGTAAAAATGCTAAACTATCTACACCTTTTACCTCAACTTCTCCCATATGAGACACATCGAACAAACCTGCCGCTGTACGTACAGCTTCGTGTTCTTCTTTAATGCTTGAAAATTGAACTGGTAATTCCCAGCCACCAAAGTCGATTGTTTTCCCACCATACTTCGCGTATACATCAAATAACGGTGTACGTTGTAATGTAATCATGCTCTTTCCCCCTTATGCTCTGACAAATCAATAAAAGTTGCTTCCCATATCTAAACATTTTCATTCTGAAAAGATAGGATATACGGAATCTCACTATATTTTTTTATGAAAGCGTAAATAAAAAAGTACTTTCTTGGATAAAATACGAAAGATTCCACACATTTCACACCATTATCCTAACATCATTCGCTATATTTCATCAATATTCTAGCATAAAAAATAATTTAGAATTTTTCATTCTTAATCTTATTAAATACAACTTTTGAGATTTAATGCTTATTATTGTCTATCATATAGCCTTTAATAACGATAACAAAGCCTTCTTTCAAGGCGAATCATTATACATGTAAAAAATAATTACTTTAACTTATAAAAGGTGGGAAAGTCATAATGAATGTTGATATTTCCGTAGATCGGACGTGGCAAAACAATTTTTTAAATAGAATTGAAGAAGATGGGCCTTGGACAAACTGGGATTTATACCATTTAGCTTATGAAACAGAAAAATCGTTACTTGTTCCTACTTTCGATGGACTACAAGCACCGAAGCACTTATCCCATTTCACACCGCTTCCTCATCAATTAGAAGTCGCTCAAAATGTTATTGAACAAATGAACGGTAAAGCGATACTAGCCGACGAAGTAGGGCTTGGAAAAACAATTGAGGCTGGACTTATTTTAAAAGAATATATGGTGCGTGGGCTTGTGAAAAAGGTACTCATACTCGTCCCAGCCTCTCTCGTGTCACAATGGGCATACGAACTAAATACAAAGTTTTTCATTCCAGCTGTAGCTCAAAAGAAAAGCTACTCGTGGGAGCAAGCTGACGTGATCGTATCATCAATTGATACTGCAAAACGTTCACCACATCGCGATATCGTTTTGAACTTAGAATATGATCTTATTATTATCGATGAAGCACATAAACTAAAAAATAATAAAACAAAAAACTATGAATTTGCACAGCGATTAAAAAAGAAGTTTTGTTTATTACTAACAGCTACTCCTGTTCAAAACAAGATTGATGAAATTTTCAACCTTGTTTCTTTATTAAAACCAGGACATTTAGGCAATCAATCCAACTTTGAAGAATACTACGCTTCAAAAAATCGTTCAGCCGAATCAGATGAAGACTTAAAAGCTCTCATTAACAAAGTAATGGTCCGAAATAGACGTCATAATACCGGAATTGATTGGCCGAAGAGGCATGTACGTACAATTTTTGTGGAGTTTAATAAAGAAGAGCAAGCTTTATATAATGCAATTGAACATTGGGGAGGACGAGATGCCTTCACATCTGCTTTCTCATCCTTAACATTAAAACGCGAGGCATGCAGTAGCCGTGAAGCTGTGTACTATTCATTAAAAAAGCATGTAGAAAAACGTCAGAAAGAAAATGAACAGTATATAAAAGATCCACATATTGATGTGCTAATGGACAATATTAATCATATTCCATTCAACTCAAAAGCAAATAAAGCTCTTGAGCTTATAAAAGAAATTGACGATAAAGTCGTCATCTTCACGGAATATCGAGCGTCACAAATGTACTTACAATGGTTTTTACAGCAGCACGGCATTTCTTCCGTTCCGTTCCGCGGTGGATTTAAACGCGGGAAAAAAGATTGGATGAAGGAACTTTTCCAAAAACACGCGCAAGTATTAATTGCAACGGAAGCTGGCGGAGAAGGAATTAACTTACAGTTTTGTAGCCATATGATTAATTATGATTTGCCATGGAACCCAATGCGTCTTGAACAAAGAATTGGACGTATTCACCGTCTTGGTCAAAAAAATGATGTTCATATTTATAACTTAGCTACAAAGCATACTGTTGAAGAACACATTTTGAAACTGTTATATGAAAAAATAAATTTATTTGAGCGTGTTATCGGTGAACTCGATGAAATTTTAACAAGAATTAATATGAAAAACATCGATGCGCATATTCAAGAAATTTTTGCTCAATCAAAAAGCGAAGGAGAAATTCGAATTAAGATGGAAAACTTAACATCTATTATCGACTTTGCGAAGCGAAATGAAGCTGAGGTGCAAGGCTATGCAGCAACATGAAATCCATAATTACTTAAACAATTTCTTTGAGGCGAATAACTGCGAAATTTTAGGACGTTCCCCTCACCTATTAGATGTGCAGTTAACAATTGAGATGGATAAATTATTAATGAACCGCCCTTTCTATTGGCACTATCTTGAAAAAACAGGAGGCGTACCGAATCCGATGCGCCTTACTCTTATTACAAATCCAGAAAATGAAGAAAACGATGGCGAACTTATTCACTACGGTTCACCACGACTACATCAAATTTTCCAGACAACGAAAGAATTAGGCTCTTACATACGTTTATATGAGGAAGTAAAGCATAACGGGGCAACGCATACACCGCTCCATCCTTGGCTCGGTGTAAATATAAAAGTGTCTTATCAATGTGATCGAAAAAAAGACATCCTTCATTCCATTGGTATTCATCTCATCTCTGGAACAATGATGGCAAATTTTCATGAAACATTAACTAGCATTAAACTTACACCGAAAATACCTGACTTTTGTTTTACGCTCTCTCCTATCATTAAGCCTCAAAGCGGCTTACAACGTATAGAGGACGCTTTAAAAAATATAATTGCAGAAGATGATCATGCGTGGGCGAAAGAAGCGAGGGTACGTTGGAATCATGATTTAGATCTTTTAAATCGTTTTTATGAAGATAGTGATGAACTTCCTGAAAGCTATGAAATTGAAAAACAAGCCTTGCAAGAACAATATGAACCACGTATTACAGTGCAAATTATTAACGGTGGCCTCTTTTATGTTACCGCTAATCATTTTCTATCTTAAAAAAGCTCCTTCCGTTTTTAGAAGGAGCTTTCTTTTTAGTTATTTTCTATCCTACTCGCTATCGTCACTACGCTCTTGCTGTTTTTTCTGTGCCATACGTTTCTGCTGTGCACGATCCTTTGCGCTCACATGATTTGCATCAGTTGGAAGGTTTTCTTTCGAACGTCCAATTCCATTGCTCATCTTTCCCACTCCTTTTTACGTTTTTCAAAACACATGTTTATTTTCAGCTAGAGTTACAATCCTTATACAAAAAAATAAGAGCAGCCATTGGCTACTCTTACTCACTCACATATTTTTGAAACATATCATGGATGCCTTTATTTACGAGGTTCGAGATCTGTTCGTCAGATTTATTCGGATAACGATCGCGCAATCTGATAGATGCCTTCACCATTAAATTTTCTAATACAGAACGGCCACCTTCTCCATAAATAATTTCAGCATACTTAACAAGCCTTCCATCCTCTACTGTTGCTGGATTATGATTGAAGAAAAATTTACTCATTATTTCCACCTCTCTCTTTGATAACGTTTACATTTATATATTTTATTTATGTTATTTATTTCACAATATTGTATGCACGTATATTTAATTAGTTTCATTATAAAGCAACATATCGATAGTACATATGTGATTTTCCGTCTATTTTGTGAACAAACCAAAAATGAAAGCGTTTCCTTTATTATATACTAAAAAAACTTACTACGCTAGGGGCAATTTTTTCAATCTACTAATCCCTCAAAAATTGATATATTTTTTCTTTTCCAATCAAACCTTATACAATTTTCAGAAATTATATTATAAAATATATGTATGACTTAAGGAGGATTTGTATGAATCAAAATAAAAAAGCTATATTAGATCTTGTCTTTTATCTCGTAATCCCATTCCTCATTTGGAAATTTGCAAAACCTTATATTGATCCTTATTACGCGATGTTAATTTCCTCTGTTCCGGGGATTATTTATACACTGTATACCTTTAAAAAAGAAAAGCAGTTTAACGTGACAGGATTCTTTATTTTAATTACACTCATTTCTAATACGACGGTAGATTTATTATCTGGATCAGCTGAACGAATGTTGTGGAACGATGCGTATTATCACATCGTACTCGGTATTATCGTCATATGTACAATTTTTATAAAAAAACCACTTATGTTATATTTCGCAGCAGATATTGCAGCACTACAAGGGCATGACCGTGATAAAAGTCGTGAACTGTATCGTGATGGTCGTATATATCCAGCACTACAATATTTAACGCTATTTTTTGGGCTTCAATTTATATTAAAAAGCTTTTTAAAAATTTATTTCATCTCCGTTTTCGGTGTAGATGGCTACGGTGAAATGAGAGCGATTATGACTGCTGTCGGCTGGGGCATTTCAATTTGTATCGGAATAGGGTTCGTATGGGTGAACAATAAAATACATGCGGTTACTGAGGAAAAAGAATCCGTACAGTAAATGAAAATCCCCTAGTATATAACGCTACTAGGGGATTTTCATTTTGCTAGACATATGACTAAAAGTTAACTTGATTTTTTCCTTTTATTTTTTACGTTTCGATAAAATAAAGCTGCACTAAGCGGCATAACACCAAACCATTTATTTAAAAATGGCTCTTTTTCAGAGCGGCGTTGTTCTTTCTTTTGTTTACGATCTTCTTTTGGTGCATCCATATATGACACAAACTGCTGCGTCACAAAGCGAACATAATCATTAGTAGACATATTATCATCACCTCTACTTGATTAGTATGTCCACTTTTTTATTCATTAATCTTTTCCTTTAATTCATTCATAATTTGCTTTACTGACTTATTTGTCGTGTCGATATGAATATGTGCCTCTTCATAATACGCTCGGCGCGATTCGAATTTCGTTACAAATGCCTCTATATCTTTCTTCTGAAATAGTGGACGTGTCGTATCTTCACGAAGCCTTTCTGCAATTACATGCGGATCACAATATAAATACACGACAGTCCCGTTCTCTTTCATCCACTTTCGATTTTCCACTCGCTCAATAATCCCTCCACCAGTTGTAATGATTGCATTATGAACTGGTAGTGAACGTAACATCTCACTTTCATATTCTCGAAAAGTTATTTCGCCTTCTTCTGCAAAAATATTTCGAATTGCCTTCTCTTGCTTCTCTTCGATTTTTTGATCTGTATCTACAACATCCATTTGAAGTTCTTTACTTAACGCTTTTCCAATTGTTGTTTTCCCAGCTCCCATATAGCCGGTTATGTATATAGATTTCATTTTCTGTCCTCTCAATCGTCATGTATTAATTGTTATTATAACGAAAGATGCTACTTTGTTTAATAAAAAAACGTTTTGTTCTTCTTATAATAAGAAGAACAAAACGTAACATACTCGCTTTTACCTATAAGCACCTCTTCTCACCCACTGCGTTGCAATCCATTTCTCGCCTTTCGTTACAGGTGCCCCTCCGTGCAACGTAAGCTCATTTAGTGATTGATCTTGATAAAAATACTCAAAGTATACTGCCATTCCCTTTCTAGGGTGTACAGAAAGATTTAATTTCGGGAAGAACGTTTCTCCGCCTTCTTCTACATCATTTAAGTACATTACAAGCGTGCTAATACGATTATTAGCAGCTGATCTACTATGTTCCGCAAAATAATCATAGTGCGCTTTATATTGTTGATCCACTTCATAATTTAAAATGTGCAATCCTTCTCCATGCGTCACCGGAACATTCATGATAGATGAAATACGTTTTTCAATCTTCGAAGTAAGTTCATTCTCTTCCAAAAATGCGCCGCTACTTGTTCGGATATCATTTACATCACGTGATGAACCAATTGTAGAACGTTTTATTTTATTTTTAGACATTTCAATTAATTCATCGCATTCTTCGTCACTTATTACATTTCCTAATACGACAATAAGAGGTTCTTCGAATTTCGAAATAATTTGTATTTCCCTATCTTCTGTCATAATCGTATTTCCTTTATGATCAAAAATAGTTTGTTCTTTATTTTCACCTATTTGATTGTTATTTGTCATTTCCCTATTCTCCCTAAAAAAAAATGATTGGATAGCATGAATATATCATATTCTTTCTACCTTTCTCTTTTTTGAGAAAATTTAAACTTTTGATCGTTATATTTATCCATTCCCCAAAAGAAATTGAAGCTCTTCACAATGGAAATTCATGGTTTTACTCCGCATACTTTACCTATCATCCTTCTATCCAATCAAATATTTTCTCATCATTTTTTCTATACCGAAAGCTCACCGTATAGAAAATTCTTTGTTTTGTCTCGCACTGCAAAGAAACGAGAATCATATCATTTTCAAATTCGTACTTTCCACTCACTTTTCCCTTTGTATACGGAAAGAAAAAGGTACCATCTCTTTCTGTTTTCTGTAAGTCTACTTTTATATCTGCAATAGCTCGATTAATCAACTCTTCCACTAAAAATTTTTGCTCTATTTCAGTATAAAATTTTTTATCAGAAAGCAACATATTCGTTTCGTATACAAAAAAAGAGGTTAATAAAATTAAAAAAATGATTGTTGCTGGCATTGTAAATCCATCTTGTTTTCTCATTCCTTTATTTCCATTTCGCTATATCTTACAACTACACCTTCATGTATTTTCCCACTAGTATCTTTCATATTTATAAAGAGCACATGAGGTGTTAGTTTGTACGAAACATTACCAACCTTTTGTAATATAACTTCCCTTCCACGCATATTCACTTTTCTTATAAGATGATTATTCACTTTTTCATATACCACTTCATCCCCATTACGCAAACGGAAGCGTAAAATACTACCTTTATTTTCAAGGGCCATTATATGTTCCCCAAACGATACCTCACGAAACTCCAGTTGTACTTGGCCTAAAAACACATCCCACTCCCACTCATTTAATCCTTTTGAGTGTTTATTCTCCATTCCGATAAAATGAAGACTCGGTAAAAGTAAAAAGAACAGTGATACTAGAAACAAACATACGATCATTTCTATTAATGTAAATCCAACTTCTAATTTATTTTTCCTCCCACATAAAAACATTGTTCCATCATTCTTCCCTTCACATCTTTCCACATAGTACACACTTCACTTCCTCCCCAATATGTGTAATATACAAGTTCGTTTATAATTTTTTCTTTTACTCGCATTTCCTCATTCTCATACATATATAAAGTTGCTTCTTTTTTTAATAATACGAATGCCTTATAGCGGAGTTGTATATTTTTTCTTTCTTGCATGACCAATACTGTTTGCGGCAGTAGTACCGATACCGCCATCATTAGTATGCTTAACGATACAAGCATTTCAGCCATTACGGATCCTTTTTGATATTTCACGATACGTAAATCTCCCTCTTCCGAGCTGAAATACAATCTCATATTTATAACTTCGATACGAAAGTAAAATCGTACCACCTCTATTAATATTTCCGCTCGGATTATAAGTCATCGGATTTGGAAATGTATGCAAATCAATTTGTATATCGTTATCATAGTCTCTCGACACAATAAAATGATTCGTACCTGACTCCTCAATGTAATACGTGTTTTTCTCTTTATACCACCGTAGCGTATAGTATTTCTGACGATTTATCGCTAATTGTTGCATATACAAAATATCATTTGAAAATTGGCTCAAAAATTGTTCAACTTTTTGTTTTTCATATAATGAATGAACATTAAAATACGTAATCATACTTAAGACAGAAATTACAAATAAAACGAGCAACATTTCTAAAAGAGTAAATCCTTTTTGTTTCACAATGTCCCGATTGATACTGTGCCATCATCTGAAATATGAATAGATTCACCATTCGGACACTTATGAGTTGTAATATATTTTTCGTCACTTAGCTCTTTTAACGAAGGAATTTTATTATGCTGTAATTGATATACCTGTATTTGCGCTTCTATAGATTTCACATAGGCTGCGCATCCTTTTCCTTGAACTGATGAGCGCTGCTTCACTACATTCGGAATAATTAATAGTAATAATACAGTTATAACAACCATAACTAATAACATCTCTAACAGAGTAAATCCTTCCTCATTCTGCATGTAAATGCCTCCTAAATGGAATTCATCATTTGAAACATCGGCATAATCATCGCTAAATACATAAGAACAACTATTCCTCCAATGCATGTAAATAAAATCGGTTGAATGATAACTAACATACGTTTCATTTTTTGTTCCATCTTTTCTATAACAAGATCGCTATAGTCCTCTAATTCAACTGCCAAATTACCGTTTGCTTGTCCATGCGTAATAATATAAGAAAGTTCTTTTTCGTAATAACCACTTTTAGCAATGATAGATTGTAACGATTCTCCTGCAATTAATTGCCGTTCAATTCGGGCCGCTTCATACTGAAAAAACCGATTATATTTTTGCTCCATCATTATTGTGAGTGCTTCGAGCACCGATAGTCCGCCGTACAATAAACCACTCAATTGAGTGGAGAAATAATGCGAATGCTTTAAAATAAGAAATACTTTTATGAGAGGAATACGAAGCATGATTTTTACCTGTTCAATATGTGGGAGTTTCCGAAAATAAAACAAATATACGCTACATCCAATAATAAAGATAAGAATACCGCTAAAAATAATGTAAGGTATTCGTTTAATTACACTTAAAATTTGTTCTGTAAATAACGGCGTTGTAGAACCAAATGAACTATACACCATTTCAACTTGCGGTAATAAGAAGAGATTGAAAACAGCAAGCATAATCATTAAAAAGAATGCTAATAACATAGGATACTGCATTATTTTCATCATATCTTTCCTATACTTATCCTTCTTATAAAGAAGTGCGCTCCCTTGTTGCAATGCAAAAGAAATATCACCATGTTTCTCAGCATAAAATAAATAACTTAACATCTCCTGATGAAACATTAATTGATGAAACGAATCGTGTAGACTTCTCCCCTCTTTTAATCCCTCAATCATATGCTGTAATTGTACTTTCTTTTCTAAGGGTAATTGAAACCGTAAAAATTCTAGTGCCTGCAAAAGGGAGTATCCTTTTTCTAATAGTTCTCCTAATCGTTTCAACAATACTAATTGCTCACTTAAACTCCATGTTTTCTTAAACATAAACATCTTCTTCTAAAAATCCTAAAGCATACCCTTTTCGTATCGAAGATTCTAATGTTTCATGTTTGTACGTAACACATTCTCCGTTCGCTTCTTTAATCGCTTGTTGCAAATCATATCCATCTAACAACTCGTAAACGCTTGCTTGCCTTACTTGCCGCATTGATTTACATAAAATTGAGCACTTTCCTCTGCAAAATGGACACTTTAATTCAACAAGTCGCTGTGCAGCTACAGCCAATAAAGATTGTTCAATTTCTTGCCTCGTTATGCCATAATCCATGAATCTGAGTATCGCTCCTTTCGCATCATTCGTATGCAGGGTCGTCATTACTAAATGTCCAGTTAAACTTGCTCTTACAGCTATTTTTGCTGTTTCTTCATCTCGGATTTCGCCAACTAATATAATATCTGGATCATGGCGTAAAATAGCCTTTAGTCCAGCCTCATATGTGATACCTGCTTTTTCATTTATTTGAATTTGTAATAAATCGTCTTTTCTTTTTTCAACTGGGTCTTCAAGTGTTACAATTCGACGTGTTTTCCTTTTTCTAATTACCTCTAATAATGCATACATTGTCGTTGTCTTCCCAGAACCAGTTTTGTAGTTTTTTAGGGACTATTTTTAACAAATAAAAAGGCGACTCATTTCTGAGCCACCTTAGATAAATAATCTGCTAAATTCTTAATTGCTTCTGCAGAAGGTTCGTTTTCAATAATAACTTCAATTTCAGGCATTTCCTTCATTTTGATTTTCCCCCAACATTTTTAATACTGTTATATTGAAAAGTTTGGAGATGTAAAGCTGGCGAAAATAAGTTCTAAAATTAAAATTATTCATAATTATAAAAAATGAATATTAATATTCAATTTAACCTCGAGAAATTGCGAGGTTATAACGGATTTTCCTGTTATGATTCATATTTGCAATCTCCGAATTTTCGGAGGTTAACGTCACAATTTTGTGAGGTTAGATTGGTAACGTAATTTTTCATTGCATAAAAAATGCGATTTTTTTATCAAAAACGTGCAATTTTCTATAGATTTTTGCATAAAAAACGCATAAAAATGACGTAAAAATCGCATGTTTTTTATCCAAGTTAGGGATAGGAATCCATCAGTGGTGCGGTTCTACGCAGTTTTCCACGTCTAAAAAACTTCATTTTCTCGATTTTTTTGATTTGGGGGCTGGATTTTTTAGTTTCTCTGCACCCTTCTGTCCTTTCGTTCCCCTAGGATTTTTTCTTTTTTGACAGGGGGCTGGATTTTCATTTCTTGCCATTCTTGCATTTCCTGTATTTTCTATAATTTCTACAATAATGTCTTTTACTCTAAATCATATCATCTGCCCAATTACTAAGTAATTTTCGCATTCGCTCAGATGGAATGTAACAATTCATTGGTTGACCTTTGCGGATACAGCCACGAAATATAAATTGGATCAAGTCACTTACCGCCAATAGATCTTCGTCTACATTAACACTCCTTGTTGTGAAGAATTGCTTGTCATTTGGATTCATGAAGCGATTATACATGTATACCATTGATTCACATTCAGCATAATCATTGGTTGCCCGTGCATTAAATGATACGAAATTATCTTTCAAGCGGTCATCTTTCTTATTGTATTTACATTTCGGATTCTTTAATATTGGAGCGTATTTCTTTTTAGTCGTCCAAAAGATTTTGTTATTATCAGTAGGACAAATGTTACGTAAATAATTGTTGGCATTATTTTTTAGTTGCTTCAAATCTTCTTCTGGAGCATTATCAAACCAAGTAGACGATAATTGGTAATGTTTTTGTTTACTCGTCAACTTTTCTCTAGAATCATAATTGCTGTTCATTTTACTAACAGATTTCCCAATTTGATAATCCTTGTATATATTTAATAAACCGTATAACGCTTTTCTTGGTTCAATGGCTGGGTTATATTCTGTCAGTTCATATCGGTCACCATTCTTTTGCACACCGTTTTTTGTATATTGTACATTGTGCATATCATAATAATATTTTTGTATTTGTCCATCGAACAGATACGTTAAAATATAAACTTCATCGAAAGCTTCAAATGCTTTTATATTCATTGTCCAATAGAATGCTTTTTCTTTCAGAATGAACAAGTTTTCATTTTCCGCAATGATTTTAATATCACGAAATCTATCATCTTTATCTTGTCCATATTCATCATCTAACCAAGTGACTTTCCCTAACTCATCTACTTCAATGACATCCCATTTCAGTAAGTATTCAATGTCTTTATGACTGATATTGATTGCCTCAAGGACATTCGCTACTTCATCCATAATTAATGTATATCCTTCTTGCTCAATTTCTTCTAAAGTTTCTACATCTAATCGTTTGAACAATTCATGTGTAGTAACAATGGATTTCCCCAGTTCCACAAGCATTTTGAAATGCTCAATTTTAGATCCTTTTCCTTTTGTTGCATTCGGTTGAAAGAAATCCGCTTTAGTCGAATTACTAACACGTTCAACTTCATTAAGAAATGGCGTTACATAAATATATTTTTTATCCGACGTTTCACCGAATCCATTTACTTTTTCAGAGTCGTTTATCATTTGAATTGCCCATGAGGTTTTACCCGCACCACAGATGGCATCTATTACTTTTATCTTTGTTACATCATTATTCATTACATCTGATTCCTCCTGTTTCCTAGTAATACTATTCTATTTAAAGGTGCCACTTTGTAAGGAGAAAACAGATAAAAAAGTATTATAAATTAACGTTTGCACAAAATCCATAGCAAAAGTGTGAGAACGTTAATTAGAAAACCATTAGTACCAACGTTAGGACAAGTTTTGCTTATAAGTAGATATAGTATATTTGTGAGAACGTTGATCCAAAAGAACAAGTCACGAACAAGCGAAGCGCAGTGAGTGGACGATACAGCTTGCCTGTATCGTCGAACAGAACAGTGCCACAGGCAACCTGCCAGGAGGCCACATACTATTAAAATAGCAATTTTATACAGAAATGAATGTGCATCCCAGCGTTATTTCTGCTTGAGAGCAATTTTGGCTAGAGATAGAATATACGAAACCACACATCGGACACATATAACTTACTTTATAAACAAATGTAAATAGCTCAAAGTCCGCTTGGCTCTAAGGCTCAACACTTTATACTTGGCTGCCAATTTTTTTGGTGTTATGATGATAAAATTAGAGAAAGTAGGTGATTAATATGCAGAATCAACATCTAAGAAATATTGTCGAAACACTTAAAGAGAACTTAGATATGGCGACACAAGAAGGAAATTTTTTCTTTTGGCGTTACATGGAGCAAATATGTGATGAGGAGAATGAAGAGTTATATATACTGCGAGATCTATCGTTATTAGCAATGGTGCTGAAAGAAAAAGATGCTGTACCATTAACAGATTATTTCGGTTTATTCAATTATCAAGCCACATGCGAATTGAAACGACTACTGATTTAATTGAGAAAGAGAAAAAAATTGAATATTAATATTCAATTTTGACTATGGATGGCAGTCGCTCGACAGTGCAACTCATACGCCTGTTATTTTCTGAATATTCAGTAATTATTTTTTCACAGAATTATGCTCAATGCTTCACAAATATATTTTAGGAGGAAATTATGACAAATTTTGATGAAATATCAATAATTGTTAAACGAAAATTCATTAAGGAAGAAGTGTTAACTACGCCCGAGGCAATAGAATTCCTTGGTGTATCCCGTGCTAGAATGAGTCACATGATTAAAAAAGGTAAAATCACACCTGTTAAAAAGTTAGGGTGTGTGTCCCTGTTCCTCAAAGACGATGTAATCGCTAAGCGAAAAGAACTTGAACTGCTGCGTGTCAAATACCGTCCATATGAGAATTGATGATGAATATTTTATATGCGTCATACCTGATGCAAGCTGTATTTGCATTAGACCTGCTCGGAATAATGTTCGGAGCATACCTGCTAGGGATACTGTCCCTAGCAGACCTGATGAATATAGGATATGCACCAGACCTGATACGAACAATTTTCGTATCGGCTCTCACCGGAATATTGTTCCGGTCTGCTACACTTGGTGTGTATGAGGTATAAACAGTAGTTATAGCACATCTTTAAATAACCAATTGCCAATAGGAGGTTTATAATATGGGAATTAAAATGATTTACAAAAAAACGCTCGCTATGGATTTAATAAAGGCGGGACACGATTTGGAATATACGACACGCAATAGGAAGAATAAAAAATACCAGTGTTACGCTTTTGAAGATTCTCCTGAATTGAGAAAGAGCATTGCACGGATAAATAATCAAAGTTACAAGGGATAAGCAATGAAACGGAATAGGAAAATATTAATATCGGAACGAACAAAGACGATCTTGTTATTTCTGTCAGTGATAATAATGATGATGTTATTTATTTATAATGTGTGGGACAATTTATTTAATAAAGATGCCGAAACGAAACGCATAGAAAGGGAACGGGAAGAAAGACGGATTCAACGTGAAGAATGGTTAAAGGATATGGAGTAGAAGGTTCGGAAAGCCATTCCGACCCTTTTATTATTTCAAAAGGGTCTAATTTTAAATTAAACCCTTTAACTAGCAGTTATTGTGTATATGTGTTTATGCCCCTGCTTCTTCTTTTTCTACCTTTTGTAACGTAAGGTGTTTCAAATTATCAATGTTTTCCAAGCTAATAACACATTCGTTTAAATCACCAAGATTTACTGTCAATGAATCGCCTTCTACAGGATGTGAAGTTATAATGCGATATTCCTTTTGTGGTTTAAAAAAGTTTTTTTTATAAAAGAATGCTTGTGTAATATCTTTTCGATAATCTTCTTCTTTTAAAGGCGATTCTACATGTTCATCAAAATACTTAACACGACCATGACAAGCATGAATATTTTTTTCTTTCAAAGCATTGTCTAACCTATCAAAAAATTCTTTTTCATCCGTTATCAATACTGGTATTCTACCAGGAAATTCTTTTATTAAATGTGCTATTATTTCATCTTTTATTTTTTTTGTATTTTCATCAACTTGTTCCATATCTTCTTCAACAATACCAGTAAAGCAAGTTAACTGAAATTGACGGGTTTCTACATATCTTTCCGTAAAAAATGCTCTTTTCACATTCATTTTGTGCATTTGCCCACCTTCAAGGCCAATACGAATTTCCTGTGTTGCTGGGTCAAAAGGTCTGAAAAAAGAACCTTCATGTTTATCGCCAATCCCTTTATTACCATGCTTTTTTTCTAAGTCGATAAAATAACCTGTATTACAAAAATATAAATCTCCATTTAAAAACATTTGAACATGCTCAGGTCTGAAAAATTTAATTAACATTACCGTACCCCCTTTTTCTTTCCGATTTATGCCATAGTTTCTATGCTATATCGGAACCCAATTTGGAATTTCCCTTTTTTTATTGTCCCAAGATTATATGCAATATCTCTAATATTCCCAACATCTAATAATTTGTCGTTATCTTGAGGCGTTTTGAGAATATAACGAAATTCTTTTTGAAATTCAAAAAATTTACGTTTGTAAAGGAGCGTTCTTACAGGATTTGATTCTGCTTCTTCTCGAGACAAAGGGTGACATTCAGTTTCGTCATCATAATATGCAACTCGTCCACGCATCCATCCTAGTTTTTCTTTTTTACAAGTTACATCCATTCTTTCAATAAATTCATCCATATTTGTAATAAGAATCAAATCCCTACCAGCAAATTGTTCTGATAGTTTTCTTTCGACTTCTGGTCTCAAAGTTAATATACTTTTTTCTTCATTTACAATAAAATCATTTTTTACAGAAAGCATTACAAAACAACATATAGGACAATGTTTTAATTCGCTACTTGTTTGGCGAAAAACACATCTATTATAGGTAAAAGGAATTTCTACTCCATCTTCGGTAATAAAAGATAACTTGTCCTTTTTCGGATCCAACACACGACTCCATACGCCTTCCCTTTTATCACCAATACCTTTATCAATTTGTTTTTCTTCTAAATCTATAAAATAACTATTCCTTGCAAAATAAAACTTTCCATCTAATATACCTTCTGTAAATTGACTTTCTACACATTTCAATAATACAAAAGCATCTCTATTTTCAGTCAAATAACATCTCTCCTATGTATGAATATTTAATTTATTCCATTATATCACATTTCCCAGAATGTACGTTTGGTATTTTCGTATTAATGAATGTACAAAATCAACAGCTTCAATAAATACAATAAAATTTAATTAGGTTTTTATTTAACAATTCATTGCATACAAAAAGACATTGAATCACCCATCCAATGTCTTTTAATTATTAAATTGAATTAGTTTCTACTATACCTTTAGAAGCATTTAAACTAGCTAATTCTTCTACGTCATTTTCCCAAATAAAATCTTTTTCAATTAAATGGTCATCAAAAAAGTTAACCCCTGCAACTAATTCTTTGAATTTTTTTCCTTTTTCAGAATATGAAATATTATAAAATATCATTAACAACTCAAAGGAGGAAAGCTGAGCTCTAAGTATCCCTCTATACTTACGCTTTTCTTCGTTGTCCCGCTCATGCGATTCACTATCAAAAACATTGTTTTGGATTAATTTTACAATTCTATATAAATTGCGGTAGTAATGACCGATTACATTCTCATGTTTCTTATAGAGGGTTTCATACGCTTCATGCTTCAATTCTGTTAATGGGTTATCAGAATAATTCATTTTAAATTCAGTTATATATTCATGTTCTATCCTAACTTCCCTTTTAATATGCTCTTTTAAATCAAACTCCTCTAATGTTTCTACACATTTTTCACGATTATTTTTGATATTTCTTTCAAAATTATCAATAACCTGATCTTTTATTTGTTCCCATTTTCCATCCGTTCCATCATTAATCGATTTATAAAAAAAGTCCCGCTCTCTAAAATCACTTTTCCCATTAGATCCTATAGCTGGAACGAAAAACTTCTCAAAGTTGCTTGTATAATATGATAATTCCTTGTCAATTAATATTTTTTGTATCAAATCGTTTAGCTTGTCACTATCTCTTGAAATAATTATATTATTTGTGAATTGGGTTTTGTACTGTTTGTATACTTGATTACTATATGTAATTCTTAGCTCTTTGTATAACTTTAATATTGCTTCACGTCCTGTAGAACTCCCATACTGAATTTCTTTTAAAATATTATGTTGCAGATTAATCATATTAAAAAATGTTGTTTCAAACTGTTGTCGTTTCATCGTTTCATTTGTTATTTGTGTTTCTTTCCTAGCTTCCTCAGCTTGCTGTACTGAAGCTGCCATTTGTTCTACTGAGGCTTTTGTTTGTTTTACCATTTCATCAATACTTTGTCTACTCATTTGTAGCTCTTTACGTTGCATGATATTTGTGGCGATTAATAAGAATACACTAGCTCCCGTTAAAAAAGTTACCGTTGTCCCTCCGATAAAATCCCCTACTGCGCCAAAATCACCTAAGCTCTTTAAATCAAAATGAACAACTACCCAGGGCATTAAGATTGCCATAGGTATTAAGATAATGCCAATCCCTGTTAAAATTCGGGCCCCTGTATCTTTTTCTGTGTCTGTGTTGGCCAATTTTTCTCTCTCCTTAACTTACAAGTATCATTTAACTTATTATAGCAATTAATCTATTTACTTACTACATTGCCACTAGACACATCAGCTTCACGAGTTATATATTTTCTCGATATTTCCTATTACATACAATAAAACCACGCCCAGTGACGAGCGTGGTTCGTTTACTTGTATCTAATTCTTACCTTAGGTTTTTTATCGCCTTTTGCATACGTCCATGTAATTCGTTCGATGATAAAATGTAAACTTCTATTAACTTCTTCATCTGTCAGACCTTCTCCATCGAGGAATTGCCAATTTTGCAACAAGTATTCAATCCGTTGTTTCTTTTCCTTTAAATCAGCAATTTTCTCTTGTGGATTCTGCTTTTCAATTTCTTGAAGTTCCAACTGCAACTGCTCCATTTTCTTTTCATACTCAGTTTTTCTTTCACGATAACGAGTTGGATTTAAATCCCCTTCAATTCGCATTGTTTCAATGGTATCCAATGCTGTAACAGTTTTGTTTATTTGTTTCTGGATCTGTTTTCGTTTGTAGTCCATTTCAGCACCATTGTCATTTTGTTCAAGGTCTTTAATGTCTTTTAAGATTTTTGGTATATGATTCCCCAGGTCTTCTTTGATAATTCTTAGAATCGGTTCATACAAATGCGTCCTGTTTTTACAATATTGACAAATCTTAATGTACATCTTGCCTGTGTGTGCCATTTGAGTCCCCTGTACTTTTCCACAGTTCCCACAAAAAATGAGCTTGGTTGTTGGATAGATTTTGTTTCTAGCTCGTGGAGCTGAAAACGAATATGTATTAACAATTTCGTTAACCTTTGTCCAAGTTTCTTCATCAATGATAGCAGGATGGGCATTCTTAATCCGTTTCCACTCATTTTTCGGGCGCTCTTTTCGTTTTTTCCAATATTTATTGTAAATCAAAGCTCCAGTATATACTTCATTATTAACAATCCGACAGATGCTGTTATACGCAAATTTTTTACCAGTTCTCGTTCTGATACCCATTACTTCATTTAATTCATGACATACATCAGGGATTGTTTTTCCATCTGCAATAGCTTTGAAAATATATGTAATATGCTCAGCATTTTTATTTTTTACCAGCTTCCTTGTAACAGGGTCTTTGTCGTATCCTAACGGGGGGTCACCATGAACCCACAATCCTTTTTCAGAAGCCGCTAACTTTCCTTTTTGTAAACGCCTTTTTGTTATACGCAGTTCTTGAGCTGCTAGTAATGAATTGAAATCTAACAACATCATATCATTATCATCGTCCCAATCGAAAATCCTGTCTGGGGTAACAATGAATGTATCATTCACAAACAACTTCTCCTGTATATCTGCAGTATGTTTTTTGTCTCGTCCTAAGCGGTCAACAGCGTTAACAACGATGGCGTCATATTCATTACGTTCCACCTTCACGAGCATTTCATCTAATTGTTGACGCTTTCTGTCTGCTCCTGAAGCAATTTCTTGGTAAAGATCGTATGACCATTTATTTCTGTCGCATAACTCAGTCAATGTTTTCCTATGGTTGGCAAGAATTTTGTCAATTCCTTTATTCTCTTCATCACGAGAAAGACGGAGATATATTGCTACATGCCTGATATTTTCTGTAAAAGCCATTTATATAATAACACCCCTTTTAAATCATCATTGTAGTATTATTATATATCTGTAGTCCCTACCAAACAACCTTGTCGGTCCAGTAAATACGAGTAGACCATGTGAATAACGTAAAAAAGAGAGGAGTTTTTCCGCCGTACTTGGAAATAACGAAAGATGAGATAAAGGCTGCACAGATGCTTGTAAATGAAGGCGAATCACGAGACTTTCTCGATATACAGTCGGAAGTGTTGAAAGACGTAAATACACTTCTTGTCCATCAATTTGTAAATACAATGAACCATTTTGTGGCTTCCGCCTCTCTCCTATATCCATAGATGCCAAAAATTTAAAGTGCGAAACAAGTTTTTCTCCAAACTCCTTTTCAATACATTGTTTCGTAATTAAATCTTTTCCTATACGTAGCTGAACCGCTACATCCTTCTGCCGGGGCACAATATGTAAGTCCGATGCTTGTACCCTACACGCTTCTTTCAAAATTGTATTCGCAAAAATTTCAATTCCATTCATCATTTTCCCTCCTCACTATGTATATAGCATGAAAAAATGCACAATAAAAATTGGGACTTTTGTATTTTCACCAGAATAAAGAGGAAAATTATGTTTGTGAAATTATGAACAATTTCCGAATTATTGTCTGAAATTACCTATATGGAAGTTTATCTGTATTATAATGTTATTATCTTGGATAAAGTGATAAAGGTGGAGATCCTCATGGAACAAGCTTTAAAAATTACAGGTGTATTATCTGACCCAACTCGTTATTACATTTATAAATATATTTCTCAAAAACATAGTTACGTAACTGTACAAGAAATTGCAGATGAGTTTGACATTCATCCAAACGTAGCACGCTTACATTTATCTAAATTAGAAGATGTTCATATGCTTAAATCTGAAACAAAGAAAACTGGAAAGGGTGGAAGACCAAGCAGATTATATGTATTATCTGATGATGTTATCCAATTGCAATTTCCATTCCGTGATTATCAATTATTAGCAAAAATAGCGTTCAATTCTCTCCTTAGCCTTGGAGCTGCTGGTGAAAAAGCGCTATACGAAACAGGAAAACAATTCGGGGCAGAATTAATGCAACAACATATGCACCGCTTAAATGTGAGTGAAGAAGACTTAACAGTAGAACAAAAAGTTCAAATTGCAAAAGAAGCTTTCTCAACAGCTGGTTTATCACCTGCATTTGAATTAAGTGCAGATGGAACAAAAATTTTCTATGATGTACACAATTGTCCATTTAAAGAAGTTGCTGTTCATCACCCAACTGAAATTTGTAATATGCATGGGGATATGATGAAAGGGATTTTTGAAATCCTATTCCCTAACATGGAATTAACACGAAATGATAGTCTACTAGATGGATGTAAATCTTGTAATTATAAAGTGAAACTTTAATCAATGGGAGGGCTTATTAGCCTTCACCAATCGGGCATTAACGGGTAGCCCGACTCCCCCGTTAATGCGGAATAAATTAACAATTTAATTTCTCATATAAAAAGAAGCTAATTATAATTGGCTTCTTTTTATATGAACGAATATTTACAATAGTAAGAAAAATAAACTATAATGAGGAGAGGTTTACTTTTTCTAGAAAAGGAGGGAGATGGCATGGAGCGCATGTTTCGCGTTCTCGGCTTTTGGACTGGAATTTTCTCGGTTATGTTTTACGTAGGGGATATGCAACAGGCTGCACTACTATTTTTAGGACAAACAGGTTTCTTCGTACTTTTAAGTTATTTAAAATTAACAGAGCGTATGTATATATACGTATTTGGGGCCTACTTAACTGTTTTCTTCATAGGATTTACATACTACACGACGTTTTTACTTGTCCCTGGGGCTGGACATTAAAAGATGGCAATTTGCCATCTTTTTTTTAATCCCGGAATTTCCTAGTTGACTTATAGGTTTTATTACCTTATATTCTATATAACAGATTGGAATTAGGGGGAATCAACATGAATACACTGCTTGTCGGAATTAACGTTGCAGTCATGCTCATTTTAGTCGGCGTATTATATTATATGCAACGTAAGCATGTATCTTTTAATAAACGTGTATTTACTGCTTTAGGAGTCGGAATTTTATTTGGTCTTATATTACAATTTATTTATGAGCCTACTTCTAAAGTAATTATTGAATCAAATACTTGGTTTAGCTTAATCGGTAACGGTTATGTGAAATTGCTTCAAATGATCGTTATGCCACTTATTTTAGTATCTATTATTTCAGCCTTTACAAAATTACAATTAACGAAAAATCTTGGTAAAATCAGTGGCCTTATTATCGGAATTTTAATTCTTACTACAGGAATTGCTGCAGCTGTCGGAATCGCTGCAAGTGCAGGATTTGATGTATCAGCAACAGGCCTACAACAAGGTGATGCAGAATCTGCTCGTCTGAAACTAGTTGAAGAAAGATTTACTTCTATTGAAAAGACAACAATTCCAGACAAATTATTAGAGCTATTACCTACAAATCCATTTCTTGATTTAACAGGTGCTCGTCCAACATCAACAATTTCTGTCGTAATATTTGCAGCCTTTATCGGCATTGCCTTTATAGGTGTGAAACGAAAATATCCAGAACAAGCAGAGTTATTTAAGAAGATGCTTGATGCTGTATATGCAATCGTAATGCGTATGGTAACATTAATTTTACGCCTTACTCCATACGGCGTATTAGCTCTTATGGCAAAAACAGTTGCTGGTAGCGATATAAATGCTATTTTAAAACTTGGTAACTTCGTATTAGCGTCTTACGTAGCACTTATCGTAATGTTCGTTATTCACTTATTATTAATTGCTCTATCTGGTTTAAATCCAATTCAATATTTAAAAAAGGTATTCCCTGTATTAACATTTGCATTCACATCTCGCTCTAGTGCTGGTGCAATGCCATTAAATATTGAAGCGCAAAAAGAAAAGCTTGGTATTTCCGAAGGGATTGCAAACTTCGCAGCTTCATTCGGAGTATCTATCGGTCAAAACGGTTGCGCAGGTATTTATCCAGCAATGCTTGCAATGATGGTCGCTCCAACTGTAGGAATTGATCCGTTACAACCACAATTTATTTTAACTTTAATCGCTGTCGTTGCTATTAGCTCATTCGGTGTTGCCGGTGTTGGTGGCGGTGCAACATTCGCAGCGTTAATCGTACTATCTACAATGAACTTACCAATTGGCATTGTCGCTCTTGTTATCTCGGTTGAACCATTAATCGATATGGGCCGTACAGCTCTTAACGTAAGTGGTTCTATGACAGCAGGTCTTATTTCTAGTAAATGGCTTGGTGAATTAGATCAAGATACGTACAATCAAGATGATACAAAAACTGGTGAAATTGCTTCATAATAAGAAAAAGACGCTAACATAAAACTGTTAGCGTCTTTTTTTACATCTCATCTTGAAAAGTATCACTCCAAGCATTCTTCTAGTTGCTCTTTTAACTCCTCCTCAATCTCATAATAAGAATCATCAACAAGTTTTCCTACTTTCTTACTCCCCCAAATTCTTGATTGAGTTAGCATTCCTAAAAGGATATTTTCACATTTCCAAATTGGAATGATATAAAAGTCAATCATCTCACCTTCTTCATCTACTATCGCCATAGAAACTGATGAATAATACCCCGTTTCAAAGGGATCCTCTTTTTCTCTTTCGAATCCAATGTCTAATTCCATATTTTTCTCAATATATAAATGCGCATACTCTCTAAAAAGTTTAAGTGATATTCGCTCTATCTCCTTTTCCATACATTGAATTTTCTCTTTCAATTCCAATGTAAAATCTCGTTCTTTATACTTCATTTCCGTCTCCTTACACATAGAAAAAGAGAATACAATAACATATTCTCTTTTCTCAAATATATTTCATTATCTCACAGCCCGTCCTTTTCACAAATAACCATTCTGCTCGCACCATTTATGAAATTGTCCTACGTCCACTCCAACTAACACGATATCCTTTAGCTCGACATCAATACTTTGTTCTCCAATTATAATAGCGAAGTGTGGTTTTAATTGTTCTTCGTTTTTCTTTACAATTCCAATTCGGTTCCGATGCGGTCCATCTTTTATATATGCTTTTTGCCCTACAATATCAAAGTTCAAGATTCTCACCTCTTTTACTGCGCTCAAATTGGAAATACAATCTCCACCTCGGAAAATTTCCTTTCATTGCACTATTTCTCTATATATATGACGAAACAATAAAAGAGTCCTTCCTTCTTTACAATTATTTTTTCTTTGTTTCATTTTTATGATTGAAACGTAAAGTTTATAATAAAATACACTTGGAAGCGCTTTCCATGTAATTTTTTATGTTATAATATAAAAGTAGAACTTCGTAAAGAGGGTTAAAAAATGAATACAAAAATAATAAAAAAAGTAATTGACGCATTAAAAGTATATGGCTTTCAGGATGTATCATTCTGTGACAAAACGAAACAATTTTTATTTCATAACGAAACGGATATTATGAGCGGCTATGCAGAAATAACATATAGTAGTCAATTTGAAAAATTTAACGTACAAATTCATCCAATTGAAACACATCATCACGCAGAGTTACAAGAGGTTGAAAGACATATACAAGCTTGTATAAGAAAAGTGGAATATTTAAACGCACTTCTTACTGGGCAGACAAAACTAGATGATAAAATTATTATTATGTAAAAAAAAGAACGTGATATCCTCACGTTCTTTTTTCATTATACGTTCATCTTTTCCTTCAGTTGTAATCCTGTAATGGATTCTAATACATCCATCGCTTCTCCAAACGTCATATCAAAAATCGTCTTATCCTCTATGTATGGAAACTGTCTGAAACGCTTTTCTAACATCTTCACAGCATCTGATGTAAAGTTTGCACTATCAACACCAAATTCTGTTTCAAGAAGCACGATCCAATCTAACACATGAAAACCTAATCCATTTACGAATGAAATCAGTTTCTCTTCTGGTTGTGAAGATAAGAATACGTATCGCTCCATCTCACTGAATAGTTCTTCGCCTAAAACTTCTGCTAATTCATCATCATGTTCGCGTTCAATAATCTCTTCATATCCGTAATCATCAGTAAGCTCTTCTACTTCTTCACTATCTGCAAAAAGCAATTGACTAAGAAGCGCATCTTTCTTAAATTCACTCTTTTGTACCACTTCTAAAAAACTTGTTTCCCAACCATTTTCTAATTTCATATTATATAGCTCCTTTATATACTTTCCTTATCATCACTGTACCCAAAAGATTATCTTTATAACCTTTTAAACATCCACATTATTCATAACGTGAGCTACAAACTCTTTTGCATCCCCTTCAAAAATATGTACTTCTGGCAAATGATAAAATGTTGTTTGCAGCGAATTTCCTTCATGATACATATATATTTTTTTCTCTAGTGCAATGGCCATTCCAAACTCTGTATGACTTCCATTTCCACCATCTAATATAAGTAAAAATACATCGGCTTCCTTTATAGCATTCTTTTCCGCCTCACCAATTTCTCTTAATTGTTCTTGGTTAACTGCTCTTTCGTTTTTTGTCCAATCATATGTATGGTGCCATCCTGCTTCTTTTAACTGGCCTGATACAAAACGAACAATGTGTTTATTTTGAAATCCCGATGCTATATAAAATTTCATTTATGTTCATCCTTTAAATATGTATGGGGAAACTCCTTTTAGCGTTACTTGCTATAGATATAATAAAGAATGACATCAAAAAAAACCCCCATCTTTAGAACTTATTTGCGTTTAAATGATGGGTTGCTTCATGGTCTTCTTTTATTTTTTGTTTTTTATAACTTTCATCAGCTAACATTTCTAGTTCTGCTGTTATTTCTGATTTTTCAAGCTCTCGTTCTTGCGAAAATTTCCTTGAAATATAAACAATCACACTACCAACGTACAACACAAAGCATATAATAAGTGCAGTATTTTCATAGAGACTTAGCTCCAACACAGTCACTCCTAATCCATTCGTATTTTCACGCTTAATCAATTGGAATTTCTCTACTAACCATTTGTTATTGTAACATAAAAATATCAATTCTTGGAATCTTTCATCCTATTAAAAAAGACATGATTGTATAATCATGCCTCTGAAATATGTTTAATAATAGTTTTAATCGCTTCTTCTCCATTGTATTTCTTTAATGCCCTTTTATACACCTCATTATTTTGATCTAACTCTTCGACATGCTTTATAAGAGAATTCATAGTAACATCTTCTTCGTACAATACTGAGGCATAACCTTGTTTTTCGAAAGATTCTGCATTTAAAATTTGATCTCCACGACTAGCAAATTTTGATAAGGGAATTAAAACCATTGGCTTTTCTAATGTTAAAAACTCAAAGATTGCATTGGATCCCGCACGTGAAATAACAAAATCTGTTGCCGCTAATATGTCTGGTAACTCCTCATGGATATATTCAAATTGTTTATATCCTTCTTTATTTTGTAAGCTTTCATCAAGATTACCTTTTCCGCAAAGGTGAACAATTTGATACTTTTTAAGAAGTTTTGGTAACGCTTCTCGAACTGTTTCATTGATTTTCTTCGCACCCAAACTTCCACCCATAATTGTAATAATCGGCTTTTTACGTGAAAAACTTAAAAACGCTAAACCTTTTTCACGATTTCCCTTTAACACTTCTTCACGTACAGGAGCTCCCGTATATATTACTTTTTCTTTCGGTAAATGTTTCGCTGCTTCCTCAAATGTAACAAATATTTTCGAAGCAAAACGGAGCGCAATTTTGTTTGCTAGTCCTGGTGTCATATCGGATTCATGCAATAAAACTGGCACTCTATTTAACCATCCTCCAATTACGACTGGTACAGATACGAAACCACCTTTTGAAAAAATTACATCCGGTTTTAGTTTTCGAATCCTTACATACGCATCCATAACCCCCTTCATTACAAGAAAAGGATCTTTTATATTTTTCAAATCAAAATAACGACGTAGCTTTCCACTCGCAATACTATAGTACGGAATGCCCTCTTTTTCTATAATCGCTTTCTCAATCCCTTGATGAGAACCAATATAAGAGATATCCCAATGCTGTTCTTGTAAATATGGAATGATGGCTAAATTAGGTGTTACATGCCCTGCCGAACCACCACCTGTAAAGACTATTTTCTTCATACGTCTCCCCCTTCTACACTATAGTACACTAAAATACCTTGCCTCAGGGTGAGAAAATACCATAGCCGTTACTGATGCTTCTGGTTCCATCATGAATCCTTCCGTTAATGAAATACCTATTTCCTCTGGATGAATTAGACGGAACAATTTTTCTTGATCCGCAAGTTCTGGGCATGCTGGGTAACCAAATGACACACGTATTCCTCTATATTTCGTACGGAAACGCTCTTCCATCGTCAGTTCAGGTGAATCTGGAATGCCCCAGCGGTCACGAATGAGCATATGTGTTTTTTCAGCAAGCCCCTCTGCTAATTCAAGCGCTAACGATTGAATTGCATGACTGCGTAAATAATCTCCCTTCGCCTTCCACTCCTCAGCAATATCCCGAACTCCTTCCCCAACAGTAACAGATAAGAAAGCGACATAGTCCATCTCATCTCCAATAGGGCGCAAATAATCACCTAAAGTACGGTATGGTGCTTTTCCTTGTCTAGGAAATGTGAAACGCTCTATTACGCGCGTATGATCTTCTGGATCATATATTACGATGTTTTGTCCATCGCTTTGCGCTGGGAAAAATTGATACACTGCTTTCGGTTTTAACCAAGATTGTCCTTCCACCAATAATTCGTCTATTAAATCATTTAATTCGTGCGCTCTTTTATCCCCCTCTTTCAAAAGCTTCTTCACATTTCCTTTTAATCCAAGGTGATGTCCAAGTAACATTTGTCTATTTAAAAATGGGGCAAGATGTGAGACAGGAACATCTCGTAATACAATTCGTTTTGTTGAATCAGGCACCATAACCTCTGATTTTGGTAATGGCTCAATTACTGCTGGAATTTCCACTTTCTTCTCTTCTTTTTTTACGATATGAAGATGACGTTCTTTTTTATCCTTTTTCATCTTCTCACGCTCTTCTTCTTTTTGAAGCTTATTAATAATATCAAGACCTGTCATCGCATCGCTCGCATAACATACGAGCCCTTTATACGATGGAGAAATACGATTATCTGTAAACTTTCTCGTTAACGCTGCACCACCAACAACAATTGGAATATCAATATTCGCCGCTTTTAAATCCTCAGCAGTTGTTACCATTTGTTGTGCTGATTTTACTAGCAAGCCAGAAAGACCTATAATATCAGGTTTTTTTTCTTGCACTTCTTGAACGATTCGATCCGAACGAACATTAATTCCTAAATTAATAATCTCATATCCGTTATTTGATAAAATAATTTCAACAAGATTTTTCCCAATATCATGTACGTCCCCTTTAACGGTCGCTAATAATACTTTTCCTTTTTTCGCACTATCGCTAGATTCCATATGCGGCTCCAAATAACTTACAGCAGCTTTCATACTTTCAGCACTTTGCAATACTTCAGCAACTATAAGTTCATTATTATTAAATAATCGTCCCACCTCATCCATTCCTGTCATAAGTGGACCATTAATAATATCCAAAGGTTTTCTTCCCTCTGTCAGCGCGAGACTTAAATCTTCATGTAATCCTTGCTTTGTACCTTCTACAATATAGTTGGCTAGTCGCTCATCAAGCGTTAATGTTTCTTGAACAACAACCTCTTTCTTTTTAGCAACACGATAAAAATTCGTAAATTCTTCTAACGTCTCTTTCGTCGTTTCAAATAATAATGCATCTGCAAGACGTTTTTCTTCCTCTGGAATTGACGCATAGCGCTCTAATTTCTCAGTATTAACAATCGCATAATCTAATCCTGCTTTCGTTGCATGATATAAAAAGACAGAATTTAACACTTCACGTCCAGCTGGTGGTAAACCAAATGATATATTACTCACACCTAAAATCGTTAAACATTCTGGTAACGCTTCTTTAATAAGTCGAATCCCTTCGATCGTCGCTGCCGCTGAACCGATGTATTCTTCATCACCTGTCCCTACTGGAAATACAAGTGCATCAAAAATAATATCTGACGGGCGTATACCATATTTCGTCGTCAATAATTCATAACTTCTTTTCGCAATTTCTAGTTTTCTTTCAGCACTTACTGCCATACCATCTTCGTCGATTGTCCCAACTACAATTGCGGCACCATACTTGCGAAGCAGTGGCGTTACCTTTTCAAAACGCTCTTCTCCATCTTCTAAGTTAATAGAGTTAATAACAGCTTTCCCTTGAATATAAGTAAGTGCTCTCGCCATTACATTTTCATCTGTTGAATCAATCATAATCGGTACTTTTAACACTTTCGTAACTTCTGATAAGAATTTTTCCATATCTTCTATTTCATCACGATCAGGGTCTGCCATACAAATATCAATAATATGAGCATTTTTCTTCACTTGTGCTCTTGCCACTTCAGCAGCCTCTTCAAATTTACCTTCTGCCACTAATCGTTTAAATTTACGTGACCCTATAACATTCGTTCTTTCACCTACAAATAACGGTCTCATAGACTCATCATATTGCAGCGCCTCTAATCCACTAATTCCATGTCCGGCTCGTTCATTTTGCGCACGCGGTGTAAGAGATGCTAGCGCTTCTTTCATTGCTCTTATATGTTCTGGTGTTGTGCCGCAACAACCACCAATAATATTAATCCATCCTTCTTCAGCAAATCGCTTCACTTTTTCAGCGAGAGAAGATGGAGATTCATGATAATGTCCATCTTCATCAGGAAGACCTGCATTTGGATAACAAGAAATGTAACACTCCGATAAATCAGATAAAGAACGAATATGGTCTCTCATAAACTCCGGACCAGTCGCACAGTTTAATCCAACAGATAATGGCTTCATATGTTCTACGGATAAGTAAAAAGCCTCAATTGTTTGCCCAGCCAGAGTCGTCCCCATCGGCTCAATCGTCCCAGAGATCATAATAGGAACAATTTTATTTAGTTCTTCAAAAGCAGCTTGAATTCCAATATAAGCAGCTTTCACATTACGCATATCTTGACTCGTCTCAACGAGTAACACATCAACTTCGCCATTTAATAATCCCCTCGCCTGCCTAGTATAAGCTTCTATTAGTTCTTCAAATGTAACTCCTCCTGTAACACTAATTGCTTTCGTTGTCGGTCCCATCGCACCTGCAACATATACTTCATTCCCGCTTTCTTTAACAGCTTGTTTCGCTAATCGTGCTGCCTTTTCATTTAGTTCTTCATCTAAATGAGACAGCTCATAATCACTTAATACGATATTTGTCGCCCCAAATGTATTTGTTTCAATAATGTCAGCTCCAGCTTCAATATAAGCTTTATGAATCTTTAAAATAACATCCGGCCTTGTTTCTACTAAATATTCATTACAGCCCTCGTACTCTTCTCCTCCGAAATCTTCTGCAGTTAAGTCCTCTTGTTGTATCATTGTCCCCATTGCACCGTCTAATATTAAAATGTTATTTTGTAATTTTTCTTCTATACACTTCATCAATTAATACCTTCTTTCACTTCTTGCTTTTCTCTCACATATTTAACAAGATGTTCTGTAATTTCATATTTTAGAAATGGTGTAATTAAATAGATACCGTTAAAATATTTCATCGCTGCATCGATCAACTCTTGTGAAATACGAATCCCTTCCTCGATAGCTGCCTCTTTCGTTTCGTGTCCATCCATTCTCTCTCTTATTTCTTCAGGAAGAGTAATACCCGGCACCTCAAAATGGAGAAAGTCTGCATTCCGCTTACTTACTAATGGCATAATTCCAATAAAAATAGGTTGTTCCAAATGTTTTGTTGCTTCATATACTTCTTCTATTAAAACAACATCATATATCGGCTGTGTTAAGAAATATTCAGCCCCAGCATCTATTTTTCGTTCCATTCGCTTTACCGCTGCTTTTAAATGCCTTACGTGAGGATTAAAAGCACCTCCGACTGAAAACCTTGTTGCCGGTCCAATGGATTTCCCTAAAATGGAACGTCCATCGTTCATTTCTTTAATCATTTTAATTAACTCTATAGAGGACAGATCATATACAGAAGTTGCTCCCGGAAAATCACCAACGCGCGCTGGATCACCAGTTAAAGCTAATACTTCCTCCATACCTAACGCTGATAAACCTAGTAAATGAGATTGTAGTCCAATGACGTTATGGTCTCTACACGTTAAATGTGTCAATACTGGAATATCGTGCTTCGTTAATAATGCGCCCATTGCCATATTCGAAACACGAGGCGATGCTAATGAGTTATCTGCTAGAGTAATAGCGTCTGCTCCCGCTCTTTTTAACGCTCTTGCTCCTTCAAAAAACCGCTGTGTATCTAACGTTTTCGGCGGATCTAATTCCACTACAACTGTCGTTTGTTTTTTTGCCTTTTCCGCAAGAGTAACCTGTACCTTCGAACGCTTCTCGTGTGTATGAACTACTTTCGGTCTTTGAATCGTGTCTTTTTCTATTACAGGTGTAACATTCGCAACAGCGCGCTTCATACTTTGAATATGTTCTGGAGTCGTACCACAACAACCACCCAATAACCGAATACCTTGCTCAATAAATTTCGGTGTCATCGCTTCGAAATAAGCTGGGCTTCCCTCATATACGTAACGTCCCTCCACATAATTTGGGAGACCTGCATTTGGGTATGCTGATAAATAGCCATTCTGCGGAATCGATATCATTTTGAAAGCTTCCGTCATATGAAGTGGCCCTAGTTGACAGTTCAATCCAACAACATTTGCACCGTAATCTATAAGCTGTTTTAATATTTCATTGACATCATTTCCATTTTGAGTCGTACCTGCTTCATGTAACGCTACTTGAGCAACAATCGGAATATTCGTTTGCTTACGCAATACTTTAACGGCATGAAGTAATTCAAATTCATCGTAAAAAGTTTCTAATAGTAATCCATCAACCTGTTCTTCTAGTAAAGCACCTGCCTGTTCAAGTAGCATAAATTCTCGCTCCATATCAGTCGTTGTGACAGCTCCGATATGTTTCATACCACCGATTGTTCCTAAAATTGCATTTCTGTTTGTAACAGATGCTTTCGCAAGCTTCACTGCCGCTTTATTAATTTGAACAACTTGATTTTCTAAGCCATACATACGTAATTTCGCCTCATTTGCTCCATACGTATTTGTTTGAATCACATCTGCACCAGCAGCTACATATTGTTTATGAATCGATATAATTAGGTCTGGATCAGATACATTCAATTCTTCAAAACTACTTTGCAAACCATGTGAATGTAATAACGTTCCAACCGCACCATCACCTATTACAATTCCTTTTGATAATAAATCTAGTAATTTCACGAATCTCCCTCATTTCTATCAATATAAAAACCCCCTCTTCACTTTGAAGAGGGGGACATAATTGTTCCGCCTCTTATTATGCAAAACATTCGTTTTGCAGGTATTAGCACCGTTTCAAACATTTCGTTTGAAGGTTGCCGGGTTTCACAGGGCCTTTCCCTCCACCGCTCTCAATAAGAGTTGTCTTTATTATTTTATTTATGTAGCTAAAAGGAAATGCGTTCCCCTTTTAACAATGTTTGTTAATTTTTTATAAATTTAGCATGCACAAATATAAAAGTCAATGACACTTGCGGAAAAATAAAAATTATTTAAAATAAAGTTGCAATTCAATTAACTTTTGTTGTAAAGTTAAAAACATAATAAAAATTTCATACGAACATTCTTATCTAGAGAGGTAGAGGGACTGGCCCTATGACGCCTCAGCAACCATTAACATTTGTTAATAAGGTGCTAATTCCAGCAAATTGTGAAAGATTTGACAGATGAGAAGAAGACTCTATTCAATCCGAAAGCCTTCTTCTTAGAAGGCTTTTTTTTATTTTATATTCAACTACTGGTTCAATTTAAAAAGGAGGAATTTTTACATGTCAACTATCGAAACAAAACTAGCACAAATCGGAAATCGTAGCGAAACTACAACAGGAACTGTTAATCCACCCGTTTATTTCTCAACCGCTTATCGTCACGAAGGACTTGGTAAATCTACCGGCTTTGACTATTCACGAACTGGAAATCCAACTCGTGGTCTTTTAGAACAGGCAATCGCAGACTTAGAATATGGCCAACAAGGTTATGCCTGTAGTTCAGGTATGGCAGCTGTTCTCCTCGTCCTTTCATTATTCCGTTCTGGAGATGAACTTATTGTATCCGAAGATTTATACGGGGGAACGTATCGCTTATTTTCCGAACACGAAAAAAAGTGGAATGTTCGATGTAGATACGTAAATACACAATCTATTAAACAGATTGAGCAAGCTATCACAACTGAAACGAAGGCTATTTTCATAGAAACTCCGACTAATCCATTAATGCAAGTTACTGATATTGCCGCTGTCGCAACTGTAGCGAAAAGACACAGACTACTTCTTATCGTAGACAATACATTCTACACGCCTTATATACAGCAGCCATTAACAGAAGGTGCTGACATCGTACTTCATAGTGCAACGAAATATTTAGGTGGGCATAATGATGTATTAAGCGGACTTGTCGTTGCAAAAGGAAAGGAACTTTGTGAGGAAATCGCTCATTATCATAATGCCTCCGGTGCTGTCTTAAGCCCATTTGACTCATGGCTATTAATTCGTGGTATGAAAACTTTAGCGCTTCGCATGAAACAACATGAAGAAAATGCGAAAGCAGTTGTTGCTTATTTAAATGATGAGGATGGTGTGACAGATGTCTTTTATCCAGGGAGAGGCGGTATGATTTCATTCCGACTTAAAGATGAAGCTTGGATTAATCCATTCTTACAATCTTTATCCTTAATCACATTTGCCGAAAGTCTTGGTGGTGTAGAAAGTTTAATGACTTATCCAGCAACGCAAACACATGCTGATATTCCAGAAGAAATCAGAACGGCGAACGGTGTATGTAATCGTCTTCTTCGATTCTCCGTCGGCATTGAAAACAGTAATGATTTAATTCAAGACTTAAATCAAGCCATTAAACTTGTAAAAGAAGGTGTGAGAATATGAGTTATTCTATAGATACACTCTTACTACACAACCAATATAAACACGATGCACAAACAGGAGCTGTTAACGTTCCCATTTATAACACATCAACATTTCACCAGTTTGATGTAGATACTTTTGGCAAATACGACTATAGCCGATCTGGAAATCCAACTCGTGAAGCTCTGGAAGATATCATTGCTTTATTAGAAGGCGGAACAAAAGGATTCGCCTTTGCCTCAGGCATTGCAGCGATTTCTACTGCTTTTCTCCTTCTTTCACAAGGCGATCACGTTCTCATTTCAGAAGACGTATACGGAGGCACTTATCGAATTATAACTGAAGTACTCTCCCGTTACGGTGTTTCACATACATTTGTTGATATGACCAATTTAGAAGAAATAAAGCAAAATATTAAATCGAATACGAAACTCTTTTATGTAGAAACACCATCTAACCCACTTTTAAAAGTAACAGATATTCGCGAGGTTTCTAAACTCGCAAAATCTATTGGTGCTCTTACATTTGTTGATAATACTTTTTTGACACCATTATTCCAGAAGCCACTTGATCTTGGCGCCGATGTCGTTCTTCATAGTGCTACAAAATTTATTGCTGGTCACAGTGATGTTACTGCCGGATTAACGGTCGTAAAAGATGCCGAACTCGCTCAAAAGCTTGGATTTTTACAAAATGCATTTGGCGCTATTTTAGGACCTCAAGATTGTTCTCTCGTACTTCGCGGTCTAAAAACATTACATGTACGTCTTGAGCACTCAGCTGCAAATGCCAATAAAATTGCACACTATTTACAAGAGCATGCTAAAGTACAAAATGTCTATTATCCGGGATTACAAACACATCTTGGATTTAATATTCAACAATCTCAAGCAACGTCAGCTGGAGCGGTCTTATCATTTACTTTGCAGTCAGAAGATGCACTCCGCCAATTTTTATCAAAAGTAAAATTACCTGTTTTTGCAGTGAGTTTAGGAGCTGTCGAATCGATTCTTTCCTACCCAGCTAAAATGTCCCACGCCGCACTGTCGCAAAAAGCTCGTGATGAAAGAGGTATCTCTAATTCATTACTTCGCTTATCAGTCGGTCTTGAAAATGTTAACGATTTAATATCCGATTTTGAAAATGCCCTCTCTTATGTAGAAGAACCTGTAAATGCGTAGAGAGAAAAGAAGATATGAGATTAAGTTCTCATATCTTCTTTTTATGCGGTTTAGTATATTCTTTTTAGTGTTTTTTCTTTTTATACTCAAATTTTTTTGTCTTCTTCAACCATCCTCCTCGTTAGTCTAATGAGGGGTAGCGTCAGGAAAATGCGGATTTACAACGCTAAGGAAATATCACTTATTAAAAAAAGCCGATTCCCCTCTCTGAAGTGCACCCCAATTGTTAGACACAGTCTAACAATTGGAGGTGCATTTTTTATGGCTAAATTTTCTTCAACAGAGAAAATCCAAGCAGTGAAACGATATTTAGATGGTACAGAAAGCGGAAAAACAATTGCTA